>NZ_VJZC01000095.1 GCF_009377185.1 Streptomyces spongiae
GTTCGGCACCCGCCCCCGCCGGGCCACTGAGCCGGTGCGGCCCTCAGCCGTTCCAGCTCTCGTCGTACGGGTCGCGCGGGGCCTTGACCGGCTTGGCCTTCTCGACCTCGAGGAAGGGGATGACGCCGTCGTTGACGGGGTCCTTGATGCGCTTGCCGGTATAGGTGCCGGTGACCTCCAGCCAGGTGTCCGGCTGCAGGACGGGCGGCAGGTTCCCGGACAGGCCGACCTTGACCGGCTGGGCGTCCGCCGCACAGCAGTTGAGGGCCATACGGACGAGATAGGCGGTGCCGTTCTTGTCCAGGGCGACGAAGCCGGCCACCTTGACGTGGCGGTGACCGAGGGAGCGCCCGTGGTCGTACGCCGCGCGTCCGGCGTAGTCGGCCAGGTTGAGCCGGAGCGGGTCGCCCGCGGGGAGCTTCGGGTAGCCCCAGGGCGTTTGCTGCAGTGCGGTGCCCGCGCGCATCGCGCTGTAGGAGCCCAGGGCGGGCGGGGCGACCAGGATGAGGGCGACCAGTGGCAGGACGAGCAGCCAGGAGACGCGCGGTTCACGGTGGGCGTGGCCGTGCTCGTGGCCCTCGTCGTGCTCCGCTTCGCCGCCGTCGGCTGTGTGCGGGGGCCGCCGGTCGTACCAGAGGGTCGCCGCGGCCGCGACGATCAGGACGGCACCGGCCAGGAGGAGCAGTGGCTGCAACCCGGCCTTGACGTACCGGAGATAGAGGTCTGTGAAGCCGGCGCGCAGCACGGCCACGCCGACGAGGAACAGGACGACTGCCTGGGCCTGGCGGTTCACAGCAGCACCGCCCCCACCAGGACCGACATCAGGACGGCCAGCGCGAACGTGGCCGGGGCGAAGCGCAGCGCGAAACCGCGGCCGAACGTGCCCGCCTGCATCGCGAACAGCTTCAGGTCGATCATCGGCCCCACGACGAGGAAGGCCAGCCGGGCGGTGAGCGAGAACTGCGACAGGGACGCCGCCACGAACGCGTCCGCCTCCGAGCAGATCGACAGCAGGACGGCGAGGATCGCGAGCGCGAGGACCGACACCACCGGGTTGTCGGCCGCACTCCGCAGCCAGTGCTCCGGGACCACGGCCTTGAGCGTGGCCGCGGCCATCGCGCCCACGACGAGGAAACCGCCCGCGTGCATCACGTCGTGCCGTACGGACCCCCAGAACGCGGCCCCCTTGCCGAGGCCGTCCGTCGACGGACGGGACGGAGGCTTCAACCAGTCGGTGCGGCCCAGCCGGTGCCACAGCCAGCCCATCGCGCACGCCACCAGCAGACTGGCCACGAACCGGGCGAGGACCATCTCCGGGTTGCCGGGGAACGCGACGGCGGTGGCGGTCAGCACGATCGGGTTGATCGCGGGGGCGGACAGCAGGAAGGCCAGCGCCGCCGCCGGGGTGACGCCCCGCCGTACCAGCGCTCCGGCCACCGGCACGGAGGCGCACTCGCAGCCGGGGAGCACCGCGCCGGCCATCCCCGCGACCGGCACCGCCAGCGTGGGTCGTTTCGGCAGGGCGCGGGCGAAGAACGACGGCGGTACGAACACCGCGAGCGCCGCCGACAGCAGCACACCGAGCACGAGGAAGGGCAGGGCCTGCACCACCACCGCCACGAACACGGTCATCCAGCTCTGCATCACCGGCGCGGCCAGGGCCCCGCGGATCTGCCCCTGCAGGGCGACCACCAGGAGCAGCAGCATGGTCAGGACGAGGGGTGAGTTGAGCTGCCTGCCCTGCGGCTCGTCCGCGTCGGGGCGGTCGGGGCGGGGTGGCGCTGCCTTCGTGACGGTCACGGAATCGGGTACCTCCGGCGGGAAGGGCGTGGTGGGCCGGTTGCCCTCCCCTTCCAGTACGCCGGTCACGCTACAGCTGCTCAACTCGTTGCCCGAGTCGGGGCCGTTCGAGATCGTGGGGGAGCCGCCCGCAACCCCAGCGCGGGCGGCTCCCCACAGCCCTCGGCCCGAGGCCGTCGTCCTACGGCCGTCGGTCCGAGGGGGTCGTCGCGGGTTCTCAGCCCGGTCCCGTCACTCCATGGCCTCGACGATGCCGTCCCACAGCCGGATCCGCGCCTCCAGGGCGAGCGTCGCCGTCTGAGCCGCCTCCTGCCAGCGGGTGTCGGTCTCGCCGCAGAGGTCGGCGACCATCTGCATGGCCATCGGGGTGTGTTCCTCGCCGTCGACCTCGATGTGGCGGGCGAGGTAGTCGCGGAAGAGCGGGAAGCGGTCGGTGCCCTCCTCCTTGATCACCTGGTCGAACATGTCCGGGATGAGGTCCTCCCGGGAGAAGGCGAACGCGGCGGCGCGGCAGTGCAGCGGCCGGTCGGCGATGATCTCGAAGGTCGTGCGGACGAACTCGGCTGCCGGGCCCGGGACCTGGGCGACGCGCAGGGCGGCGGACACGTCGTGGCCCTCCTTGATCAGATCGAGGAAGGTGTCGATCCGTGACGTGTTCGCCCCCGCCTCGTCCATGCCCGCGCGATACAGCTCGAAGTGACTGGTGAAGCCGCCGTTCAGCTCGTCGCTCTCCTCCACCAGCACGATGTCGTTGATCAGCCGCCGGCTCACCTCTGATCCGCGCGGCACCCAGGGGACGTCCACGCAGGTCAGTTCCCGCTGGAGTGATTTCAGGAGCGACATGAAGTCCCATACCGCGAACACGTGGTGTTCCAGGAACGTGGCCATGTCCGCGCGACTTCTCATCCGCTGGTAGATCGGGTGAGTGGTCACTTCCTTTCGGGTGGGCTCGATCGCCGCACGGGCCCGATCAATTCCCTCGTGGTTCATGTTCCAGTCGTATCGGGACATGGCTCTCCTTTGTTTCCCTGACGAGCCGGATGGCGATCCTGCTCCTTTCTTTACCGACCCGGCAACCGCTTTCGAGGATTCTGGGAAAGTTACCCGCAGTATGGTTCGCCAGATGGCATCAAGCAGGATGAAATGGTGACATGCCGTTACGTTTCGGACAGTCGAAAATTCTTCGTTGAATCTTTGAACGTGACGTGGCCGTTATCCGTACTCGACGGGGTGAGCAGGAATCCCGTTACCGTCACCGTGGCGTATCGCGTGGCGCCGGGCCGTGAGGCCGACTTCCACTCCTGGGGGTGGGCCGTGCTGCGTGCGGGCGCGCGGCAGCCGGGTTTCCTCGGCGGTGGCGTACTGGTCGACGGAGAGGCGGACTGGCATGTGGTCTACCGCTTCGACAGCGATGGTTCCGCCCGGGCCTGGGAGAACTCGGTCACCTGGGCGGAGTGGGCCGCCCGGCTCGAGTCGGTCGGACGGGAGACCGGCCGGCGGAGCATGACCGGCTCCAAGGAGTGGTTCGACTCCCAGACCGTGACCCCGGCCGCACCCCGCCCGCCACCGAAATGGAAACTCTGGTTCGTCAACATGAGTGCGGTCTTCCCGCCCGTACTCTTATTCAATCTGACCGTACTCCCATATCTGAACAGTCTTAATCCTCTTTTCCGTACACTGCTGCTGTGTCTGTCCGTGACAGCCATCGTCACGTGGATTCTCATGCCGAGACTGCAGCGTTTCTTCAAGAAATGGCTGTACCCGCCGCTCCAGGCACTCCGCGGACGGCACAAACGACGGGCCGCTTAGGCCCGCGAACGATCAAAGGGGGGTGGGCAGGTGAAGACCTTGCTCATCGACAATTACGACTCGTACACGTACAACCTGTTCCAGCTGATCGCCGAGGTCAACGGTGAGGAACCGGTGGTAGTCCTGAACGACACCCCGCCCGACGGCATTCCGGACCTTCGGGAATTCCACAACGTCGTGGTGTCGCCGGGACCCGGACACCCCGCGGAGCCGCGGGACTTCGGCATCGCCGCACGGGTCATCGCCCAGGCCGACATCCCCGTCCTCGGCGTCTGCCTGGGCCACCAGGGCATCGCCGTGGGGGAGCGGGGGAACGTGGAGCCCGCGCCCGAGCCCCGCCACGGGTACCTCTCCGCCGTCCGGCACGACGGCCGGGACCTGTTCCAGGGACTGCCCCAGAACTTCACAGCGGTCCGCTACCACTCGCTGGCGGTGAGCGAGCCGCTGCCCGAGACCCTGGAGGCCACCGCCTGGTCCGAGGACGGGGTTGTCATGGGCCTGAGGCACCGCACCCGGCCCCTGTGGGGCGTCCAGTTCCACCCCGAGTCCGTGCTCACCGACTACGGACACCGGATGCTCGTCAACTTCCGCAACATGACGGCGGAACGGGCCTCCAGCCCGCGCACGAAGAACACCGCGGTCCCCCCCTCCGCGGCGGCGATCCCCCGTCAGCGACGGGCCCCCAGCCCGACCTACCGGCTGCACACCCGGCGTATCGCCACGGCGATCGACACCGAGGCCGCGTTCACCCGCATGTGCGCCGACGCGCCCCGCGCGTTCTGGCTCGACAGCTCCCAGGTGGAGGAAGGACGGGCCCGCTTCTCGTTCTTCGGCGACGGCACCGGCCCCCTCGGGGAGTTCGTGCGCTACGACGTCGAGGCCGGGGTCTGCGAGGTCGAGCGGCCCGGACAGCCCCCGCGCAAGGTCCGCGCGAGCATCTTCGACTACCTGAAGCGGCAGTTGACGACCCGTCGCGTCGACGGCACCGGGCTGCCCTTCGACTTCACCGGCGGCTACGTCGGCTACTTCGGCTACGAGACGAAGGCCGACTGCGGCTCGCCGAACCGCCACCGGGCCGAAACCCCGGACTCCTGCTGGCTGTTCGCCGACCGGCTCATCGCCGTGGACCACGAGGAGGGCTGCACCTACGCCGTCTGCCTCGCCGAGGACACCCCGCAGGCAGCCCGCGAGGCCGCCGACTGGCTCGACACCGCCACCGCCCAGCTCACCTTCGTGGCCCCCGCCGTCCCGGCCCCGGCCACGCCCACCGAGCCGAACCCCGCAGCGGCCGAACCCTGGCTGGTCCGCGACCGGGCGACCTACCTCGCGGACATCGAGGCCTGCCAACGCGAGCTGAGGGCGGGCACCAGCTACGAGATCTGCCTGACCAACGCCGCCCGCTTACACGTGCCGTACGCGCCGTACGACTACTACCGGGTGCTGCGCCGCCTCAACCCGGCACCGTACGCGGCCTTCCTGAGGTTCGGGGACCTCGACGTGGCCGGCTCCTCACCCGAGCGCTTCCTGCGGATCACCCGGGACGGCATCGCCGAGGCCAAGCCCATCAAGGGGACCGCACCGCGCGGCGCGACGCCCGACGAGGACGCGCGGCTGAGAGACGCGCTGGCCGCGGACGACAAGACGCGCGCCGAGAACCTCATGATCGTCGACCTGCTCCGCAACGACCTGGGCCGCGTCTGCGCCACCGGCAGCGTCCGTGTCTCCCGCCTGATGGCCACCGAGTCGTACGCCACCGTGCACCAGCTGGTCTCCACCGTGGAGGGACGCCTGCGCGACGGCACGGGCGCGGTGGACTCCGTCCGCGCCTGCTTCCCCGGCGGTTCGATGACCGGCGCGCCCAAGCTGCGCACCATGGAGATCATCGACGAACTGGAGACCGAGGCCCGCGGTGTGTACTCCGGAGCCCTCGGCTACTTCGGGTGCAGCGGCGGTGCCGACCTCAACATCGTCATCCGCACCGCGGTGTTCACCGAGGGCCGTATGCACCTCGGGGCCGGCGGCGCGATCGTCCTGGACTCCGACCCGGTCGCCGAGTACGACGAGATGCTGCTGAAGACCGCGGCCCAGATCCGGGCCCATCAGCAACAGGCCGAATGCTCCGCCCTCCGGGCCGCCGCCGAGGAGCCGGCCCGATGACGATGCCGCAGCCCACCCTCGTCCCCGCCGACATGTCCGCGCCCGGCAACCTCGCCGCCCATCTCAGGGCGCTCTCCGAGCGCCGCGAGTGGACCCACCGGATCGCGTTCCACCAGGGCCACCGCGCCTTCACCCACGGCGAGGTGCACGACCTCGCGGCCCGCGCGGCCACCGTGCTCGACGACCACGGAGTACGTCCCGGCGACCGGGTGCTGCTCGCCCTGCCCGACTCCGTCGCCTGGGTGGCGGCCTTCCTCGCCACCGCCCGGCTCGGTGCCGTCGCCGTCCTGGTCAACCCGGAACTCACCCCGCCCGAGCACCAGTTCATGGCCGAGGACACCGAGGCCGCCCTCTGCGTGACCGGGCCGGGACTCGACGACCGCTTCCCGCGCCGCTCCCGCCTCGGCGCCGACCAGCTGATCGCGCTCAGCTCGACCGCACTTCCGGCCGCCGACGCCCACCCCGTGGACGCGCACACCCCTCTCTACATCCAGTACACCTCCGGAACCACGGGCCGCCCCAAGGGAGTCGTCCACTGTCACGGTGACCCGAAGACGTACCACGACCTCATCGGCAGGCGGCTGCTGAGGGTCACCCAGGACGACGTCACGCTGTCGGTGTCGAAGCTGTACTTCGCCTACGGTTTCGGCAACGCCCTCGTCTTCCCGCTCTTCTCCGGCTCCTCCGCCGTCCTGGTGGACCGCCGCCCCACGCCGGCCGCCGTGGACGAGCTCGTCGCCCGGCACCGCGTGACCCTGCTGTACTCCGTGCCGTCCGCGTACGCCGCGCTCGTCGCGGACCGGGGCAACGGGCACGAGGCGTGCTTCGCCTCGGTGCGCGCCGCCGTGTCGGCCGGTGAGGGCATGCCCGCGGGCCTCGGCAAGCAGGTCACCGAACTGCTCGGCGCGCCCGTACTGGAACAGATCGGCTCGACCGAGGCCGGACACGCCTTCTGCGCCAACAGCTTCGAGCACAACCACCCCGGCACCGTCGGCCGTCCCGTCCCCGGCTTCGAGGTCGAGCTGCGCGACCGCTCGGGCAGCCAGGTGCAGGACGGCGAGGCCGGCGAACTCTGGGTCCGCGGCCCGACGTTGACCCCGGGCTATCTCAACCGCCCCGAGGAGACCGAGCGCGCCCTGGTCGGCGGCTGGCTGAACACCCGGGACCGGGCCCGCCGCGAGACCGACGGCACCTTCCGGCACCTGGGCCGGGCCGACGACATGGAGATGGTCGGCGGCATCACCGTCTCCCCGCTGGAGGTGGAGGCCCTCCTGCGCACCCATCCGGCGGTCCGGGAGGTGGCGGTCGCCGCCGTCGCCGACGAGCGCGGTGCCAGCCGGCTGCGGGCCTTCGTCATCCCCGCCACCCCGATCCCGGCGGGCCTGGAAGCCGAACTCATCTGCCTGGCCCGCGACAAGCTCGCCGCCTTCAAGGTCCCCCGCAGCGTCAGCTTCGTCCCGTCCCTGCCCCGCACCTCCACCGGAAAGCTCCGCCGTCACCTCGTCCGCCAGGGCGCGTGGTGACCATGACCCCACCCAGAACCGCCGGTGGCCCCCGACTCGTGCCCGCGCACTCCGCAGAAAGGACTGGGCACATGCGACAGCCGCAGCCCCTGCTCCCCACCGATCGTGGCTTCTACCTCGGCGCGATGCTCCGGGAGGCGGCCGACCGCCACGGCGGGGTCTTCGTCACCCTCGACCGGCCGCTCGACGTCAACCCCGACCTCGGCGTCGACCTCACCTACACGGTGCTGGCCGAGGTGGTCGACGAACTCTCCGGCCGTCTCTGGGAAGCCGGGGTGCGGCCCTCGGAGGAGGTGGTGGTCCACAAGACGGACAACGTCGACATCGTCCTGCTGACCTGCGCCGTCTCCCGTATCGGAGCCGTCCCCGTCCTCCTCTCGCCGGGTCTCGCGGGCCCCGTGGTCGGCCAGCTCCTCGAACGCCTCCACCGCCCCTGGCTGATCACCGACAGGGCCAAGCTGGAGGGCCCGCTCAAGGACGTCGAGCTCTCCGACGTCGTACGGCGGACGCTGTCCGTGGACGACGCGCCCGGAGCCGAGCCGCTGGAGAAGTACGCGGGCGCCGCGACCCCCGCGCCGGTACGGCTCCACCCCCGCGATGCCTCCCTCATCACGCACAGCTCGGGCACGACCGGCGTCCCCAAGCTCGCCGTGCACTGCCCGAACACCATGTGGAACCGGCTCGTCCCGCAGAAGGCCATGGGCTGGCCCACCCGCGGCGAGACCGCCGCCCTGCACATGTCGTTCGTGCACTCGCGCTTCTACCACCTGCTCGGCGTCCTGCTGCACTTCGGCAGCCCGCTGGTCCTGATCGTCGACCCGGCCCCGTCGTCCGTGGGCCCGATCCTCGCCCGGCACCGCCCCGGCATCGTCGAGACCCACCCCAACACCTTCGTCCTGTGGGAGGAGTTGGTCGACGCGCCCGGAGCCCCGCTGTCCCGCGTCCGCTCCTACGGCTCCACGTTCGACGCGATCCACCCGCGCACCGTGCAGCGGCTCCTGGACGCCTCGCAGCGGCGCTCGCCGTGGCTCATCCAGCTGTACGGGCAGAGCGAGACCGGCCCGGTCGCCTTCCAGTGGTTCACCCGCCGCAGCGCGGCCCGCGCCGACGGCCGCCGGGTCGGCATCGGCATCCCCGGCTTCACCCGGGTGCGGGTCGCCGACGAGTCCGGCAGGCGGGTCAGGCCCGGAGCACAGGGCCGCATCGAGGCCCGCACCCGGGGCCGCATCCTCACCTACCTCGGAGCCCGCGACCGCTACCTCCGCCAACTCAACGACGGCTGGTGGGAGATGGGCGACATGGGCTACCAGAGCCGCTGGGGCGCCCTGTACCTGATCGACCGCGAGATCGACCAGATCGACTCCGTGCACAGCAACCTGGAGGTCGAGGACACCCTGATGTCCCGCCTCGAGGAACTGCGCGAGGTCGTCATCGTGCCGGGTGCGGACCGCGAACCCGTACCCGTGGTGTGCGTACGCGGTGAGCGGCCCCTCGACATGGACCGCTGGCAGGAGGCCACCGCCGACCTGCCCGCGATGGCCGAGCCACGCCAGTGGAAGTTCGAGGACCTGCCGATGACGGCCACCTGGAAGGTCAAGCGGGTCGAGATCACCCGCATGCTCGCCGAGAGCACGGCTGCATGAGCCGGGCCCTCGTCGTCGGCGCGGGCCCCGTCGGGCTGTCGGCGGCCCTCGCCCTGCGGGCCCGGGACCTCCCCGTGACGCTCCTTGAGGCCGACCCCGAAGGCCGCGAACGGCCGGGCAGCCGCGCCCTGTTCGTGCACCGCGAGACCCTCGAACTCCTCGACGGGATGCGCCCGGGACTCGCCGCCGAGATCACCGGGTACGGGCAGACCTGGCACACCAAACGCACCCTCTACCGGGGGCGCGAGGTGTACGCCCGCACCTTCCCGCCTCCCACGGGCATCCCGCCCTTCACCAGCCTGCGCCAGGTGGACACCGAGCGGTTCCTGCTCGCCGCCTGCGAGGACGCCGGCGTGGAGTTCGTGTGGGGCGCCAAGGTCGCGGGTGTGCGCGTCACCCCGGACGAGGTCGCCCTGACCGACGAGGACGGCCGCGTGTGGACCGGCACCCACGCCGTCGCCGCCGACGGCGCCCGCTCGACCGTACGGCGCGAACTCGGCATCGCCATGGAGGGCACCCACGGCGACGGCTTCCACGTCGTCGTGGACGTCGCCGACATCCCGGGCGCCGAACTGCCGCTGGAGCGGGTCTTCCACTACGAGCACCCGGAACTGGACGGCCGCAGCGTGATGCGCGTGCCGTTCACCGGCGGCTTCCAGGTGGACCTGCAGTGCCGCGACGACGACCGGCAGGAGGAGTACGGCACCGAGGACGCCGTACGGCGCTGGCTCCCCTCGGTCGTGGGCGACGGGTACGACGAGCGCGTCCTGTGGGTGTCGACGTACCGCTTCCTGCGCAAGGTCGCGGCATCCTTCACCGACCCGGCCCGCCGGGTGCTGCTCGTCGGCGAGGCGGCCCACCTCTTCCCGCCCTTCGGGGCGCGCGGCATGAACAGCGGCATCGCGGACGCGGCCGCAGCGGCGCGGGCCGTCGCCGACGGCACCCCCGAGGCGGTCGCCTCCTTCGCCGAACTCCGGCGCCAGGCGGGCCTCTTCAACAGCGAAGCCGCCGGCACGGCCCTGGAACACCTGCGGCCCCACCGGCGCGTCGTGCGCGCCAAGCAGCGCGCGGCGGCGGCCCTCGCCCCCGTCGTACCGCGGTGCGGCGCCTGGCTGGAGCACGCACCCTACGGACCCCGGCACGGCTCCCCGGCCGCCGCCGGCCGCAAGTACTGAAGGGACCCCCATTGACGCAACCTGCCATCGCGGAGGGACTGTTGGCATGGTCACCCAACCGCGGTCTTACTCCCGCGCCGCCGCAGGGCGGACGGCTGCTCGTCGCGGACTCCTGGCTGCTGCGTGACGGGCGGGTGCGCGGCTTCGACCGGCACCGTGAACGCTTCCTGCGGGCCTGCGGCGAGTGCGGCGCGCCTCCCTTGCGGCGGCTCATCGAGTTCTGGCACGACATCGCCGCCGCGCTGCCGCGCACGGGGGAGTGGTTCCCCCGCGTGGAGCTCGCCGCGGGCTCCCTGGAGCTGCGGCTGCTGCTGCGGCACGCGCCCCCGCTCCGCACGGACGTACGGGTGTGGGCGGCGGGCCAGCCCGACCCGCGCACCGTGCCCCGCCGCAAGGGACCCGACCTGGACGCGTTGGCCCGCGTCCGCGGCCGGGCCTCCGGGACGGACGCGGACGAGGCGGTCCTGATCGCGCCCTCCGGGGTGGTGCTGGAGGCGGCGAACGCCAGCCTGCTGTGGTGGGAGGACGACACCCTGTGCCTGCCGCCGCCGCGACTGCCCGTCCTGGCCGGGGTGACCATGGCGCTCGTCCAGGAACGGGCCGCGCGCACCGGCATCCGGGTCGCCCACCACGAGCGCACCCTCGCGGAGCTGGACGGGCGTGAGGTGTGGCTCGTCAACGCCCTCCACGGGATCCGCCCCGTGAGCGCATGGACCGGCCGCCCGATGACCGCGGGCCCCGCCGTGCGTGCCCCGGAATGGCGACAGTGGCTGGACGACATCATGGAGCCCCTGCCGGACCACTGAATTCACGGGACAAACGCGGAAACAACGAAGCGCCGGGCCGAAAGAGACACGGCCCGGCGCGATAAGTTGTGCCCGAATATCCAGGAATTCCCCACCGGGTATTCCTGGATATTATTTTCCGGAGGGTCAGCCCTGCTTCTGGACGGGCTGATAGGCGCCCGGAACCATCCGTGTGGCGATCGCGATCCGGTTGTAGGCGTTGATGACGGTGGCTGCCCAGATCAGCGCGGCGATCTGCTGGTCGTCGAACACCTCCGCGGCCTCCGCGTACACCGCGTCGGGCACGTGACCGTCGTGCACCAGCGTCACCGCCTCGGTCAACGCCAGGGCGGCGCGCTCCCGCGCGCTGAAGAACGGGGTCTCCCGCCAGGCGTTCAGGGCGTAGATCCGCTGCTCGGTCTCGCCCTGGACGCGGGCGTCCTTGGTGTGCATGTCGAGGCAGAACGCGCAGCCGTTGATCTGCGACGCCCGAATCCTGATGAGTTCCAGGAGCTCCGGCTCGACCTTCGCGTCCTGGGCCGCGGAAACGGCGGCGGCATGCAGGGAGCCCATCGCCCCGGACACGTCGGGGGTGATTTTCTTCAGGGCCACGCGGGATATCGAATCACTGTTGGTCATGAGGAGAACTCTATCCCCGAGATACGGTTCCCGAACCGAAAACCAAGTGAATTACCGCAGTGTGATCATCGCGACGTGTCACCGTTTCGTATCGGCGTGAGTCTTCCCACAACCCCCTCCCCGGACCGAGTGTCTAGGAAGCAGAATCGGCCGCCGGCACATACAGAGAAAGGTCCGTCATGGGGGACATACGCAGACGGGGCGCCGTCGCACTCGGGATCACCGGACTGGTGGCACCGCTGACACTCGCACTGGGCACCGCTCCCGCGCAGGCGGCGAGCTGCACCACGTCGACCGGCCCGTACCAGAAGCAGGTCGAGAAGTTCCTCGGCCGGCCCGTCGACGGCCGGCAGTCCGCCACCGACTGCCAGGCGATCAAGGCCTTCCAGACCAAGCACGGCATCACGCCGAACATCGGCTACGCCGGCCCCGTCACCTGGGGCGTCATGGACCTCATGCTCAAGCAGAAGGCCGTCGGCAGCAACCCCAACAGGAACGGCACCTGCCCCGTCAACAAGGGCCGCATCGCCTGCGTCAACCTCACGCTCCAGCTCAGCTGGATCCAGGACGGCGACCGGCTCGTGTACGGACCGGTACCGGTCCGTACCGGACGGGACGGCTACGAGACCCGCACCGGGCTGAAGAAGATCTACTGGCGGGACATCGACCACGTCTCGTCGATCTACGACGTGCCCATGCCCTACAGCCAGTTCTTCGACGGCGGCCAGGCCTTCCACTCGGTCGGCGTCAGTGTGTGGAACCCGCCGGGCTCGCACGGCTGCGTCAACATGACCAAGACCGACGCGAAGAAGTACTGGTCGCTCCTGAAGACGAACGACGACGTGTACGTGTACGGCCGCAAGCCGGGCACCTGACGCAGCTCAGGCACCCGGCTCACGCACGGACCGGCCCGTCACACCTCGGGCGCGTCCCCGAAGTCGGGAATGTCCAGCCTCGCCCCACCCTGCCGCGCGGACTCGTGCGCGACGATGCCCGGCAGGGTGTAGCGGGCGGCAACCCACGCGTTCACGGACGGAAGTGTCCGCGTGTTGACCGCGGTCACGAAGTCGTCCACGAGGAAGTGGTGGCTGCCCTCGTGCCCGTTGTGGAGGTTGTCGAACTCCCGGGGCAGACGCGACCGGTCGTGCACGGGAGCCGACCCGGAGGTGAAGGCGGCCCGCAGGTCCGGCGCGATGTGCTGCAGCGACGGATCGTCGGGGGACAGGGTGGGCTTGGGCTCCAGCAGCTCGCTGATGTCGTTCACCCCCTTCTTGTCCTGCCACAGGGCCACCGTGGCGAGCTGCTCCATGCTGGCGTCCGTCCCGAAGAACCGGAAACGCGACTCCCGGATGTGCGAGGGATAGCCGACGCGCCGGAACTCGTTCGTACGGAACGAACCGCCGCCCGCCACCTCGAACAGCGCGGTGGCGTTGGAGACGTCGTTGCCGAACTGGCTGACGTCCTTGTCGAAGACGCCGTCGCCCCGCCCGTCGACGACCCCGATCGCGGACACGCTCACCGCGTGCGTCTGCCAGGCTCCGAGCACCCCGCCCACCGAGTGCGTCGGGTACAGCAGCGGCGGATAGCTGGCCGTCGCCTTCCAGTTCTCGCCACCGCTGTACTGGTACGCCTCGTAGAACCCGAGGTCCATGTCGTGCACATAGTCGCCCTCGGCGTAGAAGATCCGCCCGAAGGCGCCCTGGGCGATCTGGTTGCGGGCGTGCACGGTCGCCGGGTTGTACTGGCTGGTCTCACCCATCATGTACGTCAGCCCGGTCGCCTTGACCGTGTCGATGATCGCCGCGATCTCCTCCGTGGTGATCGCCATGGGGACGGCGGAGTACACGTGCTTGCCGGCGTTCAGGCCCTGCACCACCAGCGGACCGTGCGTCCAGCGCTGGGTGAAGATGGCGACCGCGTCGACGTCCGCCGACTCCAGCATCGCCTCGTACGAGGGGAAGGTACCGGTCAGGCCTTCGGCGGCGGCGAGTTGCTCGGCCCGCTCCGGCAGGAGGTCGGTGACGTACACGTCACTGACCCCGGGGTGGGCCAGGAACAGCTTCGCGAACTGGCCGGAGAACTGGCCGGCGCCGACGATGCCGAGGGAGAACGTCATGTAAGGCGTGCCCTTCACTGGTCGAGTGACTGGTCGACTGCTGATCGAGTCACTGGTCGAGGATCAGGTTGATCTGGTCGTTGGTCTCGCTGAGGCTGCTCACCGGCTTGCCGTTGCCGTAGACGGCCTCCATCTCGGGTTGCATGAGCGCCTGTACGTCCGCCGCGTAGTTGGTGATCGGGTAGGAGAAGGTCCGGAAGTTCTGCTTGTCGTCCACGGGTTCGGTGAAGGCGGAGACGTCGAGGCCCTTCTTCTTGTAGGCGGCGATGGCGGCCTCGGTGCCTGCCGGGGTGGCGGGGAACACGACGCCGTATTTGCCGACGGCCTTCTGGCACTTGTCGGAGGCCAGGTAGGCCACCCACTTCCGGGCGCCCGCCTTGTTCTTGGACGCCTTGGAGATGGAGTCGGCGAGGCCGTTCATCATCGTGGCGCGCTTGCCGGTCGGGCCCACGGGCTGGAGGGCGGTCTTGATGTCCTTGCCCTTGAAGCCGTTGTAGGTGGAGATCATCCAGGCACCGTCGAAGACGGCGGCCGCCTTGCCCGCGGCGATCTGCGTGTTGCCTTGGTTGGACTGGATGTTGTAGTCGGAGAAGGGCGCCATGTAGCCCTTCTTGGCCAGGCCGAAGTACCACTTGATGACGGACTGGAAGGTCTTGCTGTCGTACTGGTACTTCGTGCCCCAGCGCGCCTTGTCCGTGTAGTTCCACCCGGCCGAGCCGGTGAAGGGGCTCCACTGCGTCTGGCCGTCGGCCATGCCGCTGCCCTGGGTGGCAAGGCCGTACACCTTGACGTTGTTCTTGTCGAAGCCCGGTTCGTCGCCCCGCTTGCCGTTCTTGTCGATGGTGAGGTGGGCGATGGCCTTCTCGAAGGTGCCGCCGTCCTTCGGGTTCCAGGAAAGGTCGTTGAGCTGGTCGGCGGTGAGACCGGCGGCCTTCGCCATCTTGTCGTTGTAGAAGAGCGCGACGGTGTCCCAGTCCTTGGGGGTGCCGTAGCGGTGGCCGTCCTGGCCGATCCAGTTGGCGGCGAGGCCCGGCTGGTAGTCGGAGGCCTTGACGTCCAGGTCGTCGAGCGGCTCCAGCACCTGCAGGTCGGCGAACTGGCCGAACTTCTGGATGTGGTCGGTGAACACGTCCGGCTGGGTGCCCGCGATGAAGCCCGCGGTGAGCTTGGTCCAGTAGTCGCTCCAGCCCAGCTGGGTGATCTTCACCTTCAGCCCCGGGTTCTCCTTCTCGAAACCCTGCGCGCAGGCCTGGTAGGCGGGCACTTGGTTGGCGTCCCACAGCCAGTACGTCACCGTGTTCGCGGACGCTCCTGTGGAGTCGCCCTTCGCGCAGCCGGTCACCAGGGACAGTGTCAGCGCTCCGGCCAGCGCGGTCAGCGTACGAAGTCGCATCAGTGTTCCCTCACTTGATCCCGGTGAAGCCGATGGAGCTGACGATGCGGCGGGCGAAGCAGGCGAAGAGCACCAGCATCGGCAGCGCGGCTATGAGCGTCGCCGCCGTGAGCCCCGACCAGTCCACGCCGGTCGCCGGGGTCTGGGCCCGGAAGATCGCCAGCGCCACGGTCAGCACGCGCGAGCTGTCGCTGTACGAGACCATCAGCGGCCAGAAGTAGTCGTTCCACGAGGTGATGTACGTCAGCACGGACAGCGTGATGATCGGCGTGGACGCCATCGGCAGGATCACCCGGAAGAAGATCTTGACCTTCCCGGCGCCGTCGAGCAGCGCCGCCTCCTCGACCTCCGTGGGGATGTTCATGAAGAACTGCCGCAGGAAGAACACCGCGAACGGCGTCATGAAGAGGGTGGGCAGAGCGATGCCCAACAGAGTGTCCACCAGGTGGAGTTGCTTGATGAGCACGAAGTTCGGCAGCAGCGTGAAGATGGTCGGCACCATCAGCCCGGCCAGGAACAGGCCGAACACCTTGTCCCGGCCTCGCCAGCGCAGGCGCGCGAAGGCATAGGCGGCCATCGCGGAGAAGAAGATCTGGCAGCCGGTGATCAGGGTCGAGACGACCACCGAGTTGAGCAGGTAGCGCCAGAAGTCGAGCCCGCCGCCCGTGCCGCCCTGTGCGATGGCCTCCTTCGCCGACTGCAGTCCGAGGGCGCGTTGGAAACCGCTGCCGCTGAGGTCGACGGGGAGGGGGTTGGTGGGGTCGGCGTTCAGGCCCGCGTTGGTGGAGAGCGCGGTACGCAGGATCCAGTAGAACGGCAGCAGGGTGATGAGGACGATGAGCGTCATCACGGTCCAGGCGGCGGCTCGCCCGAGGGAGAACCTGCGCCTGGCGGGTCGTACGGTCGGCGTCGGAGTTGTCGCGGTGGTCACGGCAGCCATGTCGGTGTCTCCTTTCCGTCAGCCGAGGTCGCTCTGGCCGGCCCGGGTGAGCCGGTACTGCAGGACGGTGATCGCGCTGAGCACGACCAGCAGGGCGACGGACATCGCCGAGGCGTAGCCGAACTGGAAGCGGCCGAAGGCGGATCCGTAGATGTAGTACTGGAGGACGTTGGTCGCGTTCGCGGGACCGCCCGCCGTGGTCACCGCGACGGTGTCGAACACCTGGAACGACCCGATCACGGTCATGATCAGCACGACCGCGAGTACCGGACGCAGCAGCGGCATGGTGATCCGCCAGAACATCCGCCACTCGCTCGCGCCGTCCACCTTGGCGGCCTCGTACATGTCGTTCGGGATGGCCTGGAGACCGGCGAACAGCAGCAGGGCCGTGTAGCCGACGTGCCGCCACACGTTGATCAGCGCGATCGTCGGGATCGCCCACGTCTCGTCGCCCAGGAACGGGATGCGGTCGAAACCGATTGCCGAGATGATCTCGTTGCCGATGCCGAGCTGGGTGTCCAGGATCCACAGCCAGACGATGCCGGCGACGACGTTCGACATCAGGTACGGCGTGAGCACGATGCCCCGCAGCACGGCCGACTGGGTCAGCCGCTGGAGCAGGACCGCGATGGCGAGGGCCGCGACCGTCTGGATGCCGATGTTGATGACGACGTACTCGACGGTGACCTTCAACGAGTCCCAGAAGATGGGGTCGTTGACCATGCGGACGTAGTTGTCGAGGCCCACCCACTCCGCCGGGGTCAGCAGGTTGTAGCGCGTGAAACTCAGGTAGATGCCGCGGAGCGTCGGCCAGAGCAGGAACACCAGGAAGCCCAGCATCGCCGGAGCGATGAAGACGGCCGCTAGGGCGCCGTCACCGCCGGGGCGGCGGGTTTTCGCCTTCCTGGCGGGTGCCACGGCCCCGGCACCGCTGAGCGGTAGGCGTGATGGTGGGCTGCTGGAGGCGACGGTCATCGGAGGGCTCCCTCATCGGCGGCTCGTCCTCGGGTGCACTTACTTTTGGCGCGAAAGTATTGTCGCGTCAAGCCTTGTGCCCAGATCTTTTCTCGGGCGGAGATCCCGTCATAGAGTGAGGGTGTTACTTCCACCGTGAAACAAACGACCATGTGGGAGTCTGACCTCTATGACCACAGGTACCGCCAGCTGGCTGCCGCTCAGCGCCGGGGAACGAGCGGTGGCGCTCGAGGTGCTCGTGCACGGCCCGCTGTCCCGCGCCGAGATCGCCAGGAGGCTCAGCCTCTCGGCCGGAAGCCTCACCCGGCTGACCAAGCCACTGCTCGAATCGGGCCTCCTCATCGAGGTTCCCGAGGGTGCCCCGCTCGCCGAGGTGCGGCAGGGTCGCCCCTCGCAGCCGCTCGACATCGTCGCCGAGTCCCGGTCCTTCGTGGGCTTCAAGATCACCGAGGACATGGTCTACGGCGTCGTCACCACGCTCAGGAGTGAGATCGTCGCCCGTTACGACCGCCCGCTCACCACGCACGACCCGGACCTCGTCGCCGACCAGCTGGGCGAGATGATCGCCGACCTGTCCCGCGCCCACCCCGGGCTCGCCGGTATCGGTATCGGCGTGGGCGGCCTCGTCCAGGACCGCTCCGTGGTCGGGGAGTCACCCTTTCTTTCGTGGCGCGACGTGCGTCTTGCCGAACTCGTCGAGGCGCGCACCGGAGTGCCGGTCGTCGTCGAGAACGACGTCGCCGCGCTAGTCGAGTCCGAGACCTGGTTCGGTGGCGGGCGCGGCCTGGAGCGCTTCGTCGTCCTCACCATCGGCGCGGGCATCGGCTACGGACTCGTCCTGGGCGGTCGGCGGGTGCCCTGCGCCGAGGAGGACCGCGGATTCGGCCGCCACTGGATCGTGAACCCCAGCGGCCCGCTCACCCCCGAGGGCGCCCGCGGCAGCGCGGTCTCCCTGCTGACGATCTCCAGCATCCGCTACCAGATCCGGGCCGCCACCGGTCGCGACCTGACCTACGAGGAGATCCTCGAAGCCGCCGCCGCGGGCGAGCCGATGTCGGCGCGCGTCATCGAAGAGGCGGCACGCGCCCTGGGCACACTGCTCGCCCAGATCTCCAACTTCGTCATGCCGCAGAAGATCGTGCTCGCCGGCGAGGGCGTCGGCCTGATCGACGTGGCCGGAGAAGCGGTGTGGGAAACGGTCCGCGCCCACCGCCACCCGCTCGCCGCCCCGGTCCCGCTGGAGACCAAGGTGTCGGACTTCCACGACTGGGCGCGCGGAGCCGCGGTACTGGCGATCCAGGTGCTGGTGCTCGGCACGGCCCAGCCCGGTGGTGCGAACGCAGAGTGATCAGCTTCACGTTCCGTAATGCCCGAAGCGTCGCCTTTACTCACCTGGACCTCACGCCCGACACCGTAGGCTCACAACATGTCCACCAGTCCTGAAATCGTCCTGGAAAGGCCGAAGAGAACAGCCGCCGAGGTCAACGAGGAGATCCGGGCACTCTGGTCCCGAACCGGCGGCACGCTGAACGTCGAGCAACGGCGCGAGTACCAGCGCCTGGTGACGGAGTGGGCGGCGGCAAGCTGAAGCGCCCCGCAGGGGCGCCCTTAAGGGGCGCGGGGAACTGCGCGACCAGCCCCACACAACCCACACACGGCAACGGACCCCGCCCGGCAGACGAGGCCCGTACTCAGCCGGCCGGCAGTCAGCCAACAGGCCGACAGCCAGTCACCCCCAACTCCGCGCGTACTGCCGCCGGTAGGCGTTCCGTTCCTGTTCCGTACGGAAGTACCTCGTCGCGACCAACGCCACAAGGCTCCCCGCGATCACCAGCAACCCCGGCCCCACGTTCCGCGGATCCGAAAGCCGCTCCAGCAGCGTGTTCACCGCCTCCGACGGATCCACCGGCTCCACCGCACCCGGCTGCGCCCCTTCCGGCGGCACCGCCCCCTGCGACGCGGAGTCCGACGGCGAGGTCTGACCCGCAGGGGGGTCGGACACCCCGGCCAGCTTCACGTTCAGCGCCGTGAGCGCCTTGGAGAGCGGCTGGAAGAACGTCGTACCGCCGGAGTCGCAGTCCCCGTTCCCACCGGACGTCACTCCCAGCGCGACACTCTCCGAGAAGAGCGGGCCGCCGCTGTCGCCCGGCTCGGCGCACACCGTGGTCTCGATCAGTCCCGAGACGGTGCCCTCCGGGTAGTTCACCGTCGCGTTGAGCGCGGTCACCTCCCCGTCGGCCAGCCCGGTGGTGCTGCCGCTGCGGAACACCTTCTGGCCGACCGTGGCATCGGCCACCGACGTGATGCGCACACCGCGCCCCTCACCGATGGCCACCACGTTGGAGGACTCGCTGTCGTCGTCCCGGTCGTACTGCACCAGGGAGAAGTCGGCGCCCGGGAAGTTCGACGTGATGGTCCGGCCGATCTGCTGGTTGCCCTGGGTGTCGCTGAACCACACGGAGCCCGCCGGTCCGCAGTGCCCGGCCGTGAGCATGAACTTGCCCTGGCCGTTGGTCACGTTGAAGCCCACCGAGCAGCGTCCGCCGGTCGCGAAGATCGGCTGGGCGCCGTTGAGCCGGGTGGTGAACCTGCCCTCGATGCGCTCCATCCGCACCGCGCCGCCGATCTCCTCGGCCATGCGGGTCATCCGGGACCAGTCGTCCTTGGAGACGGTGCTGTCGCCGCGCACCACGACCTCGTTGGACGAGCGGTCGATGGCCCAGGAGGTGCCCGCCACCCGGGGCGCCGACTTCAGCTTCTTCGTCGCGGAGTTGAGGTCGTCCATGCTGTGGCTCACCATCTTGGGGCGCGCGCCCGCGGCCTTCACCTCGGCCGCCGCCTCCTCGTCGGTGACCGCGACGACCGGCTCTCCGTCGGAACTGATCCACGAGCCCGCCGTACGGGAGTCACCGAGCTCGGTCACGAGCCCCGAGCCGGTGTCGGCCACGGTTCTGGCCGTGCTCGTCGGGGGAGCGGTCGTGGAGGATGTCTCGCTCGCCATGGCCGCCTGCGTGACCATGAGTCCTCCGCAGAGCAGTCCGCCGACGGCCGCCAGCCGCGTCACTCGCCGGACGACCCGTCGTCGTGCGTGCCTCATTCCATGGCTCCCGAACCCCGCGCTGAACGGCGTCAACCACCGCCAGGGCTCCCGTCGTTGAGCGCCCTACCCTCATACGTGCGGGCGGGCCCGGGCGTTCACCACGAGGCGTCGACGTATCCCATCGTCCGGTTCATCGCGATCGCGGACAGGTTCAGCGGGTGGTGCAGCGTACGGACCGTGCTCACCCCGCAGAGCCCGGGGAACCCGATGCCGTACGTCTTCATCGCCACCGATATGCCCCGCCCGCGGTAGGGGGCCCGTACCCCCGTCATCTCGTTGAAGACGAACCCCGAGGCCCGCTGGTCCGACGTGGCGGCCATTCCGATCCAGGCGCCGCCGTCGAGGGCCAGCACGACACCTCGCGGATCGAAGCCGGGGGCGTCGAAGCGCCGCCGGTGGTACTCGTCGTACGGGAAGAACTCGCCGCGCTGTGGGATGTCCGCCGAGCACTCCTTGTTGAGCTCGTACAGGGCGCGCCGGTGCTCGGGCGTGTCACCGAGCTCGGAGAGCGTGGTCAGCCGGATGCCGGAGGTGCGGCACGTGTCGACGTAGGGCTGGAACCGCGCCAGGTCGAAGGCGTCGACGTCCAGTTGGAGCTTCACCCACTCGATCGCCGTCGTCGACTCGGAGGGGCGGTGCGAGAGGTCCGGGGTCTGCGTCACGGGCGCGGCTCCTGGGGGTGCTGTGCGATGCCAATGTCACCGCGCAATGTAGAGCGGAGCGTTGCCGTCCGGTGGCACAACGTGGATCTTCACAGGTGAGGAGCCATGGTCCGGTCGCCGTCGGTGGCCGGACCGAGCACCGCCCAGCTGCGGTCGTCGCCCCACACGGAGGTGTGGTCGACGTACGGGCGCAGGAGCGTGGTGAGCCGGGCGTCGCCGCGGCCGCCCCGCTCGTCCGAGGCGATCTTGCGCGCGATGCCGGCGAGGAAGTCGGCGAGCTGCACCCGTGGATCCGAACGCGCGACGACGAGCCGCAGACCGGCGAGCCGGGCCGTCTCCTTCAGCCAGGCGATGCGCTCCTCGGTGAGCATGTTCTGCCGGTCGTGCACGAGTGAGACGGGGCGGCCGGTACCGCTCCAGTGGGCCGCCGTCCGCACGATGGCCGGCAGCAGCGGATTGAGTACGGGGTAGACGCCGGGCGTTTCCACGATCCGCGCCCGATAGGCGTCGGCACGAGAACGTGCTGCCAGGAGCGCGGCCAGAATGTCCCCCAGCCCGTTTCCGTCGTCGTCGCCGGAATACGTCCGGGACAACGCGCCGACCGTGCGGAAGAAGGTGTTGACCGGGGCGTCGGACTCGCCGTCGTTCCGTACCCGCAGAAGATTGTTGGAGGATTCCAGGAAATCCCGCCACTGTTCGGCATCGAACGCGTCGCGGCCCTCCCGGTAGAGCGTGACGGCTGTCGTTCCCGCATCGCCGACGAGCAGGTCGACCATGCGGTCCACCACGAAGAACGGCTTCTCCGTCAGGTGCACCTGAGCGTGCCCGTACAGCGGGCCGTCGGGCTTGAGAAACCACTCCAGAACCGTGCGGTGTTTCTCCCGCAGCAGGTGGTTCGCCTTGTACTCCTCGGCCGGGGAGCGAATCCGGTCCCGTATCTCCTGGAGGGAATGTGCGGCGAATTCGACAGGCAGATGCACGCTCGCGTGCGCGAACACATCCGTGTTCCCGCCGGTGAGGTTCTCGCCGTCCGATCCTGATTCGTCGCAGGCGATCTCGATGAGCCGCCCACCGGGAACGGCCCGTACCAGGCTCGCGCGCACATGAGCCACAGCTCTGCCCCCTGCCTGTCTGCCCGAGAACATCCTCCCCCACCACCGGAACGCCTGGCGAGGCGTTTTCGTCCCGGCCCGGACGGGCCACGGCGTTCCCGCTTGATCCACAAGACGCCGTCTACCAATCGGTAACTTCTACGTTGACTCCGCGCCACTGATGGGCATGACCATGACGAGCGCGGCGACGGTGGTACCCGTCGCCGCTTCCGACTGGAGAAGGGGACGGGCATGAGAACACGCGGTGTGGTGCGCCGGATCGGCGCGGTCTCGGTGGTCGTGGTACTCGGGGCCGGGGGAACCATCGGCACTGCCGGGTCCGCCGTCGCGGCCCCCTCCGAAGCCACGGCGAGCGTGACCGCGGCCCAGGCCGCCGCCGACGTCGACTACGCCACCTGGCAGCGCGACGTCAAGGCCGTCATCGACCAGGCGAAGCCCTACATCCAGCAGCGCACCCAGGGCACCGCGGGACGGAAGCTCGCCGTCGTCTTCGACATCGACAACACCACGCTGGAGACCGACTTCCACCCCTGGTACCAGCTGCCCACCCCGGCGCTGAAGCCCTCGCTCGACCTGGCCACCTACGCCCGCTCCCGTGGCGTCGACATCTTCTTCGTCACCGCCCGGCCGGGCATCATCGAGAGCCTGACCGACTGGAACCTCAAGACCGTCGGCTACCCCGTCTCCGGTCTCTACGTGCGCGACCTCCCCGACCTGTTCGACGAGGTCAGCGCCTACAAGACCAGCAAGCGCGCGGAGATCGAGGCCAAGGGCTACACGATCATCGCCAACATCGGCAACAACGACACCGACCTCGTCGGCGGCCACGCGGAACGCACCTTCAAGCTGCCCGACTACGACGGCCAGCTGTCCTGACCACAAGCGGAACCGTGCGGGCCGGAGACTCACCCGGCCCGCCTACACTCCAGTCATGGACGAGACCACGCTGGACACACTCGGTGCGGGCAAGTACGTGCTGATCACCAGCTACCGCCGAAACGGAACGCCCGTGGCGACCCCGGTGTGGGTGGTACGGGACGGAGAGGCGCTCGGCGTCTGGACGGTCAGCGACTCCTGGAAGGTCAAACGGATCCGCAACCGCGCCGACGTCCTCGTGGGCCCCTGCGATCTGCGCGGCAACCCGACCGGCGAGCAGGTCCCCGGTCGGGCCGAGATCGTCGACCCCGCCACGACCGAGCAGTACCGCCGGCTCATCGCCCGCAAGTACGGACTCGTCGGCCGCCTCAGCCTCCTGGGAAGCCGTGTACGCCGCGGCAAGGAAGGCACGGTCGGACTGCGCCTCTCGCTGACGCCCTGAACTTTCTGCCTTCAACTGGACGGTCACCGAAGGTGGTTGGGAGTATGCCACGGGTACTTCCATCCTCAACAACGGTTCGCCTCAAGGAGGTTGTCGGGTGTCGCAGGATCGGTCCGCCCCTGACACAGCGGCGTTAGCGAAGATCGACTCGACGGTGCCGCATTCGGCCCGGATCTGGAACTACTGGCTGGGCGGCAAGGACAACTACCCCGTCGATCACGAGGCGGGCGACGCCTTCCGCAAGATCTTCCCCGGCATCACCGACCTGGCCCGCGACTCGCGGGCGTTCCTCGGCCGCGCCGTGCGCCACCTGGCCGGCGAGGCCGGCGTCCGCCAGTTCCTCGACATCGGCACCGGACTTCCGACGGCGGACAACACGCACGAGATCGCCCAGCGGGTGGCCCCCGAGGCCCGCGTCGTCTACGTCGACAACGACCCTCTGGTGCTCAGCCACGCGCACGCCCTGCTGACCAGCACGCCCCAGGGCGTGACCGGCTACATCGACACCGACCTGCACGACCCCGACGCCGTGCTGCGGGAAGCGGCCAGGACGCTGGATCTCTCCCAGCCGGTCGCGCTCACCCTGATGCAGGTCAGCGGACATATCGCCGACTACGACCAGGCACGCGCCGTCATCGGCACGCTGATGGGGGCGCTGTCCAGGGGCAGCTACCTCGCGTTCAACGACAGCGTGGACACCAACGAGGCGAACGCCGAAGCGACCCGGCTCTACAACGAGACCGGCGCGGCCCCCTACCGCCTCCGCAGCCCGGAGCAGCTCGCCGGCTTCTTCGACGGCCTGGACCTGCTCGACCCCGGCGTCGTCCCCATCACGGACTGGCGCCCCGACCCCTCACTGGCCCCTTCCAAGGGTGAGGTGATCGCCCTCGGAGGCGTCGCCCGCAAGCCCTGAGGGGGAACGCGCTCGTCTCCGACCCGGCGGCCCGGGGACGGCACCCGAACGGGTGCCG
>NZ_VJZC01000951.1 GCF_009377185.1 Streptomyces spongiae
CCATTCCCGTCCCCTGGGGGCGCAGCCCCCAGGGGACGGGAATGGGCAGGGGCGGCGGGGGCGAGAAAAATGAGACGAGACCCGGCTGGGTGGAATCCAGCCGCCGCGAGGCACGTGGCCTGCTTTAACGGGCTGACTGCGCCCCGCTCGCCGTACCAAGATTGCCCCTATGTCTGACACCAAGAGCCCGCTGCCCCGCGAGGTCGCCGACGCGTATGTCGACGAGCTCATCGCCCTCGACCCGGTGACCGGTACGTACCTCGGCGTGAAGGAGAGTTCGAGCCGACTGCCCGACACGTCGCCCGCCGGACAGGAGGCCGAGGCGGAGCTGATGCGGGCGACACTCGCCCGGCTCGACGAGGCGGAGCGGCAGCCGGGCGCGGACAGTGACATCGAGCGCCGCTGCGCGCGCCTGCTGCGCGAGCGGCTCACCGCGCAACTGGCCGTGCACGAGGCCGACGAGGGCCTGCGAGCGGTCGGCAACATGTCGACGCCGGTGCACCACGTGCGCGACATCTTCACCGTGACACCCGCCGACACGGACGAGGACTGGGCGGCGATCGCCGAGCGGCTGCGCGCGGTGCCGGCCGCGCTGGCGGGCTACCGCGAGTCCCTGTCCCTCGGCCTGGAGCGCAAGCTGTACGCGGCCCCCCGCCCCACCGCGACGTTCGTCGACCAGCTCACCGAGTGGGCGGACACGGACGGTTCGGGCCGCGGCTGGTTCGAGGACTTCGCGTCGGCGGGCCCCGAGTCCCTGCGCGCCGAGCTCGACGAGGCGGCCCGCACGGCGACCGCGGCCGTCGTCGAGCTGCGGGACTGGATGCGCGACGTGTACGCGCCCACCGTCGAGGGCGCGCCGAACGTGGTGGGCCGCGAGCGGTACGCACGCTGGTCGCGCTACTTCAACGGCACGGATCTGGACCTGGACGAGGCGTACGCGTACGGCTGGTCGGAGTTCCACCGCCTGCTCGCCGAGATGAAGCAGGAGGCGGAGAAGATCCTCCCGGGTGCCGGGACGCCGTGGGTGGCGCTGGCGCACCTCGACGAGCACGGCCGGCACATCGAGGGCGTCGAGGAGGTCCGGGACTGGCTGCAGGGCCTGATGGACCGGGCGATCGAGGCGCTGGACGGCACACACTTCGAACTCGCCGAGCGGGTACGGCGGGTGGAGTCCCGTATCGCCCCGCCCGGCGGCGCCGCGGCCCCGTACTACACGGCCCCGTCGGAGGACTTCTCGCGGCCCGGCCGCACCTGGCTGCCCACCATGGGACTGACCCGTTTCCCGGTGTACGACCTGGTGTCGACCTGGTACCACGAGGGTGTCCCCGGCCATCACCTCCAGCTGGCGCAGTGGGTGCACGTCAAGGACGATCTGTCCCGCTACCAGGCCACCGTCGGCGGCGTCAGCGCGAACGTGGAGGGCTGGGCGCTGTACGCGGAGCGGCTCATGGACGAGCTGGGCTTCCTGGCGGACGCGGAGGAGCGGCTGGGCTACCTCGACGCGCAGATGATGCGCGCGCTCCGTGTCATCGTCGACATCGGCATGCACGCGGAGCTGGAGATCCCGGGCGACTCCCCCTTCCACCCCGGCGAGCGCTGGACGCCCGAACTGGCCGAGGAGTTCTACGGCGCGCACTGCAGCCGGCCGGCGGACTTCGTGGCGAGCGAGCTGACCCGGTACCTGACCATCCCGGGCCAGGCCATCGGCTACAAACTCGGCGAGCGCGCCTGGCTGCTGGGCCGTGAGAACGCGAGCCGGCGCCACGGCGACGCCTTCGACCTCAAGGCCTGGCACATGGCGGCACTGTCCCAGGGTGCCCTGGGCCTGGACGACCTGGTGGACGAGCTGTCGCGGCTCTGACACCTCTCACCGACGGAACCCGCCCTCCGAGTCGACGACCTGCCCGGTGACCCACCCGGCCTCGTCCGTGGCGAGCCAGGAGATGAGGCGGGCGGGGTCGTCGGGCATGCCCCAGCGCCCGGCCGGGAACATCGCGGCGACGGCCGCGTAGTCGTCACCGGTCATGTAGTCCGTGTCCACGGGGCCGGGGTTGACGGTGTTCACGGTGACGGCGAGGTCCGCGAGAGTGGTCGCCAGGGAGCGGGTGATCGACGCGAGGGCGCCCTTCTGGAGGGCGTACGCGATCTCGCCGGGCATACCGCTCGCGATGTCCTGCCCGGAGGTCATCATCATCACGCGCCCGCCGGGGGTTCGGGGCGGGAG
>NZ_VJZC01000952.1 GCF_009377185.1 Streptomyces spongiae
GTGCCCCACTACCCCCACCCGTCCGTCGCGCCCACCGGCTGAGGTTGCGTTCCCCTGATGTCCCTGATGTCGAGTCTCCACACCGCGCCCGCGCGGGAACCAGCACGGCTACCGTCGTACTGCTATGCGTTTCGGTACGAGGTCCTTCCGTACAAGGTCGAGGGGGCATACGCGGCATGAGTCTCGGTGACGACCACGGGTACGGCGAAGCCGGCTCGCGGGGCGGCGACGACGGGACGTACGGCGGCACGGGCCAGACCCGCACCCGGCTGCCCGAGCAACAGGGCGGCGGCGTGTACGGCGGCGCCCGACGCGGCCGCCAGTCGTCCTCCCGCAGCCTCGTGACCGTGGTGGGCGTGGTCGTCCTGCTCATCGCCGCCATCGCCTTCGCCAACCGCAGCGGCGACGACTCCGAGAACAGCGACACATCCGGCGACAAGACGGAATCCTCGGCGACGGCCCCTTCGGGGAAGGAGCCGGTGGGGACGAAGTCGGCGGGGATTCCCTCCGGGTTCGCGCACAGTGAGCAGGGCGTCGAGTCGGCGGCCGCGAACTACACGGCGGCGCTGGTCTCGGCCGACATCCTCAAGCCCACGCGGCGGACCGAGATCGTCCGTCAGGTGTTCGCCGCCGACAAGGTCTCCGCACTGCAGAGAAACCTCGACCAGGTGTACGACAAGGCGTTCCTCGACAAGGTCGGCCTGGACGAGAACGGCGACGCGCCCAAGGGCGACTTGTACGTCTCACGCACGATGCCGGTCGGCGCCAGGACCACCGACTACTCGGACAGAACCGCCACCGTCGAGGTCTGGTGCACGGGCGTGTACGGGATGACGGGCGAGAGCTCGGACAACCCGGTCACCAGCGACTGGTTCACCATGACCCTCAAGTTGCGCTGGACCGACGGCGACTGGAAGGTCGACAGCTTCTCCCAGAAGGAAGGCCCCGCGCCGGTCAACGGCGACAACAGGGTGTCGACGTCCGACGAGATCTCCAAGGCAGTCGAGGAGTACGGAGGGTTCACGTATGCCCGGTAGCGCACGCCGCGTACTCAGGGTCGGCGCAGCCCTCACAGCCGTACAGACCGCCGCGTTCATGCTCGCCACACGGGCGGTCGCGGCACCCACGCCGTCGCCCTCGCCGTCGTCCGGCAACGCCGACTGCTCCCTGCTCTCCGGCGAATCCAGGGAGATCTGCGAAGGCGACAACGCCGGCGGCAGCCGCGGCGGCAGCACCCCCGACGTCACCAACCCCCTCGACCCCCTCTCCTCCCTCGCCAAGGGCTGCGCCGACGCCGCCTCCTGGACCATCGACAAGCTCTCCGAGGCCATCAAGGAGACCGCGAACGTCGACTTCACGAACCCGACGTTCCTCCAGCAGTACGCCGTGGTCTTCGCGGCCTCGACGATCCTCACCCTCCTCCTCTGGGTACTCGCGGTCGCCAAGCGAGCCGTACGAGGGGTCCCGCTCACCACGGCCATCTCGGAAGCGATCGGCTTCCTCTGGCTCACCGTCCTCGCCTCGGCCTTCACCCCGCTGATCCTCTACACCGTCGTCTCGGCGACCGACGGCGTCAGCGAGGTCCTGGCCAAGGCCACCGGCGACCAGACCGACACCTTCTTCGGCAACTTCTCCAGCGCCCTGGAGAAGGGCGAGAACATCGGCGGCGGGCCCATCATGCTCATCGTCGTGTCGCTGGTCTCGATCCTCGCCGCCGGCGTCCTCTGGCTGGAGCTGGTCATAAGGGCCGCACTGCTGTACGTCGGCGCGCTGCTCGGCACCGTCGTGTACGCGGGACTCGTCGACAAGAACCTCTGGGGCCACGTCCGCCGCTGGGCGGGCATCATGATCGCGGTGATCCTGGTCAAACCAGTGATCGTCATCGTCCTCGGACTCGCCGGCGCACTGGCCGGCGAGGACGGCCCCGACGCGTTCTCCGCGGTCGTCTCCGGCCTGTCCATCATCCTGCTGGCCATCTTCGCGTCCGCGATGATCTACCGCTTCGTCCCGGGCTTCGGCGACGAGATCGCGCACTCCCGCAACAACCGCATCATGCAGGGCGCCGAAGGCAAGGCCGCCGCCGTCATCAGCTCCCCGGCCACCCTCGTGGCCCAGGGCATCAAGACCCACAGCACCCGGGCGGACAACAACGGCGGGGGCGGAGGCCAGTCGTCCGCACCCCGCCCCTCCAACCCCGCCTCCGGAGGCGGGGTTGGAGG
>NZ_VJZC01000953.1 GCF_009377185.1 Streptomyces spongiae
ACCCCCGCCCCACCCACTGGACCCATGGCCGCGTGCCGTTCGTCCTTCTACGGTGACCGTGTGAACAGTGTGGTCCGTACGCGCCCTCGGAATCTGTGGCAGGCCATGGCCGCCGGGCCGCGCTACCTCGTGTCGTCGTGGCCCTGGCGGGCTGTCGGGTATCTGGTGTCCGGTGCCGTGGCCGGGGCCGTGGTCCTGGTGGGGATCGTGGTGCTCGTGGCGGCCGGCGGGGTGCTGGCCGTCGCCCTGGTCGGGGTGCCGCTGCTCGCCGCCGCGCTGCTCGTCGGGGTGCCGGTGGCTTCGCTGGAGCGGTGGCGGCTGCGGCTGGTGGACCAGGACCCGGCGGCCGGCGTGCACGGCGCTCCCGACGGGCCCGGGCCCTGGGTCTGGTTCACCACCCGGCTGCGCGAGCAGTTGACGTGGCGGGAGCTCGGCCACGCGGTGCTCTTCGCGTGTCTGCTCTGGCCGGTCGAGGCGCTGGTGGTCACGGCGGCCCTGCTCCTCCCCGGCTCGATGGTCGCCGCCCCGCTGCTGATGGCCACGGTGGGCGACGGCCAGGAGGTGAAGGTGCTCAAGCAGTGGACGGTCACCGCGTGGCCGGCCGCCTTCGGGGTCGCCCTGCTGGGTGTCGTACTGCTGGCCGGCGCGGCATACGTCCTCGGGGTCGCCGCCGGAGCCAGGGCCGGGCTGACCCGGATGCTGATCGCCCCGCGTGACGTGAACCTGGGGGAGAGGGTCGTCGAACTGGCCCGCTCGCGCGTGCGGTTGGTGGACGCGTTCGAGGCGGAGCGGCGCCGTATCGAGCGCGATCTGCACGACGGCGCTCAACAGCGCCTGGTCGCCCTGACGATGACGCTCGGGCTGGCCCGGCTGGACGCGCCGCCCGGGCCGCTGGCCGACCAGCTCGCCCGGGCCCACGAGGAGGCCGGCAACGCCCTGGCCGACCTGCGTGAGCTCATCCACGGCATCCACCCCAAGGTCCTCGCCGACTTCGGGCTCGAGGCCGCCGTCGCAGACGCCGCGGACCGCAGCCCCGTGCCCGTGGACGTGGACCTGGAACTGCCCGCACGTCCGCCCCGGGCCGTGGAGACGGCCGCGTACTTCGTGGTCTGCGAGGCCCTCGCCAACGTGGCCCGGCACAGCGGGGCGAACCGGGCGGAGGTGAGCGGCGGGTACGAGGACGGGCGGCTGTACCTCCGGGTGAGCGACGACGGACGCGGTGGTGCGAACGCGGACGGTGGCAGCGGGCTGACCGGACTCGCCGACCGGGTGTCAGTGCTCGATGGCAGACTTTCCCTGTCCAGTCCGCCTGGTGGACCGACCTTACTGAGTGTGGAGTTCCCTTGCCGGATGGCCGAGTTGACGGAACGGTTGGAGTTGACGGAACGGTCCGAGCGGGTCGATCGCTCCGCGTAGTGCTGGCTGAGGACAGCGTGCTGTTGCGGGACGGGCTCACCGGCCTGCTCGCCCGCTTCGGTCACGAGGTCGTGGCGGCCGTCGGGGACGCCGAGGCGCTGATCGCCGCGGTCACCGAGCACGAGCCGGACGTCGTGGTGACGGACGTGCGGATGCCCCCGGGCTTCCAGGACGAGGGGCTGCGGGCGGCGGTGCACCTGCGGGAGGCGCGGCCCACGCTGCCGGTGCTGGTCCTCAGCCAGTACGTGCAGCGGGCGTACGCCGCCGAGTTGCTGGACTCCGGCGACGGATCGGGCGTCGGCTATCTGCTCAAGGACCGGGTCGGGCAGGTCGAGGAGTTCGTGGACGCGCTGGGCGAGGTCGCGTCCGGCGGGACGGTAGTCGACCCCGAGGTCGTACGGCAGTTGCTGCGCAGGCGCCGTGATCCGCTGGAGCGGCTCACCCCGCGCGAGCGGGAGGTCCTGGCGCTGGTCGCGCAGGGCAGGTCGAACGGCGCCATCGCGCGCGAGTTGGTCGTCACCGAGGCCGCCGTCGGCAAGCACATCGGCAGCATCCTCGCCAAGCTGGACCTGCCCCCGGCCGACGAGACCCACCGCCGGGTCCTGGCGGTGCTGGCGTTCCTGCGGGCCTGAGACCATCCTCGGCCCCGACTGGGAGCGTTCGGGATTCCGACCGCGTCCGATCCATTGACGCCACTCCCGGCCCACCTCTACCTTCTGGCCGAAGTTACGCACGACGTTCGACATTCCGAACGAGTCGCTGCCGGAAGGGACTTGCCGTGCTCCGCACCCGCCCCCACAC
>NZ_VJZC01000954.1 GCF_009377185.1 Streptomyces spongiae
GGGGAGGGAGGTGGGGGTGTGCCCCGACACTACGACGCCGGGCGAACTCCGCCCAAGAGCATCCCGGCGCACGGATGACGAGAAAAAGACGAGGCCGATGACGGGTAATTGATGGATTCCACGTCTTCAGCATCGCCGTGCACGCACCTAGTCTTTCGACTCGGAACCGGGCGCGCAGCGGTCGCCAACCCCGACTGGAACCACCGAAAGGCCACGGCATGAACACCCAGCAGTTGAACCGGATCGCCGGTGCCCCCATCTCCTGGGGGGTGTGCGAAGTCCCCGGCTGGGGCTACCAGTTGACGCCCGACCGTGTCCTGAAGGAGATGCGCGAGGTCGGCCTGGCCGCCACCGAGTTCGGCCCCGAGGGCTTCCTGCCCGGCGCACCGGACGCCATGGCCCAGGTCCTCGCCCACCACGACCTCCAGGCCATCGGCGGCTTCACCCCGCTCCTGCTGCACGTCCCCGGGCAGGACCCGGTGCCCGAGGTGGAACAGCTCCTGGAGAGCTACGCGGCCTCGAACGCGGACGTCCTCGTGCTGTCGGCCGTCACCGGCCAGGACGGCTACGACTCCCGCCCCGAGCTCGACGCTGACGGCTGGAAGCTGCTGCTGTCCAACCTCGACCGCCTGACCGCCGTGGCCGCCGAACGCGGTGTACGAGCCGTCCTGCACCCGCACGTCGGCACGATGATCGAGAACGGCGACGAGGTGCGGCGCGTCCTGGAGCACTCGTCGATCTCGCTCTGCCTCGACACCGGGCACCTGCTCATCGGCGGCACCGACCCGGCCGAGCTCACCCGTCAGGCACCCGAACGGATCGCCCACACCCATATGAAGGACGTGGACGCCTCCCTCGCCGCCAAGGTCCAGTCCGGCCGCGTGACCTACACCGACGCCGTGCGCGACGGCATGTACCGCCCGCTCGGCGCGGGTGACGTCGACGTCGAGGCCATCGTGACCCACCTCAGCGCACATGGGTACGACGGCTGGTACGTCCTGGAGCAGGACACCATCCTCACCGAGGAGCCCCGGCACAAGGGTCCGGTCGAGGACGTGTGGGCCAGCGTCGAACACCTGCGCTCGGTGCTGAGTGGCACCGCGTAGAACGGCACCACAGGCCAGCTGACGTCCACAGCAGGGAGACATCGGGCCATGCCGTCTCAGCGAGCACTTGGCGTTGCCGTCGTAGGCACCGGGAAGATGGGCGCGGACCATGTGCGCAGACTGCATCAGGTCGTCAGCGGCGCACGCGTGACGGCCGTCGTCGACATCGAGGTGGAGCGCGCCAGGACGCTCGCCGAGGGCATCGACGGCTGCACCGCGTACACCGACCCCACGGCCGCCATGGCGGCACAGGACGTGGACGCCGTCCTCATCGCCTCGCCGGGACCCGCCCACGAGGCGGCCCTGCTCGAAGCCCTGCGCCGTGATCTCCCGGTGCTGTGCGAGAAGCCGCTCACCCCCGACGCGGCCTCGGCGCTGCGGGTGATGGACGCCGAGCAGAAGCTGGGCCACCGCCGCATCCAGGTGGGCTTCATGCGGCGGTACGACGCCGAGTACATGAAGCTCGAACGCCTGCTCCGCAGCGGGCAGTTGGGCAACACACTCATGCTGCACCACCGGCACCGCAACCCGGCCATGCCGCCCTGGTTCACCAACGAGATGCTCATCAACGACTCGGTGGTGCACGAGATGGACGTGACCCGCTGGCTCCTCGACCAGGAGATCACAGCCGTCACCGTGCTCAAGCCGGCCCCGTCGTCGTACGCGCCCGAAGGCATGGACGACCCCCAGTTCGTCCTCTTCGAAACGGAGTCGGGGGCGCTCGTCGACGTCGAGATCTTCGGTCACTGCGGCTACGGCTACCAGGTGCAGGCCGAAGCGGTGTGCGAGCGGGGCACCGTACGCATCGGTGACGAGTCCGGGCCGTGGCTCAGCGCCGACGGCCGGTGGGGCGGCGCTGTCACGCCGGACTATCTGGAACGCTTCGCGGACGCGTACGACCGTCAGGTCCAGGCGTGGGTGGACGCCACCCGGCGCGGCGAGGTCACCGGACCGAGCGTGTGGGACGGCTACGCGGCGGCGGCCGTGTGCGAGGCGGGTGTGTCGGCCCAGCGGGACGGGCAGCGCGTCGAGGTTGAGCTGATCGAACGGCCGGCTCTCTACGAGTAGGTCGGACGGCAAGCACAGGAGGGGGTGGCGCCGGTCGGCGC
>NZ_VJZC01000955.1 GCF_009377185.1 Streptomyces spongiae
CCCCCACACAGCACCCACACGCCACCCAGCCCGCGCGCCCCGCATGAAATCCCGTTACTTTGGCCGTATGGCCGAGAAAACGGCACGGGCCGGACCCTACCCGGAGGGTGTCCCGTGCTGGGTGGACGCGCAGTTGTCCGACGTCGAGGCGGGCAAGCGGTTCTACGGGGAACTCTTCGGGTGGACGTTCGAGGAGGGGTACGGCACCTCCGTGTGGGCGTACCAGGAGGGCGAACCGGTCGCCGCCCTCGCGCCCAAGGCGGACGGCCGCATGCCCACCGTGTGGACCCCGCACTTCGCGACCCCCGACGTCACCGCCCTCGCCGCCCGTGTCGAAGCCGGCGGCGGCCGGCTCATCACCTCCCCCACCCACCTCGGCGCCCTCGGCGCCACCGCCCTCGCCACCGACCCGGAAGGCGCCGTCTTCGGCCTCTGGCAGCCCGGCACCCACCACGGCTTCGGCCGCCGCCACGAACCCGGCACCTTCGCCTGGGCCGAGCTGTACGCCCGGGACACGAAGGTCGCCAACGACTTCTACGGCACCCTCTTCCACGACGCACTCTTCGGCCCCGGTGCCTCCCCCGACTTCGGCCGCGCCGAGCTCGCCGAGGTCTTCCCGCCCCAGATGCCGCCCCACTTCCTCATCCACTTCCGGGTGACGGACGCCGAGGACGCGCTCGGAGCGGTCCGGCGGCTGGGCGGGCGCGTGCAGGTACCGCCGTTCGACGCCTCGTACGGACGTGTTGCGGTGGTCACGGACGACCAGGGGGCGTCGTTCGCGCTGCTCCAGCGCTGAGAAGCCGCAGAGGAGCCGCAGAGGAGCCGCTGAGGAGCCGCTGAGAAGCCGCAGAGAAGCCCGAGAGGCGCAGTACGCCACCCGTGTGTGACCCGATGCGCCCCACCGATACCAGCCCTTCCTACCGCCAATATCAGCCACTCGCGGCCATAACCCGGTAGTTTCTGAACTCTCAAGAACCCCCAGAAGCCATCAGAACCCGTCCCACGATCCGGGCGGTGGCTTCCCCAAGGGGTGTATCCCGTGCTTTTGTCCTGAGACACCCCGATCCGCCCCCGGGTTCGCACCAGGGGTCCCGGGCAGGAAGAATCGGGGGGCGTGCCGCCATGGCGGTGCCGTGGTGAGACGCTGCACGGGGTCGTGTTCTTTCGAGGGCGACGCGGCCCGTACGGGGAGGTGGCAGGGCAAGTGGTGGATCAGCTGACGCAGCACGATCCGCGGCGTATCGGGCCGTTCGAGGTGCTGGGACGGCTGGGTGCCGGCGGCATGGGGCTGGTCTATCTCGCGCGGTCGGCATCGGGCCGGCGCGTGGCGATCAAGACGGTCAGGACGGAGCTCGCCGAGGACCAGCTGTTCCGGGTCCGCTTCACACGCGAGGTCGAGGCGGCACGGGCCGTCTCCGGCTTCTACACGGCGGCCGTGGTCGACGCCGACCCGCGCGCGGCCGTGCCGTGGCTCGCGACCGCGTACGTCCCCGCGCCCTCGCTGGAAGAGATAGTGACCGACTGCGGGCCGCTCCCGGCCCAGGCGGTGCGCTGGCTCGCGGCGGGCGTCGCCGAGGCCCTCCAGTCCATTCACGGTGCCGGGCTGGTCCACCGCGATCTGAAGCCCTCCAACGTCCTCGTCGTCGAGGACGGGCCGCGGGTGATCGACTTCGGTATCGCCTCCGGTGTCTCGAACACACGGCTGACCATGACCAACGTCGCCGTCGGCACGCCCGCCTACATGTCGCCCGAGCAGGCCAAGGACTCACGGAGCGTGACCGGCGCGAGCGATGTGTTCTCGCTGGGGTCGATGCTCGTCTTCGCGGCCACCGGACACGCCCCCTTCCACGGTGCCAACCCGGTCGAGACGGTGTTCATGCTGCTCAGGGAGGGGCCCGACATCACCGGGCTGCCCGAGGAGCTGCGGCCGCTGATCGAGTCCTGTATGCAGATGGACGCGACCGCGCGCCCCAACCCGGCCGACCTCCAGGCCCAGCTGGCGCCCCACCTCTTCGGCTCCGGCTCCGACGACAGCGGTACGGCCTCCGCGTGGCTGCCGGAAAAGGCGGTCAGCCTCATCGAGTCCCGCCGCGGCGGTCGTACGGTGGCGCATCCGCCGACGGTCCCGGGTGCCGGGGGCGGTAGTGGTGGTGGAGGCGTGAGGCCCGCTGTTCCGGTCCCTCCGCCCCCACCGTCGTACGATCCCGCCC
>NZ_VJZC01000956.1 GCF_009377185.1 Streptomyces spongiae
GGTGAGGGTGAGTCGTGGGAGTGGCTCCGGAACGGGGGAGGGGGATCTGTTTCTCCTCTGTGTGCGATGAGTTCCACGTGGTGCGCCGACCGGCGCCCACGCTCAGTACCGAACGGGATGACCAACCGAACGGAGTGCACGGATGGACATGACTGCGTGCCCGTACGCCCTCGACGTGACCGGGCGTGACCTGGCGGGCGAGACCGCGAAGCTGCGGGCGCAGGGACCGGCCGTCGAGGTGGAGTTGCCGGGCGGAGTGCGCGCCTGGGCCGTCGTACGGCAGAAGTACGCCAAGCAACTCCTCACGGACGGACGGGTGTCGAAGGACGCGAGGCGTCACTGGCCCGACTTCGTGGAGGGCCGGATAGGGGAGGACTGGCCGCTGTATCCGTGGGTGGCCAACGAGAACATGCTGTTCGCGTACGGGGAGAGCCACGCGCGGCTGCGCAGGCTGGTCGCGGCCGCCTTCACCGCCCGGCGTACGGAGGCGCTGCGGCCCCGGGTCGAGGAGCTGACCGGGGAACTGCTCGACGAGCTGGCCGCCGTGCCGGACGGTGACCAGGTCGATCTGCGGGCCCGGTTCGCCAAGGTTCTGCCCATGCGGGTGATCTGTGAGCTGTTCGGTGTCGCCGAGGCGGCGCGCGAACCCCTGTGCACGGCCCTGGAGGTGGTGTTCGGCACCACCGTGTCCGGCGAGGAGATGGCCGCCGCGCAGGTGACGGTCTTCGGGATGCTGGCCGAACTGGTCGCCGAGAAGAGAGCCAGACCCGGCGACGACCTGACGTCCGCGCTGATCGATGTCCACGACAGCGACGACGGCCGGCTCACCGAGCAGGAACTCCTCGGCACCCTCTACCTCATGATCGCCGCCGGCCAGGAGACCACCTGCACCCTCATCACCAACGCCATCGCCGCCGTGTGTGCCCACCCGGAGCAGCGCGCGCACGTCGTCGAAGGCCGCGCCGACTGGTCCGACGCGGTGTCCGAGACGCTGCGCACGCACGCCCCCGCCGCGTACTCGCCGATGCGGTTCGCCGTCGAGGACATCGACCTGGACGGCGTACGCATCGAGAAGGGTGACCCGATCCTGATCTCCTTCGCCGGGGCGGCCTCCGATCCGGCGGCGTACGGGGACGAGGTCGGCGTGTTCGACGTGCTGCGGCCCGGACGGCGCGACGACCTGGGCTTCGGGTTCGGGGTGCACCGCTGCCTGGGCGCGCCGCTGGCCAAACTGGAGGCGACCTCCGCGCTGTCGGCGCTCTTCACCAGATTTCCGGATCTGGAGTCCGTACTTCCGGCGGACGGGCTGGAGCAGGTGCCGTCCTTCATCGTGAACGGGTACGCCACCCTGCCCGTTGTGCTTCAGCCGAACTGACCTGCGTTTTCCGCCAGTTCTCACGGAATCCCACGGTCTTGGACCGTGGGGTTCCGTTTTATGGGCACCATGAGGGTCTCGGGGAAGTCACTGCACCCTACACCTGGAAACCGCTTGCGCGGTTTGTTAAGCTTCCCGAACCCCGAGCAGTAACGGAGCGCCCGATGGCCAAGCAGGAACGTGCGGTGCGAACGCGCAACGCTTTGATCGAGTCCGCCGCCGAGCTCTTCACCCGGGACGGCTTCGAAGTGGTCTCGCTGTCGACGATCAGTGCCAGAGCCGGGGTCAGCAACGGGGCGCTGCACTTCCACTTCGCCAGCAAGGCCGCTCTCGCCACGGCCGTGCGGGATGCGGCGGCGCAGCACTTCACGCGCATCACCTCCGCCGATCCGCCGTCGCCGCGGTACGGCGGGTCGCTGCAGACCCTCATTGACACGAGCCACGCCCTGCTGCAAGGACTCAGCCGTGACGTCATCCTGCGTGCCGGGTTCGACCTCGGTGACAACGCCGAGGGGGCCGGCGAGGGCGAGGACCTGTTCGAGCGGTGGAGCGCGTGGGTGGAGGACGCCGTCGCACGGTCCGCTCGGGAGGGTCTGCTCGCCGACGTCGCGCCCCGGGACCTCGTGACCACGGTGGTCGGCGCGACGGTCGGCTTCGCCGCGCTCGGCGGCCACGACGTCCACTGGCTGTCCCGCACCACACTCACCCGCTTCTGGTCGTTGCTCCTGCCGCGGGTCGCCTCGCCGCAGGCGCAGCGGGGACTGGTCGCCGCGGGGCGGTGGGCGGAGGCGAGTTGACGGGAGCCGCGAGAACAAGGCAAGAACAAGGGAGGACC
>NZ_VJZC01000957.1 GCF_009377185.1 Streptomyces spongiae
ACCCCGACCCCGCCCCTGAGCCGCGTACGTTACTCACTCGCCCCCTGGGCCCGGATCGCCGGACTGACCGTGTGCGCCCTGCTGACGCTGGGCCCGGTCATCTGGACCGTCGCCACCTCACTGCGCACTCCGGCCCAGTCCTTCGACCTGCCCCCGCAGATCATCCCGACGGACCCGACGGCCGCGGCCTACCGCGGGGTCTTCCAGCAGATCGACGTGTGGCTGCTCGCCCTGAACTCCACGCTGGTGACGGCACTGATCGCCGTCGGCCAGATGATCACGGCGGGCCTGGCCGGATACGCCTTCGCGCGCCTGGAGTTCCGTCTCAAGAAGCCGCTCTTCGGCCTGGTCCTGGCGACCATGATGGTGCCGTTGCAGGTCACCATCGTGCCGGTGTTCCTGGTGCTGAAGTCGATGGACCTCACCGACACGCTCCTCGGCCTGATCATCCCGGCCTTCCCGACGGCCTTCGGCACGTTCCTGATGCGCCAGTACTTCCTCGGTATGCCGAAGGACCTGGGCGAGGCGGCCATGCTGGACGGCGCGGGGCCCTGGCGGATCTTCCGCTCGGTGTACGCGCCGCTGGCCGCGCCCGGCCTGGCGATCGTCGGCGTGCTGGCCTTCAACTACCACTGGAACGAGTTCTTCCGCCCGCTGATCCTGGAGACCTCCAGCCAGAACTACACGCTTCCGCTGGGTCTGGTCTCCCTGCAGGGCAACCTCGGCACCGGGTCGATCTCGGTGGTCCTGGCCGGGGTCGTGCTCTCGATGCTCCCCGCCGTCGCCGTGTTCGTCGTCGGCCAGCGCCCTCTCCGCGAGGGCATCACATCCGCAGGAGTCAACCGTTGAGCAATGACCCCAACGCGCCGCGTTTCAGGGTCCGTCCGCCCGTCGGCTGGATCAACGACCCCAATGGGCCGTTCCGTTGGCGGGACCGCTACCACCTCTTCTACCAGCACAACCCCGACGCACCGGTGCACGCGAACGTCCACTGGGGTCATGCCTCCAGCGCCGACCTCGCGCACTGGGAGCACCACCCGATCGCGCTCACCCCGACGCCGGGCGGCCCCGACGAGGCCGGCTGCTGGTCGGGCTGCGTGATCGACGACGCCGGCACACCGACCGCCGTATACACAGGAGTCGACCGTGCCCACGCCGGACTCGGCACCATCTGCCTGGCGCGGGCGGCGGACCCGGACGACGAGCGGCTGACCGAGTGGAAGCCGCTGCCGACGCCGGTGGTGGCGGGGCCGCCGCCGGGACTGGACGTGGTGATGTTCCGCGACCCGTTCGTCTTCAACTGCGCGGACAGGCGCTGGGCCCTCGTCGGGGCCGGGCACGCCGACGGCACGCCGTCGGTCCTGCTCTACGACTGCGACGACCTGACCGACTGGCGGTTCGCCGGTGTGCTGCTGGACGGCAAGGACCCGGTGGCCGTGGGCGTGTTCGGCGACAAGTCGGTGGGCTGGGAGTGCCCGCACCTGTACCGGACGGCGAGCGGCGACCACGTGCTCCTGGTGTCCCTGTGGGACGGAGATCCCTGCTCCACCGGATACCTGACGGGCTGTCTGGAGCCGGATGGCCAGGGCGCGTTGAGATTCGTGCCGCGCACCGGCGGTCGGCTCGACCAGGGGCGGGACTTCTACGCTCCCGCCGTGCTCCAGGAGCCGGACCGCGCACTGCTGTGGGGCTGGTCGTGGGAGGCCCGCCCGCAGGAGGAGACGCACCGGGCCGGGTGGGCAGGCGTACTCACCGCGCCACGGGTCGTCGACATCCACCCCGACGGTTCACTGCGGGTGAGTCCGGCCCCGGAACTCGACCTGCTGCGCCCGGCCGAGCCGTTCGTCACCGCGCCGGGCAGGGTTCCGCTTCCCCACACGTACGACCTGACGGTCACCGCGTGTGAACCGACCACGGTGAGCCTGCTCCGGGGCGCGGCGGGCCGCGAGCTGACCGTCCGGGCGGACCCTGCCTCGGGGACCGTCGTCCTCGACCGCAGCGCCTGGCCCCGGACCGGCAGGGAAGGCTCCGCCCCGATCATCGTGCAGGTGCCGAAGGGGCCGGAACTCGCGGTCCGGCTGCTCGTCGACGGCTCGCTCCTCGAACTCTTCGTCGCGGAACGGGCCATGGTCACCGAGCGCGTCTACCGGCACCCCGGCGACATCGCCGAGTTGGTCGTCGAGGGGGCGGGTGCGCGGGTTACCGGG
>NZ_VJZC01000958.1 GCF_009377185.1 Streptomyces spongiae
GGCAGACGCCGGTGGCCGAGGCCGTTTCCCCCTGCCGCGCCGCCGCCGCTACTCGGCGACCGGCAGGGAGGCTCCGTCCCGCAGGAACAGCGGGATACGGTCCAGCGGGGCGTCGACGGTCACGGACACACCGCCCTCGTACGTCTCACCGGTCCACGCGTCCGTCCAGCGCGCCCCCGCCGGCAGGTACGCCGTACGGTGCGTCGCCCCCGCCTCCAGCACCGGCGCCACCAGCAGGTCCGGGCCGAAGAGGTACGCGTCGTCGACCGACCAGGTCCGCTGGTCCTCGGGGAACTCCAGGAACAGCGGGCGCATCACCGGCAGGCCCTCCTCGTGGGCCTCCCGCATGACCTCCAGGACGTACGGCTTCAGGCGTTCGCGCAGCCGCAGGTACTTCTCCAGGACCGCGTAGGTGTCCTCGCCGTACGACCAGACCTCGTTCGGGCCGCCGGTCATGTCCGGGCCGAGCGGCATGCCCGGATCGCGGAAGCCGTGCAGACGCATCAGCGGGGACAGCGCACCGAACTGGAACCAGCGGACCATCACCTCGCGATACGCCTCGTCGTCCGGGTCGCCGCCGTGGAAGCCGCCGATGTCGGTGTTCCACCACGGGATGCCGGACAGCGCGGTGTTGAGCCCGGCCGCGATCTGGTCGCGCAGGGTCGCGAAGTCCGTGCCGATGTCACCGGACCACAGGGCCGCGCCGTAGCGCTGACTGCCCGCCCACGCCGAGCGGTTGAGGCTGACGACCTCGCTCTCCCCGGTGGCGAGCAGGCCGTCGTGGAAGGTGCGGGCGTTCTCACGCGGGTACATGTTGCCGACCTCCAGGCCGGGGCCCGCCCAGTAGCGCAGGTTCTCCTGGAAGCCGGGCTTGAGTTCCGGCTCGCCCGCGTCCAGCCAGAAGGCCTTGATGCCGTACGGCTCCAGGTAGTTCTCCTTCACCCGCGACCACACGAAGTCCCGGGCCTCCGGGTTCGTGGCGTCGTAGAAGGCGACCTGGACCGTGGAGTCGACCCCCTTGTCGGGCCAGTCGGCGTGGGCCATCGGGCCGTACTGGGTGCCAATGAGGTAGCCGCGCTGCTCCATGACCGGGTGGTTCTCGCTCAGCGGCGAGACCGACGGCCACACGGACACGACCAGCTTGATGCCGAGTTCCTCCAGCTCCCGCACCATGGCCGCCGGGTCGGGCCACTCGCTCAGGTCGAACTTCCACTCGCCCAGATGCGTCCAGTGGAAGAAGTCGCACACGATCGCGTCGATGGGCAGCCCTCGCCGCTTGTACTCCCGTGCCACGGCGAGGAGTTCGTCCTGGGAGCGGTAGCGCAGCTTGCACTGCCAGAAGCCGGCCGCCCACTCCGGCAGCATCGGCGTACGGCCCGTCACCGCGCTGTAGCGGCGCTGCGCGGCGGCCGGGTCGCCCGCCGTGATCCAGTAGTCGATCTGCCGGGCCGAGTCCGCCACCCAGCGCGTGCCGTTGCCCGCGAGCTCCACGCGGCCGATCGCCGGGTTGTTCCACAGCAGGGTGTAGCCGCGGCTGGAGGTGAGGACCGGGATGCCGACCTCGGCGTTGCGCTGGACCAGGTCGAGGACCAGGCCCTTCTGGTCGAGGCGCCCGTGCTGGTGCTGGCCGAGGCCGTACAGCTTCTCGTCGTCGTACGCGGCGAAGCGCTGCTCCAGGCGGTGGTGGCCGTTGCCGACGGCGGTGTAGAGGCGCGGCCCGGGCCACCAGAAGTGGGCGCGCTGCTCGGCGAGGAGCTCGACACCGTTGTCGGTGCGTGCGAAGCGGAGCTGTCCCTCGGAGCTGACCTCGACGGTCAGGGTGCCGACGGTCAGCTGCCCCTGTCCGTCCTCGATCTTGACCGTGCTCTCGGTGGCGGGCGGCTCGTCGAGCAGGGCGCCCGGCAGCCCGTCGAGAACCGGGCCACCGAGACGGGCCCGGACCCGGACCGCGTCGGGGCCCCAGGGCTCGATGAGGACGGTCTCCTGGCGGCCGCTCCACTCCAGGGCGCCGTCCCGCTCGCGGAACGTGCCGACGGTGGGGGAGGACTGCGCGAGGCTGACCTGGGGCTGGTTTTCGGCAGGCTGGTTCACGGCGGGTGCTCCTGAAGGAGTGCAGACAGGGGGTGCCGGGCGAGGGGCACGGTCAGGGAGGCGCTGGTCGAACGGGAGGCGTTGGACGGGAGGGGGCGTACGGGGG
>NZ_VJZC01000959.1 GCF_009377185.1 Streptomyces spongiae
CGGCATACGAGCCGCGCCCCCGCCCCGTTCCCGTGTCCGGTCGTTTTCCTGTGTCCGGTCGTTCCTCGTGTCCGGTCGATTTCTCGCGTCCGGTCGATCAGGCGGCCTCGGCGTCCAGTTCGAACCAGACCGCCTTGCCCACCCCGTGCGTCCGTACGCCCCACGCGTCCGCGAGGGACTGCACCAGGAGGAGGCCCCGGCCGTGCGTGTCGTCGCCCGCGTCGGGTATCCGTAGCTGGGGCCTGAGGCCCACGAAGTCCCGTACTTCCACGCGGAGTTCACGCGGCGAGACCGTGGCCGTCAGGACCGCGTCGTGGTCGGTGTGGATGAGTGCGTTGGTGACGAGCTCGCTGGTCAGCAGCTCGGCTATCTCCGATCTCCCGGGGCGCCCCCAGTGCCGGAGGAACTCCCTGAGCGCCCTGCGGGTCTCGGGCACCGCCCGCAGGTCCGCCCGTCCGAGTCTGCGTCTGAGCTCCCCCGCCCCCGCCTGGTCCGTCGCGCTGTCGGTCGCTTCCTCCACCGTCTTCGCCGAGGAGGCCCCGATCGCCACGGGACCGCCCCCTCGCGCCTGCCTCTTCATGACCCCCGCCCGCACGCCGATGAGATTCCCCTCCTGCTCGAACACGCTCACGGGGAACCATGCCCTCGTCCGGAAGGCGACAGTCATGCTGATTCGTCAACCACCACCCGTAGGCGTTCAAACGCACACAGTCAAGCCACACTGAGGACAGGCCCGTGGCACCCCTCACGACCACGCGAAACCATCACCCAGGACAACGAAACGGACACCCGGAGCCCTCGCACCGGCCACGAACCCGACCGCGCGCTCCGGTTCCCGCCGTCCACCCCCGTCTGCCGATCCGGCCGTATCCGACCAGCCGCTCGCGGCCACGGAGCGTACTGGACGTTTCCCCCGCCGACCCGGTCACGCCTCCCAGACGGCTGCGGCCGTGCGGTCGTCGGCGTATCCCTTCACGCGGACCTGGGTGTCGGCGAGGAACGCGGCGAGCCCCGGGGGCTCCCCGGTCGCCCAGCGGGCCGTCAGGTGTTCGGCGAGCTGCGGTTCGCCGCGCAGGGGGTCGGCGAGGCCCGCCGTGCACAGCAACAGCGTGTCCCCCGGGCGGGCCACGGACGCCCGGAAACGGAAGGGGTCGTGGGGCGGTGCGGGAGCGGGCTCGTACGGACTCGGGGGCGTCGCGATGCCGAGGTCCATGGTCAGGCGGTCGCCCTCGGGGGTCTCGTGGGGCAGCGAGCCGAAGCCGACGACCGGCGCGCCGGTGGTCGCGGCGACCCGTGGTTCGATGTCCTGCCACTCGCCGTCCCGCAGCCGGAACAGGCCGCCGACACCGATGCCGAAGAAGACACGCGTACGGCACTCCGGGTCGGCCGGGAGCAGCAGGCAGCGCAGGCCGGCCGTGTACTCCTCGGGCTCGACGCCCTGCTCGGCGGCGCTGGCGCGGAGTTTGCCGAGGCTGCGGTCGGTGAGCCGGTGCAGTCCCGACTTCAGGTCGCCGCGCCGGGCGGCGCGGATGTCCTCGGCGAGCCGGACGTGGCTGCGGCCGACGGCCCGCCCGATCCACTCGCACGCCTCGGCCGCCGCCCGGTGCGCCCCCGGTGTGGCGCGGGCGCCGGTCGCCATGGCGACGAGCACCAGTGCGTCCTCGCCCGAGCCGAACCGCGCGGTCAGCAGCGAGTCCCGGCGCGGCTCGCCCCGGAACCGGGCGGAGTCCCCGCGCACGGAAGCGGCCCGCAGCGTGCACGCCCCGTACCGCGCCCCGTCCAGCACGGTGTCCGCCACCAGATCCCCGAGGTCGTCGGGGTCCGCGGCCGGCAACGCGGTGGGCTCCGCGTCGTACGTGGGCGGCCCGGAGCCGACGTAGGCGACGGCAACCGGCTCGGAGCGCGTGACGAGGGTGACGTCCCGGGCCGGAACGGTCAAGGGAACGGGGGCGTCGGCGGGCCGCTCGGCGTCGTCCGGCGGCGCCTCCGCACGATAGCCCGGCGGTTTGGGACCGGGTGGCAAGGTCACGGAGCCCGGCGGATCGGCGGACACCGCTTCCCCAGCAGCCGACGGCTGAACGAAAGCACCGGGGCGCCGACTGTCGTCGGAGGCCGAGGTGTCGTGCGGGGTGGGTCGGTTGTACGGGGTGCGCTGGTCGGAGGGGGCGGACTGGTCGGAGGGGCCGGAG
>NZ_VJZC01000960.1 GCF_009377185.1 Streptomyces spongiae
CCATCACACCCGGGGGCGGTGGTGGCGCAGGGCACAGGCCGGGAGCAGCGTGGCCAGACCCAGCCCCGCCAGCAGCGGCTGGAGGGGCACGAGTTCGACCAGAACCGCACCCACCGCCAGACCGACCGCGGTGGGCGCGAACAGCAGTGTGTGGGCGGTGCCGACCACACGCCCCACCAGCACCCCGGGAGTCTCCCGCTGCACCACCGTGAGCGCCACGACGAGCACACACGGAAGCCCCGCCCCCACCCCCGCACCGGCCACCAGGGCCACCGCGTCGGACGGCACTCCCCGCAGCACCACCGCGACCGCCGTGAGCGCGATCCCGCACTCCGCGAAACGCCGTTCGCCGAGGCGGCGCATCAGCGGACCGGAGACCAGCCCGACCACCACCGAGCCCACCCCCTGGGCGACGTACAGGACACCGGCGTACGCGGGGGAGTGCCCGAGACCGTCGACGACGGCGTAGACCGTGGCGCCGCTGACGCCCGAGAGGAGCATGGTGGCGCCGCCCGCCAGGACGAGCGGGCGAAGGCTCCCGTGGGACCACAGGAAACGGACGCCCTCGGCGGTCCGCGTCCGCCAGCCGGTGGTGGGTGGTCCGGGCGCCGGCTCGTGGACGCGCAGACACGCGTACAGGGCTGCGGCCAGCACGAACGTCACCGCGTCCAGCAGCGCCACGCTCGCCCCGCCGTACGCCACGTAGATCCCCGCCCCTACCGAAGGGGCCACCAGCTTCATGCCCTCGTTGGCCGTCATCCGCAGACCGTTGAAATCGCCGAGCAGGGCCGGATCCACCGCCCTGGCGACCAGCGCCGCCTCGGCCGCGTCGTGGACGACATCCGCCGCGCCGTACACCAGCAGGACCGCGAGGAGCAGCCACAGGCCCTCCGCGGAGTCGACGGCGAGCAGGGTGAGCAGGAGCGCCGCCAGGGCGAGGTTCGTCCCGATCAGGAGCGGCCCCTGGCGGGTGCGGTCGGCGAGCGTGCCGAGAAAAGGGCCGAACAGGGTCGGTGCCCACATGGCCAGCATGGAGAGGGCGGCCAGGCCGTTCGACCCGGTGAGGTCCTTGACCCAGATGCCGGACGCCAGCCACAGCGCGGACGTGCCGAAGCCGGAGATCACGACACCGGTCAGGTAGAGCGCGGCGTTGCGGTCGCGCAGGACGCGCACCAGGGTCCACCTGCGCCATACCGCCAGCGGCCCCCGCGTTGTCTTGGTCGTCATGCCTGGTCATCGTGGTTCTAAGGCCCTGGCACGGGGATCGGTCAGGTGCCGTAGAAGCGACGGGCCGCGACGCCGGGCGATGAGTTTCGCGTACGGCGGCGGTCTCCACCAACGAAAGGAAAGCGAAAGGAACGAAAGAAGCGAAAGAAGCGAAAGGACGGAGCAGCTGATGACCGAGATGACGACTCTCGACCTCGGACCCCAGACCCGGATCGTCGCGCGTCTCGCGGAGCGCGTGACCGACGAGCAGCTCGCCGCCCCGACCCCGTGTCCGGAGTACGCGCTGCACCACCTGCTGGGCCACCTGGTCGGGCTGACCGTCGCCTTCCGGGACGCCGGCCGCAAGGACCTGGGGGCCACGACGGACACCAGCCCGGACGCGGCCGTACCGGATGTGGAGCCCGGCTGGCGAGAGACCCTGCCGAAGGCCCTGGACGAACTGGCCGAGGCATGGCGCGACCCGGCGGCCCGCACCGGCGAGACCAGGGCGGGCGGGGTGACCCTGCCGGGCGCCGTCGCGGCCGCCGTGGCGGTCGACGAACTCGTCGTCCACGGCTGGGACCTGGCCCGCGCCACCGGCCAGGAGTACGAGCCCGACCCGGACGCCCTGGAGGCGGCGTACGGCTTTCTCCTCGCCGCGGCCGAGGACCCGAGCCGGGGCGGCGGCATCTTCGGCCCGGTCGTCCCCGTACCGGACGACGCGCCCCTCCTCGACCGCGTGATCGGCCTCAGCGGACGGGATCCCGGCTGGCAGCCCGGGCGGCGTGATTGACGGCGGACGCGGGGATGGAGACGCGGGGACAGAGACGCGGGGACAGAGACGCGGGGACACCCGTCGTGAACGCACACGCACACGTGACGCACACACCCGTGACGCCCGCACCCCCCTGACACACGGCAGAATTCATCACAGTCCGAGTGGCTGTCCGAGACGGGGGTGGGGCATGTCGGGGGC
>NZ_VJZC01000096.1 GCF_009377185.1 Streptomyces spongiae
CCCACCCGCCACACCGTGCGCCAGTGGTCCGCGTCGTACGCCGTGAACTCGCCCCGGTAGAGGTCCGCCGAGCACGGGTGGTCGGCGACATGGTGCCCGGAGGTCAGGTCCAGGTCGTGGAAGGGCTTTCCGTCGGCGAAGCGCACGTCCGCCGATCCGGGTGAGTGCCCGGGCAGGAAGCGCAGGGTGCGTTCGGCGGGGCGGGGGACGCCCTGCCAGGTGAAGGTTCCGCACTCCTGGTGCAGGAGTCCGCCGCCGTCCAGGTGGCCGAAGGTCGTCTTACCCGTGAAGTGGCCCTCCGCGCCGCTCGCCAGATCCCGCACGTGCCGCCGGACCCGCCAGCTCCCGGCCAGATAGGTCAGTACATCCGGTACGGGCCAGGGTTCGCCCATTCGTCCCTCACTTCCGACACTTTCGCCGTCGTGCGACCCATTGACGCTCTTGAACTCCCCTCCCTATGTTGCCGTTCGAAGTGCTGATCATTGTCTGATATTTCGAACCACGAGCCGCGGAGTATCCATGCCACGCACCCCCACCCGCTGGAGACTCGGTCTCACGGCCACGGTCTTTCTGGTGGCGGCCGGCCTAGTCCCGGGCCCCGCCCACGCCGAGGACGTCACCGACTACGCGATCACCGTCGACCCCACAGCCAAGGGCGCGAAGATCGACGACACGATGTACGGCGTCTTCTTCGAGGACATCAACCGGGCCGCCGACGGCGGTCTGTACGCCGAGCTCGTCCAGAACCGCTCCTTCGAGTACTCGACCGCCGACAACCGCGCGTACACGCCCCTCACCTCCTGGACCGTCGACGGCACCGCGCAGGTCGTCAACGACGACGGCAGGCTCAATGAGCGCAACCGCAACTACCTCTCCCTGGGCGCCGGTTCGGCCGTCACCAACGCCGGCTACAACACCGGTGTCCGCGTCGAGGAGGGCAAGAGGTACGACTTCTCGGTATGGGCGCGCGCCGAGAGCGGCACGACGCTGACCGTCACCCTCCAGGACGCCGACGGCACGCTCGCCAAGGCCCGTCAGGTGGCCGTCAAGGGCGGCTGGACCCAGTACCGGGCCACCTTCACCGCGACCCGCACCAGCAGCGACGGCCGTCTCGCCGTCGCCTCTTCCGGTGCCGCCGCCCTCGACGAGGTGTCCCTCTTCCCGCGCGACACCTTCAAGGGCCACAGGAACGGCCTGCGCAAGGACCTCGCCGAGAAGATCGCCGCCCTGCACCCCGGCTTCGTCCGCTTCCCCGGCGGCTGCCTGGTCAACACGGGCTCCATGAAGGACTACAGCGAGTCCTCGAACTGGGAGCGCAAGCGCTCGTACCAGTGGAAGGACACGATCGGCCCGGTCGAGCAGCGCGCCACCAACTCCAACTTCTGGGGCTACAACCAGAGTTACGGACTCGGCTACTACGAGTACTTCCAGTTCTCCGAGGACATCGGCGCGATGCCGCTGCCCGTGGTCCCCGCCCTCGTCACCGGCTGCGGCCAGAACAAGGCCACCGACGACGACGCGCTCCTCAAGCGCCACATCCAGGACACCCTCGACCTCATCGAGTTCGCCAACGGCCCGGTGACGAGCGAGTGGGGCAAGAAGCGGGCGCAGATGGGGCACCCCAAGCCGTTCCACCTCACCCACCTCGCGGTCGGCAACGAGGAGAACCTGCCGAACGAGTTCTTCGCCCGCTTCCAGCAGTTCCGCGCCGCCATCGAGGCCAAGTACCCGGACATCACGGTCGTCTCCAACTCCGGCCCCGACGACACCGGTTCGACCTTCGACACCGCGTGGAAGCTCAACCGCGAGGCGAACGTCGACATGGTCGACGAGCACTACTACAACAGCCCGCAGTGGTTCCTGCAGAACAACGACCGCTACGACTCCTACGACAGGAACGGCCCGAAGGTCTTCCTCGGTGAGTACGCCTCCCAGGGCAACGCCTTCAAGAACGCCCTCTCCGAGGCCGCGTTCATGACCGGCCTGGAGCGCAACGCGGACATCGTGAAGCTCGCCAGTTACGCCCCGCTGCTCGCCAACGAGGACTACGTGCAGTGGAGCCCCGACATGATCTGGTTCAACAACCACGCGTCGTGGGGCTCGGCCAACTACGAGACGCAGAAGCTCTTCATGACCAACGTCGGCGACCGCGTGGTGCCGTCGTCGGCGACCGGCACGCCCTCCACGACCGCCCCCATCTCGGGCGCCGTCGGCCTGTCGACGTGGGCGACCACGGCCGCGTACGACGACGTCAAGGTCACGAGCGCGGACGGGCAGACGCTCCTCAGCGACGACTTCAGCGGTGACGCCTCGCAGTGGAAGCACACCGGCGGCGGCAGCTGGAGCGTCCAGGACGGGCAGTACGAGCAGACCGACGTGGTCGCCGAGAACACCATGGTCTCGGCCGGCGACCCCTCCTGGCACGACTACGACCTGAAGGTGAAGGCCACGAAGAAGTCCGGCAAGGAGGGCTTCCTCGTCGCCTTCGGCGTCAAGGACACCGGCAACTACTACTGGTGGAACCTCGGCGGCTGGAACAACACCACGTCGGCGGTCGAACAGGCCGTGGGCGGTGGCAAGTCGTCCCTGATCTCCAAGCCGGGGACCATCGAGACGGGCCGTACGTACGACATCGAGGTCAAGGTGCGGGGCCGCCAGGTGACCCTCTACCTCGACGGCCAGGAGTGGGGCAGCTTCAAGGACGACAAGCTGGCCGAGCCGTTCCGCCAGGTGGTGACCAAGGACGCCAGGACCGGTGACCTGATCGTCAAGGTCGTCAACGCCCAGTCGGCGGACGCCCGCACGGCCGTCGACCTCGGGGGCGCCAAGGTCCGGTCCTCGAAGGCCCGGGTGACCACGCTGAAGGCCGCGCCCGACGCGGTGAACACGGAGACGGAAACGCCGGTCGCGCCGGTCACGTCCACGTTCACCGGGGTGGCCGACACGTTCACGTACACGTTCCCGGCCAACTCCGTGACCTTCCTGCGGATCAAGTCGCGTTCGTGAGGCTCCGGGCGGCTCAGGTGCCGAAGTACGCCTGGGCCGCCCGTACCCCGTCCGCCAACGCGTCCACTTCCTCCGGGGTGTTGTAGACGTAGAAGGTCGCCCGGGTGGTCGCCGGGACCCCGAAGCGGCGCACGATCGGGCGGGCGCAGTGGTGGCCCACGCGGACGGCCACACCCCGGTCGTCCAGGACCTGGCCCACGTCGTGCGGGTGGATGCCGTCGACGGTGAACGAGACCGCCGAGCCGCGGTCCGTGACATCGCGGGGGCCGACGATCCGCACGCCAGGGATCTCCTGGAGGGCCGCGAGCGCGCGAGCCGTCAACTCGTCCTCGTACGCGGCCACCTCGTCCATGCCGAGCGCCTGGAGGTAGTCCACGGCCGCGGCCAGGCCCACCGCCTGGGGTGCCATGGGGACACCCGCCTCGAAGCGCTGCGGCGGCGGCAGGAACGTCGCGCGGTCCATCTCCACGATCTCGATCATCGAACCGCCCGTCAGGAACGGCGGGAGGTCCGCGAGGAGTTCGCTCCTGCCCCAGAGCACACCGATGCCGTTCGGGCCCAGCATCTTGTGCGCCGAGAAGACCAGGAAGTCCGCGCCCAGCTCGCCCACGTCGACCGGCCGGTGGGGCACGGACTGGGCGCCGTCCACCACCACCAGGGCGCCCACGGCGTGCGCGCGGTCGGCGAGTTCGCGTACCGGGTTGAGGGTGCCCAGGACGTTGGACTGGTGGGTGACGGCCAGAACCTTGGTGCGCTCGTCGAGGAGCTCGTCCGCGCGGGTCAGGTCCAGACGGCCGTCGTCGGTGAGCACGAACCAGTCGAGCGTGGCGCCCGTGCGCGCGGCGAGCTGCTGCCAGGGGACCAGGTTGGCGTGGTGCTCCATCTCCGTCACCACGATCCGGTCACCGGGGCCGAGCCGCCGCCCGTTCTCCAGCCCGTACGCGACCAGGTTGACGCCCTCCGTCGCGCTCTTGGTGAACACGATCTCGTCCTCCGCCGCCCCGATGAACCGGGCCACGGTGCGACGCGCGTCCTCGTACGCCTCCGTCGCCTCCCCGGCCAGGTGGTGCGCGCCGCGGTGCACGGCCGCGTTGTGCGTGAGGTAGAAGTCCCGCTCGGCGTCTAGGACTTGGAGCGGTTTCTGGGTGGTCGCGCCGGAGTCCAGGTAGACGAGCCGGGCGCCGCTCCCGACCGTCCGGCTCAGGATCGGGAAGTCCTTGCGCAGCGCGTGCACGTCGAAGGGCACGGTGGTCACCTCTCACGTCATCGCAGTCGATTCGCCGTGAGAAAAGCTAGGCATCCTCACGGAGAATCGCAAGCATTGGCGTGAGAACCACGGCTCGCTAGCATGGCGTCGTGGATCACGAGGCCCCTCACTACCTGCACCAGCTCCAGGTCCCCGGCGAGGAACGCTACGTCTCGTTGGCCCTGGTCAACACCTGCTTTACGCTGAGTCACGGCGCGGTCGACCTGCTCGACGACGCCGAGGCCGCGCACCTCTGGCTCGTACGGCACGCGCTGCTGCCGGACCGGGCGGCGCTGAACGGCCGGCAGTTCGGGCGGCTGCTGGCGCTGCGGGAGTCGCTGCGCCCGCTGTTCGAGGCGAGGGCGAGCCGTGCCGAGCCAGCGGCGGAACCCCTCGCCACCCTCAACTCCGCGCTGGCGGCGGCCCCTCCGACACCCCGGCTCTCCTGGACGGCCGACGGGCCCCACCGCGCCGACGAACCCGACACCGGCAACCCGGCGGGCGCCGCGCTCTCCCTCCTCGCCGAGGACGCCACCGACCTGCTCACCGGCTCCGAGGCGGACCAACTGACGGAGTGCACCGCCCAGGGCTGCGCCCGCTGGTTCCTGCGCTCCCACGCGGCCCGCCGCTGGTGCACCACCAAGTGCGGGAACCGGGTCCGGGCGGCGCGGGCGTACGCGGCGCGCAAGGGCAGGTAGACAGCAGGGCAAGTCGATTGCGAGGGCAGGTGGATAACTCCTTGCGGATCATCGCTGCCGCTGCCACGATCGACCGCATGATGATGCGAAAGGCGGACCCCCAAGTCCTCCGGTGAGCCCGGCGATGCGCAGGGCCCTCTCACCGCCCGATACCTCGTACTCCTCGTACTCCACCCATGACCGTGTCGCTCTGGCACGGCTGCTGGCGGCGGACTGGCTCAGATCCGGTCTCGCCGCACGTCCCGCCGACCGCCCCAGGGCCGAGGCAGCCGTCACCGAGCTGTACCGGCTGATCGGCGCAGCCCCACCCGAGTTCGTCTGGGTGCCCTCACCTGCGGCGGCGCTGCCGAGGGGTGCTCGACGACGGACACGCCTTCCCACCCGTACGGCTCAGAGCCGCCACGCTGCCCGGCCACATCGACCGATGGCCCGTGGGCCCCCGGCTGGCGAAGCTGCTCAAGGAACTGCGCTCCCGGCTGAACGCGCGCATCGGACACGAGAGGGACACGCAGCCCTGGCGGCGACAACTCGGCCTGAGTGCCGAAGACGCCCTGGCCGCAGGCCACTCGGTGCCCTCCGTGGTGAACGACATCGTCCACGGCGCACTGAAGACCACGCTCCACACCTGCGTACGGGCACCGACCCGCACCGAGCTCATGCGTGCCCGAGCGCTGCCCACGACGGGCAGTACCGACGGTCTGACCTGGTACGGCCAGCTCGACGCGTACTGGGTCGCCCACTACGACGTCTACCGGCGCCTCGGGCTCGCCCACTACCGGCATGAGGACGCCGACCAGCTCGGCCTGTTGGCGGAACTCGCCCGCTCCACCGGATGGTGGTGGCCCGGCGAGGGACGGTGCGTCATGGCCGAGCGGCCCACCGAGATCCACACCGAGCCGCTGCCGGGCGCCTTCCACGGCGAGCTGCGGCTGCACCGCGACGACGGCCCCGCCGTACGGTTCGCCGACGGCACGCGGGTCCACGTCATGCACGGGACCCACGTCCCCGACTGGGTGATCACCGCCCCGACCGTCGACCGCATCCACGCCGAGACCAACATCGAGGTCCGGCGCAGCGCCATCGAGCGCATCGGCTGGGGCGCCTACATCGAACAGGCCGGGCTCCGACCGGTCGCCACGACGGGCGACCCCGGCTCCGACCTGCACCTCTACGACGTACCGTTCCTTTGGGCTGAGCAGAAGTGAGCCTGATCAGCCGCACGCCCCGAACGGTCTTGGGCGCACTGGTTGCCGACGTACTCAACCGCGGGGCGGCAACATGCATCCTGTGCGTGGTCCGTTCCCAAGAGGCCGGCTCCCTCACGACCTGGCCATGTGGGTACGGCCAGAGGCGACGGGGAGGCCCCAAACCATCTCGCTGGTGGAGCGGGGGCCCCGCACGCTGGCGCCGTACCCGGCGTCCCAGATCGCACAGTTGCCGTAGCCCGACCAGCCCATGGCGCCACAAGCCCAGAAGCCGACCGTCACACGATCGAGCTAATGCGATGTTGTGCGCATTCCACAGCGAGCAGCTGGCAACCCCGCGTGACCGTCAGCGAGTTCGCGCGCTGGCAGGACGTGCCCGCCGCCGGCATCGAACTGCTCCGCAGCGCCGCGGGCGGCAACCCGCACTCCCTCGTTGCCGACCCCGGCACCTGTCGCTGGACCGAGAACCTCAACGACCCGATGAACCTCGCCCTCGGCATGATCGAGACCTCGGCCGTCGCCTACCTCATCCACCCCGAGCACGGCGGCACCGGCATCGCCCCCGGCCGTTACGCCGTCCGTCGCCAGCGAGAGCGAGCCACCGACCGCACCGGCATCCGCGGCAACCGCATGATCGCCGACTGAACGCTCCGCTGGAGGCCCCGTGCGTCATGTGCGGGTCGTCGTGGCTGGTCGCGCAGTTCCCCGCGCCCCTTCAGGGCGCGCTCCACCGCAGCGGGGCTTCGCCGAGGCTGCTCAGCCCGTCGCCTCGTGGACCACCGTCGCGTGCGCGGGCGCGTGCGCCCGGTTGTACGCGCGGATCCACACCTCGTGGCGACCCGGGCGCAGGTCCAGTGGAGCCAGGGCCGCCGTGAGCAGCTCCGTCTCCGGGTCGTAGTGAGCCGGTACGCGCCGGCCGTCCACCTCGACGGTCACGCGTGCCGGGTCCACGCCGGACAGGGCGTCGGTGATCCGGGCCTCCAGGCGACCGTCCGTGGAGACGCCGGTGATCGAGGGGGCGAGCGGGAGAGGGCGGCCCGGCTTGCGGGCGCGGCGCTGGACGCGGGAGACGGACGGCGGGATCGGGCAGCCGTCGAGCGTGGCCTCGAAGACCAGCGGGTGGTCCACACCCCGCCGTACCCCCTCACCGGCCACCACCGTGAACTCCGCTGCCACGCGGCCCATATGCGGCACCGTCACCCTCCGCCGGGCCGGCCGCACCGTCCAGCCGCCGAAGGCCCGGCCGGTCACGGTGACGGTCGCGGGCGCGTCGTTGTAGTTGTAGACGTCGACCGACATGCGGGTGGTGGTCCGCAGCCGGTAGCCGAGGGGCGGTTCGGCGTCGCCGTCGGCCTTGTTCGGCGCGGAGTCGGCGGCCTCGAAACGCTGGCCGAGCACGATGTGTTCGGCGGCGGAGTGCCGGTGGCGGGTGCGCGTACGCGGCTTCTCGGGGGTCGAGCCCTCGTACATCACGTACACCGGGTCCGCCGTGACCGTCACCCGGCCCGATCCGGGTACCTTCCCGACCCGTCGGCCCATGATGTCGTACACCTCACCGGGCGACGGCACGGTCACCTCCGTGGCCGAACCCGCCTCGGACCATGCCACCACGACCCGCCGCCCGTCACCGCGCCCCGTCGCGAAGACGTACGCCCGCGCACGCCCCGGGAGCCGCTCCACGAACCGCGCCTCGCCCAGGAGGGAGGCCAGGGCGGCGTGCGCGCTGTACGCGGGCCACGGCTGGAAGTCCCTGCTGAGCAGCCCGAAGTACACGCCGTCGTCATGGATGGGCGGCGCCCCGAACCAGAAGTGCCGCTCCGTGCCGGCCGTCAGGCTCAGCACCGTGGAGCGGACCAGGTAGCGGGCCTGCACGGCCTGCTGGGCGGGAGTGAGGTCGCGGCCGGGCTCGGCGCTCAGGAAGGCCCCGCACTCGGTCATCCACATCGGCAGGTCCTCCGCGCCGTACAGCCGCCGCACCTCCCGCTGGACGTCGGCTGCTTCGGGAACCCCGGGTTCCTGCTGGTCGGCCGGGTCGGGGTAGCCGTGGAAGGCCCACGCGTCCGCGTACCGCGCCACGTCGTTCTGGAGCATCAGGATCTGGAAGTGGCTGCCGGCGTCGGCGATCCCGGGCAGGACCACGGTCGTGGACAGGGCGGTGTCCCGGATGCCGAGTGCCGCCGCCTTGACGAACGCCGCGTGCTGGTCGCCCGTCGAGCTGGTGGTGTCGACGTCGGGCTCGTTCGACAGCTGGACCGCGTCGGGGGAGGAGGCGGCGAGATGAGCGGCGTACTTGTAGGCGTCGCGCAGGTCGGCGGCCAGCGGCAGCGAGGCGTCCGTCATCGCCCACTCGGGGGCCGTCGTCAGCACGTCCAGCACCGCGAGCCCGTGCCTGCGGAACTCCCGCTGCACGCCCTCGTACAACCGGGTGTCGTACTCCCCGCGCCGTGGCTCGGCGGCGGGCCACGCCATCCCGTCGCGAACATGACCGGCGCCCATGTCGCGCATCGCGGAGGCGAAGACGGCCAGTCGGGACGGCGGGACGAGGGAGAAGACGTACGCGTTGACGCCGAACCGGCCGGCCAGGACGGGCCGGCGCGCCGGGAGCCGGGCGAAACAGCCGGTCACCCCGGCCGCCGTCACGCGGTAGTGGCCGGGCGGCAGTTCGGGCAGCGCCACCGAGGCCGACGCCCGGCCCGCCGGCACGGTCACCGTTCCGGCCGCGACCCGCTCGCCGAAGTAGTCGGTGACCGTGAAGGGCAGCCGCCGGGCCCGCTCCGTGCGCGCCTCCAGCACGAAGCGCAGCTCCGGCAGGTCGTCGCCGCGGTGGACACCCAGCGTGCGGTCCGGATCGCCGAGGTGGATGCCCGCCAGGCCGACCCGCGTCACGGGGGCCAGCGTGAACCGGTCGAGGAGGAAGCGGTACCCGGTGGACACCGAGAGCACGCTCGGCTCGTCCACCACGAACGTGACCGTGTTCCTCCGGCCCTTCCGGCGAGCCCGCAGTTCCACCACACCCAGGTCGAGGCGCACCAGGTCGCCCCAGGCGGGCGCGGACTCGTACCAGTACGGCTGGGAACGCGCGACCGGCACCGGGGGCCCGTCATCGACCGCGAGTGTGAAGTACGAGCCGGTCTCCTCGACCCGGGGATGCTCGACCGGCACGGTGGCCACCGCCTCCAGCCGGTACGGGCCCGGCGCGTCCACGTCGACCTCGTACGTCGCGTACCAGCCGGACGCGGGCGGGCGTCGGCTCGTCTCCAGCGCGAGCAACGCGCCACGCGACGCCCGCCGGTCCCTTCGTACGGGGATGTTCGTACGGGTCGCCGACTCGCCCTGAACCGTGATCAGCCCGGAGCGGCGGCCGTCGTCGCGGGGCCGGAACCCCAGCGCCCCCGATGCGAGCGTCCCCAGCCCCCATGCCGTCACCGCCGTACGCCTGTCGATCGCCATACGGTCCAGCGCACCACGCGGCCCGAGGCCCGGACGTCCTGCGGGCGAAGGGCACGGGCCCTGGACGAACCCCGGGTGCGGTCTCCTTCCGTGGGTGGAGGGCGACCCTGAGAGCGCCCGTGAAAGGGGTGGTCAGGACGGTGAGCCTATGCTGGCGCGCATGCAGTCCTACACGATCGGTCAGGCGGCGCGGCTGCTCGGGGTGAGTTCGGACACCGCGCGGCGGTGGGCGGACGCGGGGCGGGTGGCGACCCGTCGTGACGAGACCGGGCGACGGCTCATCGACGGCGAGGACCTCGCCGCGTTCTCCGTGGAACTGGCCGGCGCGGGCGGTGGCGAGGAGGAGGTCTCGTACACCTCGGCCCGCAACGCCTTCCCGGGGATCGTCACCGCCGTGAAGCTCGGCGACATCGCGGCCCAGGTGGAGATCCAGGCGGGCCCGCACCGGCTGGTCTCGCTGCTGACCCGGGAGGCCGTGGAGGAACTGGGCCTGGAGGTCGGTATGGAGGCAACCGCCCGCGTGAAGTCGACGAACGTGCACATCGACCGCTCCTGAGCGGCGGACGGGCCAACGCACGGTCACCGTCTTTGCCGCGGTCTCGCTGAAGGAGAGCGCACCCGGGCGCGAAGGTGACCTTCATCAGCTTCGGCGGCAGCGACTCGCCGGCCGCGGCCGCCGTCAAGGCCGCCGTCAAGGCCGTCGTCGCGGGCGGGGAGCTCACCGCCGCGATCACCGCGGAATCCGTCGCCGATCTGGGCCTCGCGGACGGTTCCTCCGTCACCGCGCTGATCAAGTCGACCGAGGTCTCCCTCGCCGCCGGGTGACTCCCCGGCCGCGGGGCGCGGGCTGTGACCGAGAACTCTAGTTGGCGAATCATGGACTGAGACGCGCAGGTCGGGAGCGCGTGGAGAATTCTGGTTGGCAGATCTTGAGAGGGATAGTTGGCAAATCATGGACTTGGATGCTCACTGTGCGTGAGTGATGGGGCGAGCCGGTTCCTCGTCGGTGATGCCGAACACCTGGCGAACTCGATCCCGTAGGCGTCGGACTTTCGGGGTTGGGCAGAAGTGTCAATCCCCTCGCGCCGTGGAGATCTTTCAAGCGGCCAACTCCACGGTGGGGTCTGCCTGATGGTCTCGTTCGTAGTCGATCGGGCTCCGGTACCCGCACACGCTGTGTAGCCGACGAGTGTTGTAGAAGCCGGTGATCCAGGTGGCGATCTTCAGCCGCGCCTCGGTGCGGGTGGTGAAGGTGCGCCGGTGGACGTGCTCGACCTTGAGCACACTGTTGAACGCCTCGCTGACGGCATTGTCGAAACACGAGCCGGGCCCATGGATTGGGTCACGCCAAGCCGGCGGCAGGCCCGCCTGAAGCGCCGGGACTGGTATTCGCTGCCGCGGTCCGAGTGGAAGATCACGCCCCTGACGTCGCCGCCGCGGGTGGCCGCGGCCATATGCAGGGAGGCGGCCACCAGCTCCGCGTCGTGGCGCTCGCCCATCGCGTAGCCGAGCAGGCGGCGTGAGAACAGATCGATCACGGTGGCCAGGTACAGCTTGCCCTCGCTGGTGACGATCTCCGTCATATCCCCGGCCCACACCTGGTCGGGAGCGGTGGCGCTGAAGTCGCGGCGCACGAAGTCCGGAAACGCGGGCTGATTGCCGGGCCTGGTCAGCCCCCGGCGTCTTCGGATCTTGCGTCCGGCCAAGCCGAGTTCGGCCATGAGCTTGGCGGCGGTGTTCACCGACACCCTCCAGCCCTGGCGCACGAGCGTGATCCATACCTTCGGGGAACCATAGGTGCCGCCCGACTCATCGAAGATCTGCCGGATCGCGTCGGCCAGCTTCGCGCGCCGCACCTCGCGAGCGGTGACGGGCTGGTTGCGCCACTTGTAGAACCAGGACTCGCTCACCCCCAGCGAAGGCACGTCTTCCTACGGGGCGGGATTCACGCGCGCGGCCCACCAGACTGGCCTCACCGTGATCGAGGTCAACCGGCCGGACAAGGCCGAGCGCCGCAGGATCGGCAAGTCCGACCCGATCGACGCCTATGCCGCCGCCCGAGCTGTCGTCTCCGGGCGGGCCACCAGTGCCCCCAAAGGCGATGCGGTCGCCGGGATCCGGGCTCTGCACAACGCAGCACGGTCTGCAATCAAGGCTCGTACGGCGGCGCTGAACCAGATCGGGCACATCCTGATCAGTGCGCCCAATGTGATCCGCACGAAGTACGACGTGCTACAGGGCGACAAGCGCATCGCCGCGCTGACCCGGCTCCGGGTCGGCAACGACCTCGCCCTCGCGCCCGTCCTGACCTCGCTGCGCACGCTCGCGACGCGTGTCCAGAGCCTGACCGCCGAACACGACACTCTGACGGCGGAGTTGGACATCCTGGTCACACGGCTCAACCCCGGCCTGCGCGCCGCCTACGGCGTCGGCCCCGACACCGCGACACAGCTTTTGATCACTGCTGGCGACAATACTGCGCGCCTGCGCAGCGAAGCGTCCTTCGCCGCCTTGTGCGGTGTGGCCCCCGTTCCGGCCTCCAGCGGCAAGCCAACCGGCACCGGCTCTCCCGCGGCGGTGACCGTGCCGCCAACGCGGCCCTCCACCGGATCGCGCTCGTCCGTATGCGTCGTGACCAGCGCACCCGTGACTACGTTGCCCGGCAGACTGACGCCGGCCGGACCAAGAAGGAAATCCCCGTCCTGCAGCCGGTGCTGGTCGACCAGGAGCCGCATCGGGTTGGGACGCCGCCCGCGACGTGGCTCGGGGGGACGCTGGTAGGAGGCGAGCTCGGGGTGGTGCCCCTGGCTGTCGAACGAGGCCAGGACTGCTGCCGCCAGCTCCCGGGAGGCGGCCGCCTGTGTGAACGTGCGCGAGACGAAGCTGTGCGACCCGTACTGCCGGTCGACTTCGGAGATGAGGTGGGCCAGGGTCTGCGCGGTGAGTTCCGGAGCCGCGTTCAGTGTGGGCTGCCAGTCCGTGTCGAGGTCGTCGATCGCCTCGGTATCTGCGCGCTGGAACATCAGATGGGCCACCAGGAGTGCGCCGCTCTCTGCGATCGCGGCGGCGCGGCCGGGCAAGGTCGCGGAGAGGTCGTGGACGGTCTGCTGCACGGTACGCAGCAGCTGCACCGAGCGCCAGATCTGCACGGCGTTAGGCGGCTCCGCGAACAGCTGCGTATAGCCGCCCTCCGGGCGGACTGCCACAGGAAATCAGTGGAGGCACGAGCCCCTGCGGCCATCCGTGCGTCGGGGTGAGCGCAGGCGAGCGCAGTTGCTGCTTCCAGCACGGTGCAGCCTGCACCGGGCGCGGGCTCAAGCTCTCCGCGCTTGATGACGTAGTCCTTGTCCAGGGTGAGCCGGAAGTCGTCGCGAATGTACGCCTGCGCCGGGTCCAGCGCGATGAAGTCGCGCTGCTCTACATGGTTTTGGTATTGGTAGCCACCGTGACCGAGCTGGCGAACCCTTTCGGGGTCTGTCCGATGGGGAGTCTCATCCTGAGGTTTGGCGACTGTCGGATTCGGATTGGCCCCGACTCGAACAGAACCCGGTGTATAGCCTGACTCGTCTGCCGCTCCACATTTCCGCAGGTCAGAGGCAATGTTTACCAGCTGAATAAACTCTTGGGGTCGAATCCGGGTCGAATCTGCGCTACGGGTATCGTCGTTTCTGTCTGCTGCCCATGCGGCATATCCGGATATTCCGGGTGTCAAATCCGGTCCGGAGCCGCTCTGTAGCAGACATCGCGGATGCTGATGCACTCGGAAGTACATGTACGAGGTGTCTCCTTGTCGGCCTGTTCTGGCTGAATATGAGCACCGATCGCGCGTCCTCCAGCGTCCCGTGCCTGGGCCGGGATGGGGGACATTTGTCTGCTGCTTGTCGAGGGGCTGTCAGGAGCGCCCTCGCGGGTGTCGCGGGACGCGCCGGACTGAACCCCGTGCGGCGGTGACGACATGTCGTGAATGGGCGTGAGTGCTTGAGCGGCACGGACTTGGTGCGGTGGTGGAGAGGCTCTCTCTATGTGAACGCCGGCCTGCCCGCCAGACCTGTCGGCCGTCGATGGTGTGACGGTCGGCGTGTTCGGCGGGGACATGATCGGAGGGGTGTGGCTGGTCTGGCAGGGTGTCCGCGAACACCGAGGCCGGCTGGGGGCCGGGGTCGGTGCCATCGGCTCTGCCTGTGCGGCTTCGTCGCCACGTTCCAGCCCGACGCGCATTTCGGACGCATCCCTGCCGCTTGCGGCGGCATCTTCGTTGCGGATGGCCTCTTGGCGAGGAGATGTACGAGGCCAACCTCTGCCGCCGGTTCAGGCGTGGTTGGTGCGGTGGTTGGTGCCTGCGGACCACGCGCACACCAGCACCCGGTCAGCTGCGGAGGGAGTCCGCGTCAGCCGGCTCGCAGGACATCGAGTGCTGTGAGTGCCACGTGAAGCTCCGTGCGCTGGTCGCCAGATTCGAGGTCACGGTCGAGGAGACGCTCGATGGTGCGCAGGCGCTGGTGCATGGTCTCGCGGGAAAGGCCGCCCCGGCGGGCGGCGGTCGTCTTGTTGCCGGCTGCTTCGAGGTAGTGGCGCAGGGTGGTCAGCAAGTCGGTGCCGTGCTGAGCGTCATGGTCGATGAGGCGCCGGAGCTGCCGTTCGGTGTACTCCTGGACACGAGGGTCCTCTCGAAGGGCGTACAGCACACGGCGGAGACCGATGTCGGACAGCTCATGGAACGAGCGGTTCCGGGGGAGGGACTGGCCGGGCGGGGTGGCCTCGGCGACGCGGGCCGCCTCGCGGAAGGACCGGGCGCTGTCGGTGAGGTCGGTGACCTCGCACCCCGCACTCACGATCGCTTCCGGGGCCAGCCCCTGTACCGCTTCGGACAGGCGCTCCACGAAGGAACGCCAGGGCTGGCCAGGGCGCAGAGCCAGCAGGATGCCGAGGCGGCCGGGGGCCAGCTCGCCGACGAGGGCCGCCACCCCCGCCCTACTCAACTCCTGCTCAAGACGTGACTCGGTCTCGACCGCCCCCTTCCCTGCAGGCAGGTCCACCAGGGCGGCGACGAAGTGGCCTCGATCCGTTGCCAGGCCCAGGGCGGCGCAACGGGCGTGCGCGTCCTCCGCGGAGCAATAGCGCTGTTCCACGAGGTCGAGCAGGGCGTTGCGGTGTGCGGTGCGTTCCCATGGAGCGGGGTGGATGAGTCGCGCGACGGTCAGTGCCATCGCGGTCCTCTCCAGCAGAGTGATGTCCTCCGGCCCGAACGCTGCTCCTGAGCTGCGCGCCCGGAGCATGACCACTCGGCCCCAGCGCTCGCCCTGGTACTCGACCGGGGCGGTGAGCCAGCCTTCCGGGCCGCGTGTGGTGGTGGCGTCGCCGGGGCCGGTCGCCCTGGAGCGTTGTTCCCAGTCGGCGAGTGCCTCCTCCACGGTGAGCCCGGACGGTTCGCAGATCAGAGCCTGGTGCACCAGGTTCTCCAGCACCACCGTGCTTCCGCTCATGTCCGCAGCCGCACGCACCACGTCCTCCGGGCCGGCGCCGCGCAGGGTCAGGGCGGTGAACGCCTCGTGGATGCGTTGAGCGCGGCGCATCGCCTCCGTTTGGTTGCCGAGCAGCAGGGAGTGCACGACCTGCGTGACCTCCAGGAAGTTGACGTCCTTGGCCAGAGTGACGAGGGGGAGGCCCCGCCGCCGGCAGGCGTCGACGAGGGTGTCCGGCGGGCGGTGGTAGCGGCGTACGAGTTCGATGACCAGGGCAGCGGCCCCGATGTCGGCGAGTTCGTCGACGTACCGGCGCACGCCGGCCGCGTCCTGCGGCAGGGGCATTCCGGTGGTCAGGACGAGCTCGCCACCCTTGAGGAACGAAGCGGGGTCGGTCAGCTCGGTGATGTGCACCCACCGGACCGGACGGTCCAGATGCGGCGCGCCGGTGACGACCGTCGGTTGTCCGGCAGCCAGAACAGGAAGGGCCAGGACATCGGCGACGATGAGTGGACGGGTGGGCCCCTGGACGGCCGATTGGTTGTCGTTCAGGGTCTCTCCAAGGGTTCCTGCACGGACGCGACCGGCTGTGTCCGGTCACTGTGACAAGCGTCCCTGACCTGCGCAAGAGCGGTCAGGGCGTCGTCGCTGTCCGGTTCGTCGTCGGTGAGCCTGACACAACGTCCGGATGCCGTGTGCCGGCCGGACAGATTGCGCGTTGGTGCGGCCCCGCTCCGCCGCGATGCTCGGAAGGCCGCAGCAGACCGCACACCGAGGCCGGGAGATGAACATGACCGCACTGTCGCCGCACCTTCGCCAGGCCACGCCCGTGGCGGCGGCCCGGGGCGAGGGCGTCCACCTCTTCGACCAGGACGGCCGCCGCTATCTGGACTTCACCGCCGGCATCGGCGTCACCAGCACCGGTCACTGCCACCCCAAGGTCGTGGCGGCAGCGCAGGAGCAGGTGGGCTCACTGATCCACGGCCAGTACACGACGATCATGCACCAGCCGCTGCGCCGCCTCGTCGACAAGCTCGGCGAGGTGCTGCCGACCGGCCTGGACAGCCTGTTCTTCACCAACTCCGGCAGCGAGGCGGTGGAGGCCGCGCTGCGGCTGGCCCGCCAGGCCACCGGCCGCCCGAATGTGATCGTCTGTCACGGCGGCTTCCACGGCCGTACGGTCGCCGCCGCCTCCATGACGACTTCGGGTATTCGTTTCCGCTCCGGCTTCTCCCCGCTGATGAGTGGCGTGGTCGTCACCCCCTTCCCGGCGGCCTTCCGCTACGGCTGGGACGAGGAGACCGCAACCCGGTTCGCACTGAAGGAGCTCGACTACACGCTCCAGACGATCTCCTCGCCCGCCGACACGGCCGCGATCATCGTCGAGCCGGTCCTCGGTGAGGGCGGCTACGTCCCCGCGACCCGCGCCTTCATGGAGGGCCTGCGCGAGCGTGCGGATCGCCACGGCATCCTCCTCATCCACGACGAGGTGCAGACCGGCGTCGGCCGCACCGGCCGCTTCTGGGGCCACGACCACTTCGGTGTGACGCCCGACATCCTCGTCACCGCCAAGGGCCTGGCCAGCGGGTTCCCGCTGTCCGGCATCGCCGCCTCGGAGGAGCTGATGAGCAAGGCGTGGCCCGGCTCGCAGGGCGGTACGTACGGCGCCAACGCCGTCGCCTGCGCCGCGGCGTGCGCGACCCTGGACGTCGTACGCGACGAGAAACTGGTCGAGAACGCCGAGGCGATGGGCAAGCGGCTGCGCCAGGGACTGGAGGCGGTGGCCGACCGGACGCCCGGCATCGGCGACGTGCGCGGCCTCGGCCTCATGCTGGCCACCGAGTTCGTCACCGAGGACGGCAGCCCCGACCCGGAGACGGCCGCCCGCGTTCAGCGCGCCGCCGTCGACGAGGGCCTGCTCCTGCTGCTGTGCGGCGCCTGGAACCAGGTCGTGCGCATGATCCCGGCACTCGTCATCGACGAGACGGCAGTGGACGAGGGCCTCCGGGCATGGGTGAGCGCGGTCGAGGCCGGCACGTCCGGAGCGGCGAGCCGATGACCGGCGCCGCCTCGGCCGTACCCGGCATGCGGGTGGAGGCCGCTGTCGACCGGTTTCTGCGCCTACGACGCCTGCCACCACCGGCTGTCCGGAGAGGGCCACCGTACGCGGTGGCACCAGCACGTCGGGCACGCCGTCGGACTCGGGGTCGTGCTCTTGCCCTGGTCGCTCTGATCACAGCCGAACTGCTCCGCGATCCGCACCACGTGCACACGGCGGCCTGACCGCTCCTGACCTCGCTCGTGGTCACCGCGGTTACCTGCCCACCGGGCTACGTCCGCCGCCGCCGGCTGCCGGTCGGACGCGCCGACTGAGTACTCCAGGGGGTGCGCCCGGGCGCGGGGTTCATCCATCGTCACGGTGGGCTGTTCCTGGTTGGAGCCGCCGCGGCAGGCCCCCGCGGCGCCGTCGGTACGGGCCGGGTCGGATGGGAGTGCGCGATCGCCTCGGGGGAGTCGTCGATGACCGCGCGCCGCGCGAGCGGCGTGAGGGCGCAAGTCATGACGGTGTCTGTCCGGCCACCGGCCCCGCCCGCAAAGCAGGCGGAGCCGGGGGAGTGCGGTGATGCCGTGTGAGCACAATGGGTGTGGTGCGACAGGTCTTGATCGACCGTGTGGCGATGGCGCCGGGTTCCTGCCTCGGCCGACAGCAACTGAGTGCCTCCGTCGGCTGTGACCGACGTTCGGTGACGCATCGGTGGTCCGTGCTTCGTCGGGTCGGTCCCTCGGACCACCATGGTCGGGACCGACGAGTCGTCGGCTTGTTTCTTGCAGGGACAGAGGGCGTGTATGGACGTTCGGCAGCTGGAGTACTTCCTGGCAATTGTCGACCGCGGTGGGTTCAACCGTGCGGCCTCGGCCCTGTACGTGTCGCAGCCGTCGCTGTCGCAGGCGGTGCGGGCACTGGAGCGTGATCTCGGTTCCGAGCTTTTCCATCGCATCGGACGCAGGGCGGTGCTGACGGAGGCCGGAAGGGCCCTGATCGAGCCTGCCCGGGAGGCCGTGCGGAGTCTGCAGACGGCGCGGGCGAGCGTCGCGGCGGTGCACGAGCTACGTGAGGGCCGCCTGGACGTGGCATCCGTGCCGTCGCAGGCGGTGGAACCTCTGACGAGTCTGGTGAGTACCTTCAGCCACCGCTACCCCGGCGTCTCCGTGGCCATCAAAGCGGCGTTCACCGCACGTGATGTGATCGACATGGTGCGCACGGGTGCCGTGGAACTGGGGCTCCTGGCGTCCACAGGGCCGTTCTCCGACAAGGAGGTCGTCGCCTACGCGCTGGAGCGGCAGCGCTTCGTGCTGATGGTGCCGGCCGAGGGCCCGTTCGCCGGTCGGACCACGGTGGAATGCCGCGAGCTTGCCGGACAGCGGCTGATCGTCGGACAGCCGGGTACCGGGATGCGCGCCTACGTCGACGCGCTGCGGGAACAGGGCATTGAGTTCACCATCGCCGCCGAGACGGAGCACCGGGTGTCGCTCATGCCGCTGGTATTGGCCGGGGTAGGGCTCGCGGTGATCATGGATTCCTGGCGGGACCTCGCTCGGCGGCTGGGCGCCCGCATCCTGGACATCGAGCCGGAGACCAGCTTGGACATCGCTCTCGTCAGCCGTCGCGGCAGCCGCCGCGTTCGTCACGGCCGCCACCTCGGCCACCAGCGGCTGACAGGCACCACCGGCGGCCGACAGGCACCGCTGAAGCTGATAAGCGCCGCCTATAAGGGATATCCGCCTTGCGTCTTGGACGCCCCACGGCCTGCCTTGCTGCAATCGACGGCATGACGACAAACCACCGCATTGCCCTGATCCCCGGCGACGGCATAGGCGCCGAGGTACTGCCCCCCAGCACAGCAGGTGCTCGACGTTCTCGGCCGCCGCCACGGCTTCAGCCTGTCCTACACGTCGTACGACTGGTCGTGCGAGCGGTACCTGCGGGAGGGCGCCATGATGCCCGCCGACGGGCTCGACCAGCTGCGCGACAAGGACGCCATTGTGCTGGGCGCCGTGGGATACCCGGGAGTGCCCGACCACGCTTCGCTGTGGGGACTGCTGATCCCGATTCGGCGCAGCTTCCGCCAGTACGTCAACCTCCGGCCCATCCGTGTCTTCGAAGGGATCGAGAGTCCCGTGCGCGGCACACGTCCGGGCGAGGTCGACATCGTCGTCGTCCGGGAGAACGCCGAGGGCGAGTACAGCGAGATCGGCGGACGGCTGAACCAGGGCACGTCCGAGGAACTGGCCATCCAGGAAGCGGTGTTCACCCGCGCCGGGGTCACCCGGATCGCCGACTACGCCTTCTCGCTCGCCGCCCGCCGCCGAGGAAGGCTCACCTCCGCCACCAAGTCCAACGGCATCATCCACACCATGCCGTTCTGGGACGGGCTGATCGCCGAACGGGCCGCCGGGCACCCCGACGTCACCTGGGACCAGGAACACATCGACGCGCTGGCGGCCAAGTTCGTCCTCGACCCCGCCCGCTTCGACGTCGTCGTCGCCTCCAACCTCTTCGGCGACATCCTGAGCGACCTCGCGGCCGCGGTCGCCGGATCCATCGGCATCGCCCCGTCGGCCAACCTCAACCCCGAGCGGGACTTTCCCTCGATGTTCGAGCCGGTGCACGGTTCCGCGCCCGACATCGCGGGCCAGGGCATCGCTAACCCGCTGGGCGCGATCTGGTCCGCGGCCCTGATGATCGACCACCTCGGCCATGGAGCCGCGGCCAAGGACATCACGGATGCGATCGCGGCGATTCTGGCCAAGAGCGATACCCGCACCCGTGACCTGGGCGGAACCGCGACCACCGCCGAGTTCACCGACAAGCTGATCGAGCTCCTCTGAGCCGTCCCTTCCGCGGTGCGCGGCGGGGACGACGCCACCCGCCGCTCGCCGGGCCACTCCGGCGCGCTGCGCCTCTTTCCGATCCGCGCCCTACCGGCACCCGTGGCAGGGGTCGTTCGAACGGTGCAGGGCGCTCTGCGGTATCGGCGATGCCGACTGCCCGGCCCCGTGGTGGGGCCCCGCCTGCTTCCAGTCGGAGCCCACCACGGGGCCGGACCGTCGTCGACGCTCTTCAGAGCGGCGCCGGGTGTGCGTACCTGCCCTCGCCGCCCCCGCAGGCGCCTAGCCCGCGTCCAGGACCAGTACCGCGACATGCAGGGACGTGCGCTGCAGTCCGGATTCCAGGTCGCAGCCAAGGAGACGTTCGATGGTGTGCAGGCGCTGGTAGTACGCCTGCCGGGACATACCGGAGTGTTTCGCCGCGACCGACTTGTTCCCGGCCGCCGCGAGATAGGCGCGCAGCGCCGGGAGCAGGTCGCCGTTGTTGCGGTCGTCGTGCTCTATGAGGCGGGTCAGTTGCCGTTCCGCGTACCGCTGAAGGCGCGTGTCCGCGCGCAGGACGCCCAGCAGGTCCGGCAACTGGACGTCGGCGGGTACGTAGAACCACCGCTCCGGGGAGGCCGCGGTGATGGCCTCGGCGGTCTGCTCCGCCTCCTGCCACGACCGGGCTATCCCGCCGAGGTCGGTCACGCCGGGGCCGACGGCGACGACCGCCCGCGGTCCGAGTTCTTCCCGGGTCAGCCGGCCGATCCGCTCGGCGACCGGCTGCCAGGCGCTCGCCTGTGCCAGTGCCATGAGGACGCCGATCCGGCCCGGGGCCGTCTCGCCGACCAGGGCGCGCACGCCCGTGTGCGTCAGCGCCTTCGCGATCCGTTCGTCGACGTGCTCGTCCTCGGTGCTGGAGTACGGGTGGCGGATGACCAGGGCGAAGAGCCGGTGTCCGGAGGTGGGCAGCCCCAGTGCCTCGGTGCGGGCACGCGCGTCGGCGGGGGAGCGGAAACGCCGTTCGTACAGGTCTCGCAGCACGGTGCGGTGGGCCCGGCGCTCCCACCAGGCCTGCCCTGCAAGGCGCGCCATGGTCAGCGCGACCGCCGCGCTTTCCAGCACGAGGATGTGTTCGGGGTCGGGCTCTGCGTTGAGCCGGCCCTCCAGCAGGACCAGCCGCCCCCACGGCCCGTGGTGGTCCTGCACCGGTGCGATTAGCCACCCCTCCGGGCCGCTCGGCGTGATCGTCTCCGGTGTCGGTGCGGCTCGTGAGCGCCGCGACCAGGCCGAGACCACCGGTTCGTACGGCCGGCCGAGCAGCTCGCACATGAGGACCCGGTGGGTGAGGTCCTCCAGTACCACGGGGGCTCCGGTGAGCTCCGCGGTGGTGTGCACCAGTTCCTCGGGGTCCGCGCCCCGCAGCGTCAGGGCGGTGAAGATGTTCTGGATGTCCCTGCCCCGGCGCAGCAGGGCCCCCTGGGCGTCGAGGATGAGCGCGTGCACCGTCTGCGTGACGTCGACGAACCGGACGCCACGGGCCAGCTCGACCAGCGGCACGTCGCGAGCGCGGCACGCCGTCACCAGCTCGTGGGGCACCTTCTGGTACCGGTAACCGAGCTCCACGACCAGGCCGGCCGCGCCGACGTCCGCGAGCTGGTCGACGTAGCCGCGCAGCTCGGAGGGGTCCTCGGGATGCGGCACGCCGGTCGTCAGTACCAGTTCGCCGCCCTCCAGGAAGTCCGCGGGGTTGAGGAGCTCGGTGACGTGCACCCAGCGCACCGGGCTGTCCAGCCGTGACTCTCCGGCCAGCACGCGCGGCATCCCTTCGGCGAGCACGGGCAGGAGCAGTACCTCCCTGAGGGTGGGGAAGTGCCCGGTTGCGGTGTGTCTGGGCGGCATAGGGGGTCTTTCTTCTGAAGGAATCGGGGTCACCTTGGCACCGGCCACTCATCGTGACAAGAGGCGGCCCGTCATTCGGGCAGTCCGGTCGTCCGCCGTGACAGACCGTCTCGAGAAGGCCCCAAGCCGGAACACAGTGTGGGTTGACCTGCAGGTTCCGCCGGGCGGAAAGTGAACGCCATCCCCAGCAGGAGCCGAACTGCAAAGGTCCGCACGGTATCCGCAGCGTGCTGGGGCCCGACTGCCACCCAGACCACACCATCGAGAGGAGCGACCTCATGCGCATCCCGAAGCGCGTCGCCGTGATCGGTGCCGGCAGCATGGGCAGCCAGGCCATGTGGCGACTGGCCGCACGTGGAGCCGAGGTCATCGGCTACGACCGGTACGCACCGGGTCACGACCGCGGCGCGGCCGGGGGCGAGAGCCGCATCTACCGAGCCGTCCACCTCGGGGAGCCCGCGTACATTCCTCTGCTGCGGCTGGCGGACCGGATGTGGGAGCAACTGCAGGCGGAGACGGGCCGGTCGCTGCGGCGCCGCAGCGGCAGCCTGGTGATGGGGGAGGCCTCCTCACCGTCCATGAGCCTCCTCCTCTCCACCAGCACCGCCCAGGGACTGGATCACGAGGTCCTGGAGAGGGAGGAACTTGCCCGCCGCTACCCGCAGCACCGGCTCCCGGACGGACACATCGCCGTCCTGGACCGGTTGGGCGCCGTCATCAGGCCGGAGGCGTCCATCCAGGCCGCCGCCGGCCGTGCCGAGCACCTGGGCGCCCGGCTGCACCGCTACGCCACGGTGCGCGAGGTCGTCCCCGCGGTGGGCGGCGGGGTGCGGGTCGTCACCGACCAGGGCACGGACCACGTGGACGTCGCCGTGGTGACCGTGGGCCCCTGGATCAACACGCTGCTCCCGGACCTTCCCCAAGCCGTCGACGTACGGCGGGTGGTCTGCTCCTGGCACCTGCCCACCCGCCACGACTGGTTCGCGGGCGGTGCTCCTCCGTTCGTGCGCGCCGTACCGCACGACTGCTTCGGAATCCCGTCGCCCGACGGCATCTCCGTCAAGCTCGGTCTCTCCTTCAAGTACCACGCGCCGGTGCCCGAGCCCGAACGGCTCGACCGTACTGTCCGTCCCGAGGAACTCGGCACCTTCCGCGAGCTCATCGATGAACTCATGCCCGACCTGAACCCCGACCCCATCAGGATGTCGGCCTACATGGAGGGCTACACGCAGTCCGGAAACCCGCTCGTCGGTCATCTCCCCGGCGAGGACGACATCATCGTCATGGCCGGGTTCTCCGGCAGCGGCTTCAAGATCGCGCCCGCGATGGGAGAGATCGCCGCGGACCTGGCGCTCGACGGCACCACCCGGCTCCCCGTCGCCTTCCTCGCGCCGGCGGGTGTCGGCGCCGCCTGATCGCCGGCGATCGTCCACCGCATCGCCCCGCACGCCGACATGCCTGTCGCGAGCATGTCAAAAACAGTCCATGTCGGCCATGACCGGTTAACCACGCACAAGAGACTGGAGTACGTCCATGCGCCCTATCCCCTCGTTCCAGTTCCGCCCGAAGTACGTCTCGTTCGACTGCTACGGCACGTTGATCGAGTGGCCGATGACCCCCATCACCCGCGAACTCGTCGGTGACCAGATCCCGGCCGAGCACTGGGACCAGTTCGTCAAGGAGTTCCGAGGCTACCGCTACGACTCGATCCTCGACGCGTTCCGCCCCTACGAGCAGACGCTGCAGGACGCCTTCGAGCGGGTCTGCCGCAAGTGGGGTGTTAAGGCCGCCCCGGACGCCGGCAAGCGGTTGGCCGACGGCGTGCGCAGCTGGGGCCCACACGCGGATGTGCCGGAACCGCTGAAGAAGATGGGCGAGCACTACAAGCTGGTGATCCTCTCCAACGCCGAGGACTCCTTCCTCGCGGAGAGCGTGCCCCGGCTCGGCGCGGACTTCCACGCGGTCTTCACCGCGGAGCAGGCCGGCTACTACAAGCCCCGCTACGCGGCGTTCGAGTACATGCTCGACCAGCTCGACGCGTCCCCCGAGGACTTCGTGCACGTCTCCTCGCACACCCGCTACGACCTGATGCCGATGCACGACCTGGGTTTCCGCAACCTCGTCCTCCTGGACCGCGGCTACGACCCGGTCACCCACGGCTACGACTACGTGACCGTCAAGTCCCTCGACGAGCTCAACCAGATGCTGGGCATCTGACGCGCCACGACGACGTCCCACCCCCCGGACCGACCCACACATGTCTCTT
>NZ_VJZC01000961.1 GCF_009377185.1 Streptomyces spongiae
CCCCCGCCACCCGCACACCACCGCCACCCGCACACCACCGCGCACCCCCACACCACCCCTCACCTCCGTCCTGATCACACCCCTCGTCCTCGCCTCGGGCGTCCGGTTGTCAGTCGCTGGTCGTAGGGTGGTCGCGCTATGACGAAGCCCTCACTCCCCGAACTCCTGCATGCAGCCGTCACCGCCGTCGGCGGCACGGAGCGCCCCGGCCAGGTGACCATGGCCCAAGCCGTCGAGGAGGCCATCGACGACGGTTCACACCTGCTGGTCCAGGCCGGCACCGGCACCGGAAAGTCGCTGGGCTACCTGGTGCCCGCGCTCGCGCACGGGGACCGGGTCGTCGTGGCGACGGCCACCCTGGCGCTGCAACGCCAGCTGGTGGAGCGGGACCTGCCGCGCACGGTCGAGGCGCTGCACCCCCTGCTGCGCCGGCGCCCCGAGTTCGCGATGCTCAAGGGCCGGTCGAACTACCTGTGCCTGCACCGCCTGAACGAGGGCGCGCCCCAGGACGAGGAGGAGGGCCTCTTCGACCAGTTCGAGGCGGCCGCGCCGACCAGCAAGCTGGGCCAGGACCTGCTCCGGCTGCGGGACTGGTCGCAGGAGACCGAGACCGGCGACCGTGACGACCTCACCCCGGGTGTCTCCGACCGGGCCTGGTCCCAGATCTCGGTGTCCTCCCGTGAGTGCCTGGGTGCCTCCAAGTGTGCGTACGGCGCCGAGTGCTTCGCGGAGATGGCACGCGAACGCGCCAAGCTCTCCGAGGTCGTCGTCACCAACCACGCGCTGCTCGCGATCGACGCGATCGAGGGCGCTCCGGTGCTCCCGCAGCACGAGGTGCTGATCGTCGACGAGGCGCACGAGCTGGTCTCCCGGGTGACGGGCGTGGCCACCGGCGAGCTCACTCCGGGGCAGGTCAACCGGGCCGTGCGCCGCGCCGCCAAGCTCGTCAACGAGAAGGCGGCCGACCAGCTCCAGACCGCCGCCGAGGGCTTCGAGCGGCTGATGGAGCTGGCCCTGCCCGGCCGCCTGGAGGAGATCCCAGAAGACCTCGGGTACGCCCTGATGGCGCTGCGGGACGCCGCCCGTACGGTCATCTCGGCCATCGGCAGCACGCGCGACAAGTCCGTCCAGGACGAGGACGCGGTCCGCAAGCAGGCGCTCGCCTCCGTGGAGAGCGTGCACGACGTGGCGGAGCGGATCAGCAACGGCTCCGAGTGGGACGTCGTCTGGTACGAGCGCCACGAGTCCCGCGGCGGAGCCGCGTATCGACCCAGCGGGGCTTCCCTGCGCGTCGCCCCCATGTCCGTCTCGGGCCTGCTCAGGGAGAAGCTCTTCGCGGACCGCTCGGTGGTCCTCACCTCGGCGACCCTGAAGCTCGGCGGCGACTTCAACGGCGTGGGAGCGTCGCTGGGCCTGGGGCCCGAGGGCACGGAGGGCGAGGACCTGCCGCAGTGGAAGGGCGTCGACGTCGGCTCGCCGTTCGACTACCCGAAGCAGGGCATCCTGTACGTCGCCAAGCACCTGGCACGCCCGGCGCGCGACGGCGACCGCGCCGACATGCTGGACGAGTTGACCGAGCTGATTCAGTCCGCGGGCGGGCGCACACTGGGCCTGTTCTCGTCGATGCGGGCGGCCCAGCTGGCGGCGGAGGAGCTCAGGGTCCGCATTCCCGAGTTCCCCATCCTGCTCCAGGGGGAGGAGACGCTCGGCGAGCTGATCAAGAACTTCGCGGCCGACCCGAAGACCTGCCTCTTCGGCACGCTGTCCCTCTGGCAGGGCGTCGACGTCCCCGGCCCCAGCTGCCAGCTCGTCGTCATGGACAAGATTCCCTTCCCGCGGCCCGACGACCCCCTGATGAGCGCCCGCCAGAAGGCCGTCGAGGACGCGGGAGGCAATGGCTTCATGGCCGTGGCCGCCACCCACGCGGCCCTGCTCATGGCCCAGGGCGCCGGCCGTCTCGTACGAGCCTCCGGGGACCGCGGTGTGGTGGCCGTACTGGACCAGCGGCTGGCCACGGCTCGCTACGGCAGCTATCTGAAGGCGTCACTGCCCGACTTCTGGTACACGACGGACCGTAACCAGGTGCGGAAGTCGCTCGCGGCCATCGACAAGGCGGCCCAGGAGACGGACGAGGCATGAGCATGGGGGGCCGTTGTGCCGCTGCTCCGGCCGGAGC
>NZ_VJZC01000962.1 GCF_009377185.1 Streptomyces spongiae
GCACCCGGCCCGCGTCGAGTTCGCGGACGATGCGGGGGAGGGTGAGGGCCGGGTCCAGGACGACGGCCCCGGCGGTGCGCCGCTCACGGTCCAGCACCGGCTCGGTGCCGGTCAGCTGGTCGAGGACCACGGCGGCCGCGTGCAGCGCGGGCTCACCGCCCTCCGGGGCGAGAACCACTTCGGCGTAGCTGCCGATCCGTGCCTTGAGTCCCTCCGGTGTGCCCTGGTGCGCGGCCCGGCCCTCGTCGATCAGCACGATGTCGTCGGCCAGTTGGTCGGCTTCCTCCAGGTACTGCGTGGTCAGCAGCACGGTGGTCCCGTCGCGCGCCAGTTCCCTGACCGCGTCCCAGATGTCGTTCCGGCTGCGCGGGTCGAGTCCGGTCGTCGGCTCGTCCAGGAACAGCACGGCGGGCCGGGTGACGAGACTGGCCGCCAGGTCGAGCCGGCGCCGCATGCCGCCGGAGTAGGTGCGCGCGGGGCGGTCCGCGGCCTCGGTCAGCCCGAAGCGCTCCAGCAGCTCGTCGGCCCGCGAGCGCGGCGCGCGCAGCAGACGGGCGAACAGGCGCAGGTTCTCGGCGCCGGTGAGATCGCCGTCGACCGAGGCGTACTGCCCGGTGACCGCGATCCGGCGGCGCACGGCCGCGGCCTCGCGCACGACGTCGTGCCCGGCCACCCGGGCCGTCCCGGCGTCCGGGGCCAGCAGGGTGGTCAGGACCCGTACGGCGGTCGTCTTCCCCGCTCCGTTCGGCCCGAGCAGTCCGCAGACCGTGCCCTGAACGACCGCGAGCTCCAGTCCGCGCAGCGCGTGGACGTCGCGGAAACTCTTCTCCAGACCCTCACTAAGTACGGCGTACGTAGTTGTCATGGGGCGACCATACCTCACTACGTACGCTGTACGTAACTAGGATGGTGGGCGAGGTGATGATCGATGGCGGGCCGACCGGCCGAACCCGAGGTGATCTGGGCACGCCCCGAGCGTGCGGGCCGCGGCCCGAAACCCGCGTACAGCCGTGCCGACATCGCGGCGGCCGCCGTCCGTATCGCCGACGCGGACGGCCTCGACGCGGTCTCGATGCGCCGCGTGGCCGCCGAGATCGGCTGCGGCACCATGTCGCTCTACAACTACGTGCCGCGCAAGGAGGACCTGTACGAGCTGATGGTCGACCTGGTCAGCGGGGAGTACGACCTGTCCCGCGGGCCCAGCGGCGACTGGCGCGCCGACATGATGGACCTCGCACGGCAGGCCCGCGGCATCATGCGTCGCCATCCCTGGGTGGTGCGGGTGATGTCGACCGTCTACGCCATCGGTCCCAACGCGTTGCGCTGTCTCGACCACTGCCTGGCGTGCCTGGAAGGTCTTGATGTCCCGCCGGGCACGAAGATGGAGCTGTTCGGGATGATCAACGGGTCGGTCATGGTCTACGTGGCCAACGAGTTGGCTCTCGCCGAGAGGGCGCGGTCCGTGCCGTGGTCCGCGGAGCGGGAGGAGGCGGTGCGGGGGGCGTACATGATGGGGCAGGTCATGGCGGGTGACTATCCGCATCTGGCGGCGCTGTTCGCGGAGGGGGTTGCGCCGGCGGATGATGCGGAGGCGGGGTTCGAGCGGTTGCTGGGGAGGGTTTTGGACGGGTTTGCGCCGCGGGGGTGAGGTTGGTGCCGGGCGCGGGTTCGTTGTGGCTGGTCGCGCCCACGCGGCGGAGTCGCACATTCAACACAGCCCCGCGCCCCTAGGTGGATGGGGCGCACCCCTCAGATGAGGGGGAACTGGCCTTCTGGGCCCTCCTCGTGGTGGTCCAGTACCGATGCCGGCTTGCGTGCCGCGTCCGCCACCGGCAAGACGCCCGCCTTGCGGAGCTCGGTCGCCGTGATCGGTGTCTCGGTCTTCAACTCAGCCCGCCTCGGCCCCAGTCCCGCCAGCAGTGCCAGTACCGTGACGAGTTCCAGCAGCTCCGAAGTCCATGGCTGGGGCCATGACGTCGGGCGTACGGCTTCCAGGGTGCCCGGCTGTGCCGGTTCCGTGCGGTGGGTGAACCATGCCTCCAGGACCCTGACCCCGCCGACGTGGAAGTCCCAGGCATCGGCGGGGACCGGGGAGATGCGGCCCTCGCCGATCAGCAGGGCCTCCTCCTCGCGGTCGTAGAGGAGTTCGAGGGGGCGGGGTGGGAG
>NZ_VJZC01000963.1 GCF_009377185.1 Streptomyces spongiae
GACTGAGCCTCGGCCGGACCGGCGTCCACCCCCGTCACAGGGGTGCGTCAGCAGCTGTCGGTGAGGAAGTCCTCGGTGGGGGCGAGCAGTTGCCCGGCCCAGACCGTGTGCATCTTCACGTAGCTGTCGGGGTTCAGCAGATCGCTGACCTGCTGCCCGGGCGACTCCTCCAGGTGCGCCTTGTTGATGTGGTTCAGCAGTGTGCTGAGCGTGTCGTCGGCGATCGTCCCGCCGCCCTCGACGGCCGGTGTGAGGATGGTCTCGATCCACACCGTGTGCATCTTCACGTACGAGTCGAGCGCCAGCGCGTCCTGCACCTGCTGCCCGGGCGACCGCTCCAGGTGCGCGGTGTTGAGGTGCTGCAGGATCGGCAGCAGGACGTCCTTGACGCTTGAGCACTGCTCGTCGTCACCGGAGCCACCACCGCTCGTGCCGCCGGAGGTGCCACCGGACGTACCGCCGGTCGAGCCGCCCGAGCCACCGCCGGACGTACCACCCGAGGTACCACCCGTCGAACCCCCGGTGGACCCGCCGGAGGAACCACCACTGGTCCCACCACTGGTCCCACCGCTGCTTCCGCCACTGGACCCGCCCGTCGACCCGCTGTCGTCGTCGACGACCTTCACGGACCCGACCATGTCCGGGTGCACGGCGCAGTAGTACTCGTACGTCCCGGCCTTGGTGAAGGTGTACGACCAGGAGTCGCCCTGCTCCAGCGTGCCGGAGTCGAAGTCCGCCGGGCCCTTGGTCGTGGTGACCGTGTGCGGCGCGCTGTCGTGGTTGGTCCACTGCACCGTCTCGCCCACCTTGACGACGAGCTGCTTGCCGTCGCCGAACTTGTAGTTCATGATGTCGACCTGGTGGTCCGGCGCGGCAGCCGCGGCGGGCTGCGCCTCGGCGGCGGCGGGCGCCTGAGCCGCGCCCGCCGTCCGCTGCGAGCCGCTCGCCGACGTACCCGAGGCCGCCTGCAGCAGCCCCAGGCTGAGCACGGCCGCCAGGGCCGCGCCGACCCCGGCCAGCAGCAGGGCCCGGTTCCCGGCGGGCGGCCTGCGCCGCCGCTCCCGCTCACCGTTCTCGTTGGTGCGTTTCACAACAACTCCTTCTTCTCTCTGGGGAGTTCACCGGCCGGGATCGGCGGTGACGAGCAGACTCGTCACGGCCAGCACGACGAGGACGAGCCCCGTCTCGGCCGCGACCGAGTAACCGAAGGGCCGCACGGAGGCGGCGTCGCCGCGCAGCAGTACGGCGAGATCGAGACGGCTGCGCACCCACTGCCGGCTGAACCAGGCCGCCACCATCACCACGGCGAGGACCCCGGTCTTCAGCAACAGCAGATGCCCGTACGAGGTGTGCAGCAGGGCGTCGTACGACCCCACGAGCTGCCAGGCGAGCACCAGCCCGGCCACCGCCGCGGCCAGCACGCTCGCCGCGGCGAGCCGCGAGTACCCCGGCACCACGGCGGCCAGCTCACCGGGCTCGCGACGCGGCAGCACGGCCACCACGAGCATCACGAGCCCACCGACCCACAGCGAGGCGCCCAGCAGATGCACCAGATCGGCGACGGCCCCCCACGTGGGCTCGCTGCCCTCGGAGTTGTGGCCCGCCATACCGGTCGTCCGCAGCAGCCCGAGCACCACGGCGAGGGCGCCCACACGCCACCCGGGCGAGCGCGCCGTACGCCCGCCGCCCTGCAACAGCCCGGCCAGCACCACGGCCGCGAGCACCCACAGCAGCCCACGGGCGGCGAGCACGATCCCGGGCCCGGTGGCGAGGACGTCGGCGTACGTCGCCGCCCGCACGACATCCCGCAGCCCTCCGAACGCCACGTACGCGCCCTGAAGGCCCAGCCCGGCGACAGTCGACACGAGCCCTCCGACCCACGCCGACGCGAGCAGCACCCGGGCCCGCCGCTCCCGCGCGCCCCGAGGCCACAGCAGCGCGACGAAACCGAGTCCGCCGACGAAGAGTGCCAGCGACACGTACCCGACCCACCGAGCGGCGACGAGGCCCTTGCGCACCGCAGGCGAGGGGGACGGCGCGGCGGCGGCATCGCGGTCCTGGTGGACGCCCTCCTTCGTCCCGATCCCGAAGGAGATCAGCCCGGAGGAGGCATGCCCGTCCTCCTCGTCGACGACGGACCAGGTGACGGTGAACTC
>NZ_VJZC01000964.1 GCF_009377185.1 Streptomyces spongiae
GTCTCGTACAGAACCCCCACCCGACTCCCTCCGAGCTGGACCAGATCGGAGTACGCGGCGCGCTGCGTCGACAGCGTGCGGGCCTTCGTGAACGTGACACCCCCGTCCCCGCTGCGCCAGATCGCCATGGACTGGCGGGCCGTCGGGACGGAGGGCCCGGAGAAGAGGAGCGGACCGTTCCTGACCTGGAGGACGCTGCCCTGGACGACCGGGACGTCGTTCAGGGAGGGCTGAACCGTGTACGGACGGTCCAACGTGGCCGCACCGTCCCCGGAGTACGCGTCCAGCCGGTTGCCGGCACTCGTCCCGTTCTGGTCGCGCGAGCTGAAGTACAGCCGCCCGTCGGGGAGTTCGGCAGCCGTGCTCTCGTTGGAGTTGGCGTAGCCGTCGTAGGAGTCGTCCACGAAACCCAGCCGCCAGCTCGCGCCGCCGTCGTCGGAGTAGAAGGCGTGGGCGCCGTAGTACCTCGGCTCCTGGCCCGTGTCCGGGGAACCGGCGGGCGGTGCGGTGGAGTGGTTGGCGGGGATCACCAGGCGGCCGGCGTGCGGGCCTCGCGTGAGGGCGACGGCGTGGCCCGGACCGGTCGCGTACCAGCGCCAGTCCGGGAGTTTCACGGCCGCCGTGATGTCGCGCGGAGCGCTGAAGCCGCGGCCGTCGTTCGTGCTCGTCTGGACGAAGACGCGGCGGCTCTGCTCCGGCGTCACCTCACCCCGCATGATCTGCGCCTCGGTCACGGCGCCGCTGTTGTACGACGTCACGAGGACGATGCGGCCCGTGCGCGAATCCACCACCGGCGCCGGGTTGCCCCGTGTGTTCCCCTTGCCCGCCGCCACCACCTTCATCGGCCCCCACGTGCAGCCCCCGTCGATCGAGCGTCTGAGGACGACGTCGATGTTGCCGGTGTCGCTCGCGCTGTTGCGCCTGCCCTCGGCGAAGGCGAGCACGGCGCCTTCAGGCGTGGTGATCGTCGCCGGGATCCGGTACGTGTCGTAGCCGCCCTGCCCCGCGGTGTACGGCACGGACGACGTGCAGCCGCGCGGGGGCAGGGGCACGGCCGCGGCGGGGCCCGCCCCGGCGGTGACGGCGAGGGCGGTGAGCAGTCCCGCGGCGGCGGACAAGGCGGCCGTACGACTCCTGATGGACAAGGCGGCTCCCCTGGACATGTGACGGAGGATGAGACGGAGGACAGGACGGGAGATGGGACGTCGGATGTCCAGGTGAACCTATGGTTTCAGGCGGGGCCGGGCAACACGATTGCACTGCTGGGGTACTGACGGGGCATCACGGTGCATCACGGTGAGCTTTTTGAGACTGACGTGGCGTCACGCCGTCGTGCCCGGCGTCACCAGCCCCGACTCGTACGCCACGATCACCAGTTGCGCCCGGTCCCGCGCCCCCAGCTTGCCCATGATGCGGCTGACGTGGGTCTTCGCGGTGAGCGGGCTGAGGCCCAGGGCCTCCGCGATCTCGGTGTTGTTGAGGCCGCGCGCGACCAGGCCGAGGACCTCCCGCTCACGCTCCGAGAGGCACTCCGGGCCGCCCGTCGAGGCCGGTGCCGAGGGGCTGCGCAACAGCCGGGCGATCAGGCGGGCGGTCGGACCGGGTGAGAGCAGGGACTCACCGGCGGCCACCGTACGGATGGCGTCGAGGAGTTCGGCCGGTTTCGTGTCCTTCACGAGGAACCCGGAGGCTCCGGCCCGCAGCGCCTCCACGACGTGCTCGTCGGTGTCGTACGTGGTGAGGACGAGCACCTTGACGCCGGCCAGGTCCTCGTCCGCCGCGATCAGCCGGGTCGCCTCGATACCGTCCAGGTCGGGCATGCGCAGGTCCATCACGACCAGATCGGCCCGCGTGCTCCGGACCAGCGCCACGGCCTCCCGGCCGGTACCCGCCTGCCCCACCACCTCCATGTCCGACGCCGACTCCACGAGCATGGCGAAGGCGGCGCGTACGAGGGTCTGGTCGTCGGCGAGGAGTACGCGGACGGTCATCGGACGAGCCCCTGTCCGAGGCGCGGGGCGCCGCTGAAAGGGGCGCGCCCCATAGGGGCGCGGGGAACTGCGCGACCAGCCACGACGATCCCGCAGCCGACCACGGACCCCAACCCGGCAGACGCGTCCCTCATCGAACCGACCTCTCCCCCTGTCTCTTATACA
>NZ_VJZC01000965.1 GCF_009377185.1 Streptomyces spongiae
GGACACACGGGGGCGATCGCAGGCCATGGGGGACACCAGGCTGATCCAGGGCCGGTATCAGTTGCTCGATCTCATCGGGCGCGGCGGGATGGGCGAGGTCTGGCGCGCGAGAGACGAGTCACTGGGCCGGCGTGTCGCCGTGAAGTGCCTCAAACCCCTGAACACGCAGCACGACCAGGCCTTCACCCGGGTACTGCGGGAGCGGTTCCGCCGCGAAGCACGCGTGGCCGCCGCCCTCCAGCACCGGGGGGTGACCGTCGTCCACGACTTCGGGGAGGCCGACGGGGTGCTCTACCTCGTCATGGAGCTACTGGAGGGCCGCAACCTCAGCCAGCTCCTGGAGGACAACAAGCACCACCCCCTGCCCGTCGACGACGTCGTCGAGATCGCCGACCAGGCCGCCGCCGCCCTCGCCTACACCCACCAGCAGGGCATCGTGCACCGCGACCTGAAGCCCGCGAACATCATGCGGCTCACCGACGGCACGGTGAAGATCTGTGACTTCGGCATAGCGCGACTCGGACACGACATCGGCTTCACCTCCCGCCTCACCGGCACCGGTATCGCCCTGGGCACCCCCCACTACATGTCACCGGAGCAGATCGGCGGCGACCAGGTCGACCACCGCAGCGACCTGTACTCCTTCGGCTGCGTGCTGTACGAGATCGCCACCGGCGTACCGCCGTTCGACCTCGACGACGCATGGGCGGTCCTCGTCGGCCACCGGGACACCCCGCCGGAACCGCCGCGCGGCCACCGCGCCGAGCTGCCCGAGTACGTGGAGCGGATCATCCTGGACCTGCTCGCCAAACAGCCGGACGAGCGACCGCACGACGCCAGGGAGCTCGGCCGCAGGATCCACGAGGGCCGAACGGCGTCCCTCTACGTCCCTACGGTCCTGTCGCGCCCCGTCACGCCCTCGGTCCAGGCACACGTGGCCGGTCCGTCGGCGCAGCCGCGCCCCGAGCAGCCCCCGTCCCACGAGCCCCGTCTGCCGTCCTGGACCCGCGGCATGACCACCGGCCACAAGGCGGCGGGCAGAGAACTGCGCACCACCCCGCCGGACGCCTCGGCGGGCCTCACCGGCGACTGGATCGTCCGCCCCTCCACCGGACGCGTCGAGGAGCCCGTCCACACCGAACGCCCCACCCCGCCCCCGGAGGCGGTCAGGGCCCTGTCCGGCCGGCACAACGCGGGCCTCAGCCTGGGACGCCTCGGCCGCTGGACGGAAGCGGGCGAGGTGCATCGCGCGGTCGCCGCCGAACGTGAGCACGTCCTCGGCCCCGACCACCCCGACACCCTCGCCAGCCGCTACGAGGTCGGCTTCACCCTCAGCCGCACCGGCCGCCCCGCCGACGCCCTGCGCGAGTACACCCACGTCACCCGGACCAGGGAGCGGGTGCTCGGCCCCGACCACCCCGACACGCTCACCGTCCGGCAGGAAACGGCGTACGTGCTCGGCCAGTTGGGCCGCCACTTCGAGGCCCACCAGGCGTACACCTCCGTCCTCGCCGTGCGCGAGCGCGTCATGGGTCCCGACCACCCCGACACGCTGCGCTGCCGCCACAACCTCGCCTTCAACCTGAGCCGCCTCGGACGCCTGGAGGAGTCGTACGAGATGGCGTCCGACGTGGCCGGCGCCCGCGCCCGGGTGCTCGGACCGAACCACCCCGACACGCTCGTCACCCGGTGCGAGGTCGCCTACCTGCTGGGCCAGTTGGGGCGCTGGCCGGAGGCCCTGGGGATGTACCAGGAGGTCGCCGAGGCCCGCGCGCAGGCCCTCGGCCCCGACCACCCGGACACCCTCGCCGCCCGCTACGAGGTCGGCATCAGCCTCGGCCGGCTCGGCCGCAGCACCGACGCGCTCACGCTCTACCGCGCCCTCGTCGACGACCGCACCCGCGTCCACGGCCCCGCCCACGCCGAGACCCTGCGTGCCCGCCACGGCCTCGGCGTCAACCTCGGCAGGCTCGGCCGCTGGGAGGAGGCCCTCGCCGAGTCCCGCGACGTGTGCGCCATCCGCGAGCGCGTCCTCGGCCCCGACCACCCGGACACCCTGGTCAGCCGCCGCGAGGTCGCCGTCGGCCTCGGCTGGCTCGGCCGCTGGCCCGACGCCCTCACCGAGTACCGCCAGGTGGCCGACGCC
>NZ_VJZC01000966.1 GCF_009377185.1 Streptomyces spongiae
CGCCGAAGCCCACGATGGCATGCCGGCGGCACGCGGATACCGCCCGACACACCCGCGAGGATTGCACAATTCTATTTTTCTATGTAACTTGCTCTGATGGTGGGGCCCCTGCGGCCGCACCACTCTCACCGCCCGCACGACCCTGGCAAGCTCCGCCGGCCGGGACCACGAAAATACGCCCCCGCCGTACGGCGGCCAGCACCCTGGAGAAGGCCGCGCCGGCCCTTGGAGACGTCATGATTCCTGAAGGTTCCGAACAGAAGCACACGAACGTCACCCTCATCAGCGAGCGGTATGACGTGCACCGGGACACCGCCTACAAGTGGACCGGCGAGGAGAGCTTCCCGGATACGGTCGACAGGGCCGGCAAGGCGGACGTCTACGACGAGGACGAGGTGGACGAGTGGCTGCGCAAGAACTTTCCGGGCGTATGGATCAAGGGGCAGAAGGGGCGCAATCCGTTGGGCCTGCCGCCCGGCGACGCTCGTGACTTGCTGACCCTGCAGCGGATCGGCGAGCTCGAGGGGCGGGCCTTCAACCGCGATGCGACCGACGTACGGACCCTGCGGACCTATATCTCCAAGGGGACCTTGGCGAGGCCGGACCGCAAGGCGGGCGATGGGCAAAAGCCCGAAGTCAACGAGGACAGGTGGTTCCGGTCGACCGCCTACGCGTACCTCAATCGGCCGCGCAGGACCCGCCGCCAGACGACGGTCGTGGAGCAGCCCGATTCCGAGCAGCAGCCGCAGGCGACTGGCGGGCCGGGTGCCGATCTCGAGCTGCCGGGCGGTGATGACCAGGACCTGTTGACGCTCGAGCAGATCCGGGCGATCGACACCGCAGCCCGGGGCCGGCCGGCGCCCCAGGCCGCGACGTTGAAGATCTACCAGCGCGACGGACGGATGCCGCGGCCCGACCGGGCCCCGGGCGACGGCGAGGAACCCGCCGTCGACGAGCCCATGTGGTACCGGTCCACCGCGTACGGCTTCATCCGGTCCAGGCCGGCCACCCGCCGCACGGGCACGTCCGGCGCGGAGCAGGCCGGATCCGAGCGGAATGCCCAGAAAGCTGCCGGACTACGTGACGATCTCGAGCTGCCGGGCGGTGACGAGCAGGACCTGCTGACCCTCGAGCAGATCCGGGCGATCGACACCGCAGCCCGCGGCCGGCCGGCACCGAAGGCCTCGACGCTGCAGGTCTACCAGTCGGACGGGCGGATGCCGAGGCCCGACCGGGTCCCGGGCGACGGCGAGGAGCCCTCCGTCGACGAGCCGATGTGGTACCGGTCCACCGCGTACCTCTTCGTCCGGCGGCCGGCCACGGGCCGGCCCCGCGGCTCCAAGGTGGCCCGAGGGAAGAGCCGCGGATGACCAGGAGCGGCAAGATCGACCACGCCGGCATCTGCGCAACCTATGATGTGACGCCCCGGACGGTGGACAACTGGACAGGTCTGCTCAACTTCCCCTCCCCCTTGGCGGGGGGCGGCTGGGATGCGCAGCAGGTGGACACCTGGGTGCGCCACAACCGCCCGCAGTCCTGGCCGGGACATGCACCGGTGCCGGTCGAACCGGACACGGCTTCCTGTGCTGAGGCATCGGACGAGGCCGAGGAGCAGCCGGAGAGTGCTTCCGGGGCGACGAGGCTGGGTAAGGGCGGTCTCGCGCAGCGGTACCGCATGACCGAGCCGGGCATTGGCCACTGGACGAAAGCCGAAGGCTTCCCTGCGGCCGGCGACGACGGCCTGTGGGACACAGCGGACGTCGACGACTGGGTACAGAAGAAGCGCCCTCAGGCCTGGGCGGAGTACACCGGGGCGGGCCCGGTGTGGGTGAAGCCGCCGCCGGAGGGGAATCCCGGCGACCTGCTCGACATCGACGAGTACCGCGCGATCATGGGCAACGCGACGCGCGGGAAGCCCGTCGCCAGGTCCACGATGCACTCCTACAAGAACCGCGGGCAGGTTCCGCCACCGGATCGGCGCCCCGGCGACCGTAAGAAGCCGCCCGTGCTCAAAGAAATGTGGTTCCGGAAAACGATCTACGACGATCTGGTGAAACGTCGTAAGGGCCGCCGGCGCTAGGCCAGCTGCCCCTGCGGCTACGCACACAGCGGTGCGGGCCTGCCCGAGAAGCGAGTCGTCTCGGG
>NZ_VJZC01000967.1 GCF_009377185.1 Streptomyces spongiae
CCACCCGCCTTCGCGCACGGCCACCCCGTACGGGCCCTCGACGCGATGCACCCGCACCTCCCAGGGGCCGTGCACCACGCTGGTGGTCTCGATCCGGTGCTCCTCCCCCGCCAGTGACGCCGAGTGCCAGGAGGCCGCCCGGCGGCCGGTCACCCCGAGCGGGTGGATGCGCCCCCGCCGGGAGGCGGTTCCGTCGGGCGCGATGAGGGCGATGTGGTTGTCGATGCCCTCATCGCCCCCGACGGAACCCGGGCCCGCGGTGTCGGGGGCCGCCGCGCTGGCGTACGCGAACCGCGTGTAGTGCGGGTTGTCCTCGGACGCGGCCGGCGGCGGTGGCAGCCGGTCGCTGCCGTGGTTGACGAGCCGTACGATCCCGTCTGCGGCCGTGGAGTGCAGCAGCCAGCCCGGGGCGGGCAGCGCCAGGCAGGTGTCGTCGGTGTCGACCGGACCCGGCTCCTCGGGTGCCGTCCACACGGGGTGGTCGGCCGGCAGCAGCAGACCGAGGAATGCCTTGCTCGCCCAGTACGGGGAGGCCGGGCCCGAGTACCGCTGGGTGACCGGCGGGAAGGGCCGGTACCAGCCCAGGCTCAGCAGACCGTGCTCGTCGGGGACTCCTCGGTCGGCGAAGTGCTTGAGCGCGCCGGAGGCGAGGCGGCGGGTACGGCCCGGCGACAGGGGCGTCGCGTCCACCAGCGCGCCCGCCCACAGCGGAGCCGTGACCGCGAAGCGGTAGGTGAGGGAGCGGCCCTGGTGGACTGGGGCGCCGTCGGAGCCGAAGAAGTGCTGGTACGCGGTGAGGAACTCGCGCAGCCGGGCGCGGTACCGGTCCGTCCGGGCGGGACTGGCGCGCGGCCCGGCGATACGGGCCCACAGGATCGGATAGAGGTGCAGGGCCCAGGCGTTGTAGTAGTCGAACTTGTGGCCGTGGCCGTCGGTGTACCAGCCGCCACCCCGGTACCAGTCCTCCAGCCGGGCGAGCCCGCCGTCGATCTCGGCGCGGCTGTGCGGGGCGCCCACCGAGGCCAGGAACTCCTCGGTGATGACCTGGAACAGGCGCCAGTTGGAGTCGTTGGCGGTCGCGCCGACGAAGCCGCCCAGCCAGTCGGCGACCCGTTGGCGGACGCCGTCGTCGAGGTGGTCCCACAGCCACGGCCGGGACTCGTGCAGGGCGATCGCGAGGGAGGCGGCCTCGACCATGGGCTGGCCTCGGTCCGTGATGGGCGGCCAGCGTTCGTCTCCGTACGGGTCCGTCCCGGCGGCGAGCCCGGCCGCGTACCGCTCGATCAGCTCCGGGCCGACCTGCCCCTGGGAGCCCGCGATGCGGAAGGCGGCGAGCAGGAACGAGCGGGCGTAGCCCTCCAGGCCGTCGGACCAGGGGCCGGAGTAACTGGCGCGGCCGGTCAGCCGGTACTGGGCGAACCCCGGCGAGGCGTACGGCAGGAGTCCTTCCAGGAGGCGGTCGGCCGTCGCCTCCCAGTGCGCGCGGGTCCAGCCGGTGACGGGTGAGCGGGCGGGGTCGAGGGGCGGCAGGCCGGTGAGCGACACGTGCGGCGCGGTCATACGGGGGCTGGTCCTCCGTCAGTTGGGGGGTGGCTGGACGCTGTCGCGGACGACGATGTGGGTGCCGAGGAGATGGTGCGCGCCCGCGGTGTGGTCCGGGTCGCGCAGGGCGATGCGGACGGCGGCGCGGCCGAGTTCCTCGGCGGGGGTGCGGACCGTGGTGAGCGGCGGGTTGAAGTCCTCGGCGAGCGGGATGTCGTTGTAGCCGACGACAGAGATGTCGTACGGGACGCGCAGCCCGGCGTCGGCGATGGCGCGCAGGGCCCCGGCGGCCACCATGTCGTCCCCCGCGAAGACCGCGGTGAACTCCCGTGTGGCCTTGAGGAGTTCGGTCATGCCGCGGTGGCCCGCCGCCCGGCCGAGACCGCAGTCGACGACATGGGCGGCCTCGGCCGGCAGCCCGTGTTCGGCGAGCGCGGCCCGGTAGCCGGCCACGCGGGCGTCGAGGGCCGTGTTGCCGGGCAGTCCGCCGAGGAAGACGATGCGGCGGTGGCCCGCCGAGAGCAGGTGGCCGGTGATGGCGCGGGCGCCGGCCTCGTTGTCGAACTCCACGACGAGGGCGGGGATGTCGCTGTCTCTTATACA
>NZ_VJZC01000968.1 GCF_009377185.1 Streptomyces spongiae
GGCGCGGCCCGTCCCGCGTCAGCCGGCCCCGGGCTGGGGGTGCCCCTGGGGCCGGTGGGCGGGATCTGGGGCTCTCACGGCGTCTCCCGGGCCGCCTGGGTGCTCGGACGGCCCAGGCGGGCGCCCCAGGCCCGTACCCGGCGGCGCAGGGAGCGGCGCCGGCGGAGGGCCCAGGCGCTCAGGCGGGCCCGGTCGCGTTCCCAGCCGCGGCGGTGGCGGGTGGCGTGGAGCTCGGCGAAGAGGAGTTCGTAGCGGGAGAGGATGGGGGTCGCGTCGTAGCGGTGGGCGCTCTTGAGGGCGGCGGCACCCATGGCGCGGCGGGTCGGCTCGTCGGCGATCAGGTCGAGGATGGCGTCGGCGAGGGCGCCCGCGTCGTCGACCGGGACGAGGCGGCCGTCGACGCCGTCGGTGATGATCTCGGCGGGCCCGAGCGGGCAGTCCGTGCTGATGACCGGCACCCCGCAGCGCATCGCCTCGACCAGTGTCATCCCGAACGATTCCGCGTCCGACGCGCTGACCACCAGCGACGCCTTGGCGAACTCGGCCTCGATGGGGGTGTGCGGCCCCATGAGGCGGGCCCGGCCGGAGAGGCCGAGCTCGTCGATGACGCGGTTCAGGCGGTCCTTCTGCTTGCCGCCGCCGTAGATGCGCAGCCGCCAGTCCGGTTCCTTCGACGCGACCCGCGCGAAGGCCTCCAGGAGCAGGTCGAAGCGCTTGCCGGGGGCCAGCCGGCCGGCCGCCGCGATCACGGGGGCGGTGCCGGTCGAGGGGGAGGTGTGGACCTCGGGCACGATGTTCGGCACCGACATCACCCGTACGCCCGGCAGGGGCATGTGGGCCCGGTACGCCTTCGCGTCGGCCTCGGTGGTGGTCACCACCGCGTCCAGCGCCCGGTAGTGCCGGGCCAGCACCTTGCGCAGTCGCTTGTCGTGCGCGTCGTGGCGCAGGTGTTCCTGGCCGACGCGCAGGGCGTGGCGGGGTGCGAAGCGGGCGACGTACACGTTGAGGCCGGGGCGGGTGCCGATCACGACGTCCGCGCGGCAGCGGGCGAGATGGTCGCGGACGCGGTGGTCGGTGAGGCGTGTGTACTGGCGGTGGCGCTTGTCCTCGGCGGGGTAGTCGAGGGCCGGCTGCCCGAAGGCGGGGTCGGTGGGGTCCGTGCTGCCCGGGCGCGTGTCGACCAGGGGGACGAGTCTGATCCGCGGGTCGATCCCGAAGCGCGGGGTGTCCCGGTGCCGCGACATGGACACGATCTCGACATCGTGGCGGTCCGCCAGTGCCGACGCCAGGTTCAGCGTCGTGCGGACCGTGCCGCCGATGGCGTACGCGTTGTGCAGCAGGAACACGATCTTCATGCGCTGGACCTTCGTCTTCGTGCGGTGGACCGTCGGGCGCGGGTCGCGTGTCCGCTCGGTGTACGGCCGGCTCCTCGTCAGTTCCATACAGGTCGCGTACCCGTCCTGCTCGCAGCACTCCGCCCGAATTCCGTACTCCACCCGATTTGCGCACTCCGCCCGCTCGCCAGGCCTGTGCTTCATACGACCCACGCGTCCCATACGATCCATGCGGCCCTTCCCGGCGTGACCTCGGTCCGGTGGTCCGCCTGGCATTCCGGACACGGTGGCCCGGCGAGGTAAGCCACCTGCCCGGCCCGGGTGAGAGGCGGGTAAGAAGCCCGCTCCTGTCCGACTCCCTCAGGTGGTTCGTCGCCGTGGCCTTGGCAGACTGGTGGGGTGCCCCAGAATGTGCTGCTCGCCGAGGACGACCGTGCCATCCGACATGCCCTGGAACGCGCGCTGACCCTTGAGGGTTACGAGGTCACCGCCGTCGCTGACGGCGTCGAGGCGCTCGCACAGGCTCACCGGACGCCGCCGGACGTGCTCGTGCTGGACGTGATGATGCCCGGCATCGACGGCCTCCAGGTGTGCCGTGTCCTGCGGGCGGAGGGCGATCGGACGCCGATCCTGATGCTCACGGCGCTCGTGGAGACGGCGGACCGGATCGCCGGTCTGGACGCCGGAGCGGACGACTACGTCGTTAAGCCATTCGACGTAGAGGAGGTCTTCGCCCGGCTGAGGGCCCTGTTGCGCCGAACGGGTAACGGGACGGGGAGCGGGACAGGGAGTGGGACGGGGG
>NZ_VJZC01000969.1 GCF_009377185.1 Streptomyces spongiae
GCTTCAACTCCGGGTGCCGGCCGATCAGTTCCCCCGCGAGCTTGTCCGTCTCGCGCGACGCCGTGCCGTTACCGATCGCGATCAGCTCGACGGCGTGCTCCTTGGCGAGCCGCGCGAGCTTGGCGAGCTGCGGGAACGCCGTACGGCCACGCGCAGCCGTGCCCGCTACTACCGCACCCACACCGCCGGTTCCCGGCTGTCCGTCGAGGACATTCCCAAGGACCTCGTCGCGGGCGCGGCCGTCCTGCACATCACCGGCATCACCCCGGCGCTCGGCGAGGGGCCGTTGCGGGCCGTCACCCGGGCCGTGGACATCGCGGTGGACGCGGGGGTGATGGTCTCCCTGGACATCAACTACCGCTCCCTGCTGTGGAGCGAGGAGGAGGCCACACGCACGCTGGTGCCGCTCGTGCGCCGCAGCGACCTGGTCTTCGCGGGACCGCACGAGGCCCGGCTCGCGGTGCCCGGCACCGACGACCCGGAGGAACTCGCCCAGGGCATCTGCGCCCTCGGGCCGGGCGGAGCGGTGATCAAGCTGGGCGCCGAGGGCGCGTACGCCCTCCTCGACGGCGAGGAACACCGGCAGCCCGCCGTACCCGTCACCGTGCTCGACTCGGTGGGGGCGGGGGACGCGTTCGTCGCCGGCTACCTCGCGGAGTTGCTCGCGGGCGAACCACCCGAGCGGCGTCTGCGGACGGCTGCCCTGCTCGGTGCCTTCGCCGTCAGCACCACGGGCGACTGGGAGGGTCTGCCCCGGCGCCACGAGCTGGAACTGCTCGACCACCACGACGACATCGTCCGCTGAACGACGGTCCGTTCGTACGCACGGCCCGTTCGTACGTACGGCCCGTTCGCGCGCACGGCACGACCGCCCGCACGGCACGACCGCCCCGCTCCGAAGACCCCACCGCCCGGCCACGCACAGCGCCCTGCCCGTGCCCCGCCCATGCCCCGATCCACGGAACCACCGGGAACTCCCATGCCAACACCCGCTTCCCGCGCAGCGGTTCACGTCCTCACCGGCTCCTACACCCCCGACACCGGCGGTGAGGGCACCGGGCTCGCCACCCTGAGGCTCGATCCGTCGACCGGCGGACTGTCGTACGACGACGAGGTGCCGCCCCTCCCCGTCAGCGGTGCCTCCTTCCTGGCCGCGCACCCCACCCTCGACGTCGTCTACAGCACGAACGAGACCGACCCCGGCGCGGTGAGCGCCGTCTCCCGGCGCCACGACGGCGTACTGGCCCCGCTGGGCAGCCCGGCCGACAGCGGCGGCACCAACCCGTGCCACCTCACCGTCCACCCGGACGGAAACTGGCTCCTGACCGCCCACTACGGCAGCGAAAAGGCGCCCGGCAGCGTGGCCGTGCACCGCCTCGACACGGACGGAAGCCTGCTGGAACCGGCCGACCTCGTGGTCCACGACGGCTCGGGCCCCGTCATCGGACGCCAGGAGGGCAGCCACGCCCACCAGATCCTCGTCGATCCTGCGGGCCGCTTCGTCCTGGCCACCGATCTGGGGGCGGACGCGGTGTTCACCTACCGTCTCGACCCGCGGGCCGGAACCCTCGAACGGACCGCGGTGAACCGTCTGCGCGCCGGCTCCGGTCCCCGCCACCTCGCCTTCGCCCCCGACGGGGAGCGGGTGTTCAGCGCGGACGAACTGTCCTCCACCCTCACCTGCCACCGCTACGACGCCGCCACGGGCACCCTGACGGCCGTCGCCACCGTGCCCGCCACCACGGCCCTGGACGTCGTCAACCAGCCCGGCGGCATCGTCGCCTCGCCCTGCGGGCGTTACGTCTGGCTGACCAACCGCGGGGCCGACACCGTGGCCGCGTTCGATGTCAGCGGCGCCATCCCGGAACCGGTCGGCGAGACGCCCAGCGGCGGGGGCCGGCCGCGCGGGCTTGCCTACGCGGCCGGTCATCTGCTGGTGGCCAACCAGCACAGCGGCACGGTGGTCGCGCTGCGGGTTCTGGACGACGGGAGGCTTCAGGCTTCGGGGCCAGGGGTGTCCGTTTCGTCCGTGGTGTGCGCGCTCGTTCTTTGAGACGCCGGGTGTTTCTTCGCCCCCGCCGCCCCTACCCATTCCCGTCCCTTCCCTGGGGGCTGCGCCCCCAGAC
>NZ_VJZC01000970.1 GCF_009377185.1 Streptomyces spongiae
GTCCCAGTACCTCCGCCGCCGCGAACGTCTCGCCGTCCGGCCGCTCGGCGTAGTACGGGGTGAGCAGGGCGTCCAGCTCGTCGTACGTGAAAGTGTCCTGTTTGGAGTCGAACTGCGCGGCCACCCTCGGCCGTTCGACCACCGCGACCATCCCTCCGTGCACCACCAGCAGCTGGCCGTTCACGTGCGCCGCCGTCGGCGACGCCAAGTACCCGACGAGGGGCGCGACATGCTCGGGGGCCAGGGGGTCGAGACCGGCATCACCACCACCGTTCCCGGGCTGCTCCACGGCCGCGAACACGTCCTCCGTCATCCTCGTTCGCGCACGCGGGCAGATCGCGTTCGCCGTCACGCCGTACTTGGCGAGGGCGATCGCCGTCGACGTGGTCAGGCCGACGATTCCGCCTTTCGCCGCCGCGTAGTTGGGCTGTCCCGCCGAGCCCGCCAGGAACGCCTCCGACGACGTGTTCACGATCCGCCCGTACACCGGCCGCCCGCCCTCCGCCTTGCTGCGTGCCCGCCAGTGCGCCGCCGCGAAGTGCGTCGTGTTGAAGTGGCCTTTCAGATGGACGCGGATGACCGCGTCCCACTCCCCCTCCGACATCGAGAAGACCATCCGGTCGCGCAGGATGCCCGCGTTGTTGACGAGGATGTCCAGCTTCCCGAACTCGGCGATCGCCAACTCGACCAGCTCTCTGGCCTGTTGGTGGTCCGCCACGTCTCCCGTGTGGGCCACGGCCGTGCCGCCGGCCGCCCTGATCTCGGCCGCGACCTCCTCGGCGGGTCCGGTGGACGCCTCGCCCGAACCGTCGCGGCCCGGCTGCCCGTAGTCGTTGACGACGACGGCCGCGCCCAGCCGGGCGAGTTCCAGTGCCTCGGCCCGGCCCAGTCCGCGGCCCGCGCCCGTGACGATCGCGGACCGGCCCTCGAGTGGCAGTGACAGTGTCCGTGACATCAACGCCCCTTCACCGTGTGGAAGCTGATCGGTTCGTCCTCGGGTTCAGATCTCTATGCACGTCCGCAGTGCCGTGCCCGTCCGCATCTGGTCCAGGGCCTCGTTGATGTCGGACAGCGGCACCCGGTGGGTGATGAGGCCGGAGAGGTCGATGCGGCCGGCTCGCCACAGGGCGATCGTCCGCTCGTACGACCGCAGCACGTCCCCGCCGCCGTACATCGACGGCAGGATGCGCTTCTCGTCGAAGAACAGCTCGAACATGTTGAGCTGGAGGAAGTCGTCCATGGCGCCCGCGCCCACGACGACGAGCGTGCCGCCGCGCCGCGTCGTGTCGTACGCCGTCCGTGCCGTGGCGGACTTGCCGACCACCTCGAAGACGTAGTCGAAGCCCTCACCGGCCGTCACCGACTGCTTGGCGTCGGCCAGTTCCTCGGGCGCCACCGCCTTCGTCGCGCCGAACTTCAGCGCGGACTCCCGCCGGGAGACGACCGGGTCGACGGCGACGATCTCGGCGGCGCCCTTGAGCCGCGCGCCCTGGATCGCGGAGATGCCGACGCCACCGCAGCCGATGACGGCCACCGACGAACCGGCCTCCACGTCCGCCGTGTTGAGGACGGCACCGAGACCAGTGGTGACCCCGCAGCCGATCAACGCCGCTATGTCGAAGGGCACGTCGTCCGGTATCGGTACGGCGCACCCCGCGTCGACGACGACCTCCTCCGTGAAGGTGCCGGTGCCGGCCATGCCGAAGACGTCGCCGCCGGGCCGCTTGAAGTTGGGGGTGCCCGCGTTCATGAACCCGGCCAGGCACAGCTCGGTCTGGCCGCGCTTGCAGGCGGGGCAGGCGCCGCAGGCCGGGAGCCAGCAGACGACCACGCGGTCGCCCGCCTTCAAGTGGCTGACTCCTTCGCCGACTTCGAGGATCTCGCCCGCCCCCTCGTGACCGGGCACGAACGGCGCGGGCTGCGGCAGGACCCCCGCCATCGCGGACAGGTCGGAGTGACACAGGCCCGTGGCCCGTACCCGGATCCTCACCCTGCCGGGTCCAAAGCCCACCGCCTCGACGTCGTCGAGGACCTCGAGTTTGTCCTGGCCGATCTCGTGCAGTACGGCTGCGCGCATGGTGCGGCTCCCCTCAACTGTGGGTGTGTCAGGGTGGGTTCAGGGC
>NZ_VJZC01000097.1 GCF_009377185.1 Streptomyces spongiae
GCCTTGTAGAGGGCGTCGTGCTCGGGCGAGGCGGGCAGGGGGCCGCGGGCGGGGGCCTCGAAGGACTGGAGGAAGAGGGCGACCACGCGTCGCCAGGCGTCGGGAGCGGCGTCACCGGTGGCGTTGACGACGCCCGCGTTGGCCATGTGCATCAGCACCAGGTCCGAGGGGTCGAAGTCCTCGCGCAGGCGGCCGGTCTCCTTGGCGCGGCTGATGAGTTCCACCATGGCCTCGTACGCCTCGTTGCGGCGCTGCTCCAGGGCCTTGGCGGTGGGGAAGGTCATGGTCAGTACGTCGGCGAACCCGTAGTCGGCCGCCTGCATCGCACAGGCGGTCTCGATGTAGCCGGTGAAACCGTTCCAGGGGTCGGGGTCCTCGAGGGCGAGGGCGACCGCGTCGGCGTAGGCGTCCATGCGGTCGGAGAAGACGGCGGCGACCAGGTCCTCCTTCGCGGGGAAGTGGCGGAGGATGGTGGCGATCCCCACGCCTGCCTCGCGGGCCACGGAGGCCATGGAGGCGTTCAGGCCGTCGCGTGCGAACACAGTGCGCCCGGCGGCGATGATCCGCACCCGGTTGCGCTCGGCGTCACTACGCAGAGGCTGACCGGCGGGCTTGTCGGGGTGCTGGGCGCCTGGGGTCATGCCGACCACTCTAGCAATCGGATTGCCCTATCCATTTTCGGTGGTACCGTGGTCACGGCGATCCGGATAGCCCTATCCGAATCACTGAAACGGATAGCCCTATCCGACTCAGGGGTGCCGAAGACCGCTCCCCACCTCGCCCAACACACCGTTTCCCATGAGGTTTTGCGAAAGGATCGCTGTGACCAGCATCGCCATCGTCGGAGCCGGCCCCCAGATGGGCCTGGCCATCGCTCGCACCTTCGGCTCCCAGGGCCTCGACGTCGCCCTGATCTCCCGTAACCGCGAGAAGCTCGACGGTCTCGTCGGCAAGCTCACCGCCGAGGGCATCACCGCCGCCGCGTTCCCCGCGGACGTGCTCGACCGCGACGCACTCACCCAGGCACTCAAGGACGCCGCCACCCGGTTCGGCGGGATCGACGTCCTGGAGTACTCCCCGGTGGGGACGTTCGGCATCACCACGCTGACCGCTCCGGGCGACACCGAACCGTCCCATGTGGAGTTCGAGATGAACTTCCAGCTCTACGGGGCCATCGCCGCCACGAAGGCGGTGCTGCCCACGATGCGTGAGGCAGGCGCGGGCACCCTGCTCTACACCACCGGTGCCGGCTCGATCTGGCCCGACCCGCGGGTCGCCAACGTCAACGCCGCCGCCGCCGCGCTGCGCAACTGGGCGATGAACCTGCACAAGGAGCTGGCCGACGCCGACACCGGCATCCAGGCCGCCCACATCGGCATCGACGCGTCGATCGGCGTCTCCGTCATCCCCGGCCTGGATGCGGCCCAGCCCGAGCAGATCTCCCCCCTCTACTGGGACCTGCACACCACCAAGCGCGACCAGGCCGAGCTCGTCTTCAAGCTCTGACACCGCACCGGCCGCCATTATCATTGGCTTAGGCTGTGCGGCATGTTGAAGGAATCAAGTCGACGGCAGCGGCTGCTGGTGGCACTCGTGGCGTTCGTGGTCTCCGCGGTCGCCACCATCGTGGCCGCCTCCCTGCCGTCCGGCTCGTCCGCGGCGCCGCAAGGGGACGGTGCCGCATCCTCCTCCGCATCACCTGCCGGCGGTGCGCGCGATGTACGGATGGGTATCTCGTACGGCGACACCCTGACCTGGAAGTCGGACAAGGACCTCGACCGGGCGCTCGACGACGCGGTCGCCGTCGGCGCGAAGTGGGCCCGGGTCGACCTGTCCTGGAACAACATCCAGCCGGAATCCCCGAACGACTACGAGTGGCACCGCTTCGACCGGGTCGCCAAGGCCGCCAAGGCCCACCGTCTGAACCTGCTCGCGGTGATCGCCTACACCCCGAAGTGGGCCCGGGTGGCGGGCTGTACGGGCAGCCAGAGCTGCGCGCCGGCCGACCCGGACGCCTTCGCCGGCTTCGCCAAGCTGGCGGCCGAGCGGTATGCGGCGATGGGCGTGCACACCTGGGAGGTGTGGAACGAACCGAACATCGGCTTCTGGAAGCCCGCGCCCGACCCCGCCGACTTCACCGAGCTGCTCAAGGTGACCAGCCAGGCGCTGCGCTCCGCGGACTCCAAGGCGTACGTGATCATGGGTGGCCTCGCGGGGATCAAGACCGATCACAAGTCCAACAGGCTGTCGCCGCTGGACTTCCTGACCGCCGCCGCCAAGCTGGGCGCCAACAAGCACGTGGACGCCGTCGGCTACCACCCGTACAACTTCCCGACCCTGCCCAGCGCGACCCCCGGCACCGGCACGGCCTTCGAGCGGATCAGTACCGCCCAGGAGAACCTGATGGCCGTACTGGACACGTACGGCACCCCCGACCTCCCGATCTGGCTCACCGAGACCGGAGCGCCGACCAGCGGGGCCGGCGAGGTGTCGGACGGTACGACGATCACCGACGACACGGACCATGTGACCGAGGCCCGCCAGGCCGAGATCGCCGCCGACACGGTGAAGACAGCGGTGGCGAACGCGCACGTGGACGCGATGTTCTGGTACACCGATCAGGATTTGGCGCCCGCCGATGAGAAGCTGAGGCCGACGCGGTACTACGGGCTGCGCCGCTTCGACGGTTCGAAGAAGCCGGCCTTCGACGCGCTCAAGGAGGCGATCACCGCCTACGAGAAGAAGCGGAAGTAGGAGCCGGGGACGGGGCCGCCGGGTCCTACAGGGCCCGGAACAGATCGACGTAACGCTCCATCAGGCCGTTCCAGGCGAACCGCCGTTCCGCCTGCCGCCGCCCCGCCGCGCCCAGCCGGTCGGCGAGTTCGCCCTCGGCCAGCAGCTTGCGGCAGGCGGCCGCCAGCGCCCCCGGGTCGCCGGGCGGGACAAGTAGTCCTGTCTCGCCGTCCAGCACGACATGCGGGATGCCGCCCACCGCCGAGCCGACCACCGGGGTCCCGCAGGCCATCGCCTCGACCAGCACCATGCCGAAGGACTCCGCCTCGGTGCGCGAGGGCAGCACCGCGACGGCCGCCGTCCGCATGACGTCGGGCAGCGCCTCCCCGGTCAGCTCCCCGGTGGCCTCCACCCGGTCGGCGATCCCCAGCTCCGCCGCGAGCCGCAGATGGTCCGGGACCGCGTCACCGCCGCCGACAAGCAGCAGCCGGGCGTCGGCGACATCGTCCGCCAGCTCGGCGAAGGCCCGCAGCAGGGCGTCGACGCCCTTCCAGGCCGACGAGCGGTCCATCCGGCCGACGTAGAGGACCGTACGCGGACGCCTGGAGGCCGGCTCGCCGGGCGTGAACCGCTCGATGTCCACGCCCGGAGTGATCTCCACGGCATGGGGATGAGCGGCGGCCAGCGAGACCGGCGACACCGCGACCAGCACCCGTGCCCGCCGGAACACCCGGGGCAGCACCCGCCGTTCGTACACGTCGATGAGCCGGTCCGCCAGGCCACTGCCCGGCTCGCCCTTGTGCATCGAACCCGCGTGGTAGGTGAGGACGGCCGGTCGGCTGCCGGAGACCGCGACCGCCAGGTCGGCGAGCCCGGGGACCGGGGCGTGGGCGTTCACCACCTGGGCGCCGGTGCGACGCAGCCAGTAGCGCAGTTGCAGCGGCCACAGCGGGCTGAGGGGGGTGTTGGACAGCCGGAGCCAGGCGCCGAGGCGGATGATGTGGACACCGTCCTCGACACTCACCGAGGTCCGGCGCCCCGACAGGCGGGTGGTGATGACCACCGGCCGCAGACCGGGGGCGTCGGCGACCGCGCGGGCGATCCGCGCGGCGTAGTTCTCCACGCCGCCGACCTTGGGCGGGTAGTACGGCGCGACGACGGCGACGATGCGAACACCCTGGGCCTGGTCCCTGGGCTCCACGGGCCTCACCGGCGTCCCGCCAATACCGCCTGGTAGTGCTCCTCGTGCGCGTCGACGACCGCGTCGAGGCGGTAACGCTCGGCGCACTGGGCCGCGCCCTTGCCGAGGCGTTCGAGCGTGGCGCGGTCGCCGAGCAGGGAGGAGAGCGCGTCGGCCAGCCCCCGCGCGTCTCCCGGGTCCACCAGCCGGCCGTTGTCGTCGGAGATCAGTTCCGGCAGTCCGCCGCAACGGGACGCCACCACGGGACGCCCGGTCTGGAACGCCTCCAGGACCACCCGCCCGAAGACCTCCGGCCACCGCGAGGGCACGGCGACGACTGAGGCGGCCCTGAGGCATTCGGCGACCTCCGCCTTGCCGAGCCAGCCCCGGAAGACGACGCGCCCCTGGGAGGTCAGGTCGGCCGCCAGCGATTCCAGCCGCGCACGGTCCGCACCGTCACCGATGATGACCAGCCTGGCTCCGGGATGCCGCTCGACCACCTGCCGGAAGGCCGTCAGCAGGACATCGACCCCCTTGACGCGTTCCAGGCGGCCGGTGAAGAGCACGCTCTCGGTGTCGGCGATCGGCTCGTAACCGAAGCCGCTCTCGGTGCCGTTGGGCACGACGAACAGCGGGACCCGGCCCACGTCGCCGCGCACGGTGTCGGCCATGTACTGGCTCAGCGCGAGCACCCGGTCGAGGCCGCGCAGCCACACCAGGTAGCCGGGTCGCTGCAGGAACCGCAGATACAGATAGCGCGCGGTGTCGGTCGCGCTGAGCCGGCCGCCGTTGGTGGCGGTGCCGAGGTTCCAGCGCAGCAGCTTCAACGTCCAGTCCTCGGGGCCCCGTGCGGTCAGCAGCCGGGGGTAACGGCGGGTGGCGGCCAGCACCGAGGGGCTGAACTCGCCGATGGTGTGCAGATGGACGACGTCCGGTTCGAACTCGGCCAGGATCCGCCCCAGCCGCCGGTAGGCCGTGTGGTGCCAGAAGTAGCCGAACAACCGCCTGGCCGGACCGCCGTTGACCGCGGGCACGATGTGGTCGGCGAACAGCTCGTGTCCGGCCGCCATACGGTCGGTCGCGACCACGCTCACGGTGTGGCCCCGGGCCCGCAGTCCTTCCGTGATCAGCCGGACGCTCTTCTCCGCCCCGCCGGCCTCGAAGCCGATGTTGACGATCTGCAGGATCCTCATGCTTGTGCCTCCGCGGTTCGGACATTCCCCGACTCCGACTCCGGGCCCGGCTCCGCGTCCGGCTCGGAGTGCCGTACGGCTGCGATGCTGCGGCGCCGGTGTCCGAGGAGCGCCGCCAGGGCCACCAGGCCGGAGGCGAGGTTGCCGGCGGCCCAGGCCCAGCCGATCCAGACCAGGCCCCGAGGAGCCCAGAGGAAGGCGAGTGAGATCGAGACGGTCGCGAAGACCAGGTTGTTGACGACCAGCTGCCGCATCTGCCGGGTCAGCTTGAGCGCGAAGTTCGACCAGCTGGACAGGGCGACGGCCAGCGCCCCGACGGCGAACACCATGAGCAGCGGCCTGGCCTCGGTCGCGTAGCTGCCGCCGAACAGCTTCAGGATCAGCCCGCTGCCCAGCGCCACCACGGCCGCTGCCGGGACCATCAGGCCGGCGATGATGGCGGCGGTCCTGCGGAGCAGTACGCCGATCCGGGAGGGATCGTGCGAGCCCTCCGCGAAGAGGGCCTCGCCGACGGAGAAGGACACGGCGTTGAGGAGGCTGGCGATCTGGAAGGCGACGTAGTAGTAGCCGGCCGCCGCCGCGCCGAGCTGGTGCAGCACGATGAGCGGGACGACCAGCTGGGGCATCAGGTTGAGCAGGCTGGTGACATAACTGGCGACGGAGAAGCGCAGCTGTTCCCGGAGTCTGGTGCCGCGGGTACGGAAGTCGAACCGGAAGCCGAGCCGACGGTGCATCAGGAACAGCGAGGCAAGCACCGCCACCGCGAAGCCGCCGCCGGCCGAGCCGACGATGCCCACCGAGCCGAGGCCGACCAGCGCGACCGGCAGGGCGAGCTTGGTCAGCCCCTGGATCACGCCGTCGACCAGCGCGTTGTACTGCGGGATACGGGCGCCGATGAAGACGGAGTCGGTGAGCTGGTTCACCGCGGCACAGGCGCAGATCACGACGAAGGCCGCCGCCAGCGGCAGTTGGTCCCGGACGAAGACCAGTTTCTCACCGTAGAGCGGCAGGCCGGCCACATAGACCGCTCCGACCAGGCACGACGCCGTGGTCACCAGGGCGATCGACTGGGTGAGCTGGCCGTTGCGGGCCGCGGTCGGCGCCGGGAAGCGGATCAGCGTGCTGTTGAGACCGAACAGGCTCAGATACGAGATCAGCGAGATCGCCGAGATCAACGAGGTGGCCAGGCCCACCTGTTCGGGGCTGTAGTAGCGGGCGACCACGATCCAGAAGACGAAGCCCAGTCCGGCGATGGTGGCGGTGGACGCCATCAGGAAGAAGGAGCTGCGGTACACCTGGTCGGCGGGCCGGGCGTGGCGGCCCTTGGGCCTAGCCATCGGTGACGTCCCGGTAGCACTGGACCAGTGTGCTCACATGCTCCTCCCAAGCGAAGGCCGTCGTCGCGTATTCGCGGGAGTAGCGGCCCATGTGTGTGCGCTTCGGGCCGTCACCGGCGAGGGCGGACAGCGCGGAGCGCAGCACCCCCGCGTCCCGGGGCAGCAGTGTGACGCAGGTGGGGTCGAGACGGTAGGGCGCGTACCCCGGGTCGTCGGTGGTGACGACGGGCAGGCCGCTGGCCATGGCCTCCTGGACGGTGAGCGGGAAGCCCTCGGCGGTGGACGGCAGCGCGAAGACGTCGCAGGCCCGGTACGCCTCGGCCAGCTCCTGTGGCGGCAGCGCGCCGAGGTGGTGGACGCCGGGCCTTCCGGCCAGGGCGCCCGCGTCGCCGTCGCCGACGAAGACCAGGTCGAAGGAGTCGTCCTGGGCGGCCAGCAGCAGGTCGCACCCCTTCTTCGGCACCAGCCGGCCGACGAACAGCACCAACGGACGGTCTCCCGGCAGGCCGAAGCGCTTACGGGCGAGCGCCTGCTCCTCGTCCGAGGCGGCGGGCCGGAACAGCTCGGTGTCCACACCGTTCGCGAGATGGCGGGCACGCTCAGGGCGGGCGCCGTAGCGCCGTACGAAGTCCGCGACGGTGGCGTTGAGGGTGAGCACCATGCGGGCCCGGCGCAGCAGGGCGCGCCCCGCGACCGCGTACACCGCGCGCTGCACACCTCGTACGACAGCGGAAGGGTGCTGCACCAGGGCGACGTGCTGGGTGACGACGTGCGGGGTGCGGGTGAGGAGGGCGGCGAGCCCGGCGGCCCACGAGGTCAGATACAGGCAGTCGTGCACATGGATGACGTCGGCTCGGCGTGCCAGGCGAAGCGCGGTCGTCAGCAGCCGCGGCGACAGCAGGGGGAAGGGCACTCCGGCTCGCTCGGCACCGTTCCAGGCCGCGACGCGCACCACCCGTACGCCCTCCTCGTCGCGGGTCCCGGAACGCTCGCCGCTGGTGAGCACGGTGACCTCGACGCCGTGGGCGGCGAGCCGGACCGCCTCCTGGCGGACGACGTACTCGATGCCTCCGACGTGCGGCGGGTAGTAGTGGCTGACGAGGAGCGCTCTCATCGGTAGATCCTCGCCCCCTCGCTGCTGTAGATCACGTTCTTGGTCGTGTCCAGGAGACGGGTGGGATAGCGATAGGTGACCAGGTCGCCCTCGTAGGAGAACGTCACCGTGCCGCTGCGCACCGTCGTGCTTCCGACCAGGACGTAGGCATCGGTGCGCAGTGCGGTCGGGAAGAGGTCGCCCACGGCCGGGCCGGTGATGGTGGTCTGCTGCCGGTTGAAGGTGAAGCGGTCGGTCTGCACCAGGGACTGCTTGCCCTCGGCGTCGAAGCGCTGCACCAGCCAGTAGGCGGCGTTCCGCTCCTCGGTGGTCGGGTAGTAGATGTCGTAGTACTGGCCGGAGTTGCTGAGCTGCAGCTGCGCCGGGTAGCCACCCAGCAGCTTGGGCACCACGCCGGTGAGGTCCAGGAAGAGCGCCACGATCAGGGCGTACGTGATCACCATGCGCCGCCGCCCGGCCCAGCGCAGGGCGGCCAGCAGTCCGGCGGCGATGAAGGGCGCGAAGAAGAACAGCCCCTGCTGGAAGGCGCGGAGTACTCCGTAGTCCGCCGACAGGGAGGGGATCACCGTGAGCAGCCCGAGCATGACCACGGCCCCGATGGTCAGCGTGGTCTGGTCGCGCACCGGCCGGAAGGCACCGCGCCGCCTGAGGACGACCACCAGGAGGCCGACGCCCAGCAGCAGTTGGAACATGGCCGCGGCGGACTGGCGGAGCAGGGAGTTGAGCGTACCGACGTCCACGCCGACCGCGTCGAGCGCCCTCCCGGCGGCGGTGAGCGGCATGTTCTGCTTCCCCACCACCGGGGTGTTGTAGGCGTCCACCGTCTCCAGGGGCAGATACAGGCCCTCGGCGCGCCCCTTGGCGGTCTTCCGCAGGCTCTCGGTGCGGTAGGCGTCCAGTCGCTGCTGCGCGGTCATGCTGGTCCCGCCGAACAGACTGTAGGAGGTGTCGGAGGAGCCGCCGCCCTCGCTCTTCCCCGGGTGCAGCACGGTCTGTACGACGTCGTCCAGTGTCGTCCGCAACTGCCCGCTGGTGTGGGTGACCGGACCGGCCCACACCAGCGCCATGGCCGCCGCCCCCGCCACGATCCACCAGGTCACGAAGGATCCGGCCTCGGCCGGACGATGTTTGCGCTTGTGCCCGCGGGCGGCGCGGAAGCGCTCGGCCAGGCGCCAGACCAGGTCGGTGGCCACGGCGACGCCGAGGATCGCCACGATGACGTAGATCGTCGAGTAGTGCGACAGCGTGATGCCGGCCAGCAGCGCGACGAAGGCGATCCGGCGGACGCGGAGCGGCCGGCCGGAGTCGGTGAGCACCACCATCGCGCAGCCGAGCAGCACGAAGGCGACTTCCTGGCGGCCCAGGAACGTCATGTCGGACAGGAACGTGGGGAAGATCATGAAGAGTACGGCCGACAGCAACGACACCAGATGCGGGGCGATGTTGCGCACCGAACGGTGGATCAGCACCGGGGTGAGCGCGAACAGCACCGGCAGCACGATCTTGAAGATGTAGACGTCGGGGATCGCGGTGAGCCGGAACACGCTCATCGGCAGCAGGGTGATGCTCAGACAGGCGTTGTACGCGTCCGGGTAGGTCGAGATGTCCCAGAGCGAGCCGCCCAGGGTGAGCCGGAAGTACTCGTACTCACGCTGCACATCGTGGCCGGTGATGGACCAGCCACGCAGCGAGTTCAGCAGCAGCAGCGCGGTCGCGGCGAGGAACAGCCCGGTTTCCAGCACCGCTACCGGATAGCGCCAGCGGCGGATCATCAGCAGCACCAGCAGCGCGGCGATGGCGATCAGGGCGGCCATGCTGACGGAGCCGCCGAGGCCGTTGTTCAGCCGGATCGGTCCGGCGACCGACAGGAGGAGGGCCACGGCGGCGAGCCCGGCCACGGGGACCGCGCCCGGCGGCAGCCCGCCGCGGCGCCAGAACGCTCGTGGTTCCCGCTCCGCGCGCTCCTCCTCCGGCGCGAAGGCGCCGATCACGGTCAGGGTCAGCGCCGTGGCCCCGGCCAGCGACACCTGGGTCAGCGGGCGGTCCACGCCGAAGAGCGGCAGGACGGTGTTCACGGCGAGGGCGACCACGATGTCCGTGATGATCGCCATGCCCGCGGCGAGCAGCAGGCTGCCGTCCCTGGTGGACACCACGCGTGAGGCGACGCCCCGCCACAGCGCGATGGGCGCCCCGAACAGCAGCCACAGGCCGGCCACCGTCAGGAGTGCCCCGGGCACCCCGGGAAGCATCTCCACGACGCAGGCCACCGCGACGCTGACCAGCACCCCGAGCCGCCCCCGCACGAGGTCGGCGACCCGCAGGGAGCTGGAGGCGGCGGCGGCTTCACGGCGCCTCCCGGCCACGGCATCGTCCGCTGAGCCCTTGTTCCTTGAGCCCTTGCCCTCCGCATCCGGATCGACCGCCCAGGACGGTCGCCGGTCGGCACGCCGTCGGCCGGTACCGTCGGCGTCCTTGGTCTCGGCGGCTCCCTTGGCAGCCGTGTCGCGCGCCGTCACCCGCCGACCTCCGCGTAGACATCGTCGTAGACCCGCTCGACCCGTGCCGCCACGGCTTCCCAGGAGTAGCCGGGGGCCGCCGCCGCGCTGCGCCGGGCGAGTCGCAGGCGCAGGCCCGGGTCGGCGGCGACGGAGTCGATGGCGGCGGCCAGTGCCGCCGGGTCGGGGTCGGCCAGGAGGCCGACCCCGTCGAGCAGTTCGGTGGTGCCGGGCACGTCGGTAGCGATCACCGGCAGGGCGGCGGCCATCGCTTCCAGGACGACCAGCGGCATGCCCTCCTTCTCCGAGGGCAGCACGAAGGCATCGGCGTCCCGGTAGGCGCGCACCAGGTCCGCGCCGAGCAGCCCGCCGGAGAACTCGACGTCCTTCAGCCCCAGTTCGGCGGCGCGCGCCTGGAGTTTCTCCCGCAGTTCGCCGTCGCCGACGATCCGCAGGCGCACCGGTTCGCGCAGCAGGCTCATCGCCTCCAGCAGCCGGGCGACGTTCTTCTGCGCGCTCAGCCGGCCGACGTACAACAGCCGCAGCGGCCGCTGTGCCGCCTCACGCACCGGCATGAAGTAGCCGGGCGCGACACCGTTGGGCACCACGAACACCCGCTCGGCCGGGACCCCGTACGTCTGTTTCACGAACGTGCCCTGGGCCTCGGTCAGCACGATCACCCCGTCGGCGGTGCGCAGCGCGCGCCCGAAGACGTGCTTCTTGTACGCGGGCAGCAGCCGCCCGAAGCGTCCTGAGGCATCCACGTCGAGGTGGAAGTGGAGGAGGAAGCGCTGCCTGCGGAGCCGGGCGGTGAGAGCGACGAGCTCGGGCATCAGGGCGTGCGCGCAGTGCAGATGCAGGACGGCGCCGCGCGGGGCGCGCCACAGGGAGACCGGGAGGCCCGGTGCGAGCGCGGTGTGCGCGAACTCGACCGCGCGGTGCCGCCGTACGGTCACCTGGCCGTCGCCGAAGCGGCGCGGCGCGCCGTCCGCGCCGAGGGCGGTGGTGACGACCCGGACGTCGTGGCGCTGCCCCAGTTGGTCGGCGAGGTGCTCCACAACGCGTTCGAGCCCGCCCAAGTGGGGCGGGTAGTAGGGGGTGATCTGCAGGACGGTGCGTCGCATCAGGCTTCAGTCTCGTACGTCACGGGGTGCTCTTGGAACTGGGGGTCGCGGTCGGGGACGCCGAGGGCGACGGACTCACGAAGGAGTAGTGCAGCCGCTGCTCGTGGCCGACGAGGGCGACCCGCACCACGGCCACGTCCGCCGTCTTCCTGCTCACGCGCGCCACGACCGGCACCGCCTTGCCGTTGAGCGGCTTGAACTTCACCGTCGCCGTGCCCACCGGCTTTCCCTCGGCCGATTCCAGGGTCACCCTCAGGCGGTAGGAGCTGACGCCCGTCCCGTGGGCGTTCACCGCGAGGGGCACGAGCACCTTGCCCCCGTCGAAGCTGGGCGGGGCGGTGAAGTACAGCTCGGTGAACGGGGTCTGCTGCCGGGTGAAGGACTGGAGCAGCACCGTACGGACCGACGGCACCGACCACAGTCCGCCGGCCAGCACGGCGATGGTCACCAGGGCCGCCACCAGACCCGCGGTCCGCGGGCGAGGCCCCGTCGGCCCGGGACCCGGATCGGAGTCCGGTTCCGGGTCCTCGGCCTGGCCGGACGCGTCGGGTTCACCGGACGCGTCGGGTTCACCGGACGCCTCGGGCTCACCGGGCTCATCGGGCTCGCCGGACTCATCGGGTTCGTCGGGTCCGCCGGGTTCACCGGGTTCGTCGGGCAAAGAACTCATACCGTTTCGTACTGGTCTGTCTGCCTGTTGGGCTGCGTGGGGGGCTGAGTGGACGGACCGGGCTGGTCAGGTTCGCCGACCTCGGCGGCATCGGCCTGCGGCTGCTCATTTCGCGGTCCGGGAACAAGGGGCGCGGGACGACGGAAGCGGTGCTCGAAGAGCTGCCGGAAGTTCGCGGCGCCGTCGGGCAGCGCGTTGAGCTTCACCTCGCCCTTGCGCGGGCGGTACTCGATGGGTATTTCGGCGTAACGGTACCCCGCGAGGGTCGCCGCGTTCTTGATCTCCTGAGAGAAGGCCATGCCACCGGAACGGACATCCAGGCCGTCCCAGACGTGACGCCGGAAGATCCACATACCTGACTGGGAGTCACGGAGACCGTTGCGGAACAGCCGACGGCTCAGGGCGCTGAGCGCATGGTTGGCCGCGGTGTGCGAGGGCTTCATCGCATGGCGGTTCTCGCGCCGCAACCGGTCGGTCGTCATGAACTCGACGTCCTGCTCGACCAGCGTGCGCAGCAGCCGCGGCAGCGCGTCGAAGGGGTAGGTGCAGTCCGCGTCCCCGGTGGCGATCACATCGCCGGTGGCGGCGCCGAAGCCCGCCATGTAGGCGTTGCCGTAACCCTTCTCCGGCTGGTGCACCACGCGCACTCCGAGCGAACGTGCCACAGCGGCGGTGCCGTCGGTCGAGGCGTTGTCGACCACGACGACCTCGGCGCCCCAGCCCTCCGCGGCCAGCTCTTCCAGCGGGATCGAGGTGATGACGTCAGGAAGGTTGGATGCCTCGTTGTACGCAGGAATGACCACTGACAGTGTTCTCACGCGTTGCCCTCCCCCAGGGCTTCCCGGACGGATACCGAGCCCCGCGTTTCTCCCGGACGCTTCATCGCAGAAGGAGATGGCCACAGCGTGGGCTGTGGCCAAGAACGAGGACGTCGGCGAACACGGAGAAACGGTTCGTCCGTCAGATCATGAAGTTCTGAAACTACTGAGACTCTAATCCGTGCTGGTTGAACTTGTTAAGGATGTGGCCAAGTTGTGACGGTGACGGACGTCACATCAACCAAGAAGCGACAGGTTTCGCATCCCCACCCGATCCGCCCTTTTCCACGTCGGCCACCTGATCCGGCGTCAACGCCGCCTCCCAGACCTGGATATGACCCACGACGCCCGCCCAGTAGTCGCCCCACACCCCGTGCGTACGCGCCCGGCCGAGCTGCAACGGACCCTTGCCCGCCCAGACACCGGGAACCTTGGTGACGGCGGCCCGCTTTTCGTTCACATAGAGCGTGATCTTCTTGACCTTCGCGTCGTACGTGCCGGTCAGCAGCACCCACTCGCCGACCGTGCCGATGTTCTTGGCCGCCTTGGCCTGGTAGGTCGTGCTGTCCGCGCCCCCCGCGGCGGTCTGGACCTCGAACACCCAGTTGCGGTTGTCGCCCGACGCGTCCCGGCCCAGGCTGAAGGAGGACGAGTCGCCGTCGCCCTGGCTGATCGCGGAACGGGAACTGTTCGGGGCCTCGTTGTAGACCCAGGCCGAGACGCTGAAGCTCTTGGAGACGTCGATCAGCTGTGCGGAGGACTGGGCGTAGGAGTTGACATTGCTCCGGAACCGGGCCGCATAGCCGTTCCCCACGTCGTCCACCGCGGCGTCCGGCCCGAGGACGAGATTGTTCTCCCCCGACTTGTCCGCGAGGACGTTGTCCTGGCCCGGAACGGTGGGCGACTTCTTGCCTCCCGAGGCAGAGGGCGCGGGCGAAGAGCTGGTGGAAGAGGAGGCGCTCGGGCTCTTCTTGTCGTTCTCATGCCGGACGACCAGGAATCCGGCCCCGATCCCGAGCAGGCACGCCACCAGGACGATCCCGCCCGTCCAGAGTCTCTTGCGGCGGCGCTGCTCTGCCTCGTTGCGCTCGGCCATGGCCTCCCAGTCCAGACCGCCAGAGTAGGAGGGCTGCTGATACGCGGGCGGCGGCTGATGACCGTCCTGCTGATAGCCGGGCTGCTGCCCGTGCGGTATCTCCTGCTGCGGGTACCCGTAACCGCTCGGCGCCGCGGACGGCTGTGGAGCAGACGAAGGGTTCCAGGGGTCCTGCCCAGGGGCAGCTGCCCCCTCCGGGTGTTCCGTACCGTCAGTCATAAGCACGGATGCTAAAGCAGCTCCGCAGCCCGCACGACTCCCCGTCCCCTCTTGGCCGCCGGCCCGATCCACCGTCAACTGCCTGGTGCTGGCACACTGCTGTCACCCTGCGGCTGCCACAGCTGATCGCTAGCCGCGGAGACGGGACATGGCCGGGTCGAACAGGGGCTCCTGCGCGACGACCGCCTCGATGCGCTGGTCGAAGTAACCGATGTCCACGGTGGTGCCGGGGGTGGCGAGTCCCGCCGGGAGCCAGGCGTAGGCGATGCCCTTGCCGATCGTGTAGCCGTAGGCGGCGCTGGTGACGTAGCCGACGGCTCGGTCGCCGTCGTACACCGGCTCCTTGCCCATGACGACCGACCGCGGGTCGTCGATCGTCAGGCAGGTCAGCTTGCGCCGTACGTCGGCCCTACGGCGCTCCAGTGCGGACTTGCCGACGAAGTCGTCCTTGTCGGGCTTGACGGCGAAGCCGACTCCGGCCTCGTAGGGGTCGTGCTCGAAGGTCATGTCGGTGCCGAAGGAGCGGTAACCCTTCTCCAGACGGAGGCTGTTGAAGGCGCCGCGGCCTGCGATGACGCCGCCGAGGGGGCTGGCCGCCCGCCACAGGGTGTCCCACAGCTTCAGGCCCTGGTCGGCGGTGGTGTAGAGCTCCCAGCCGAGTTCGCCGACGTAACTCAACCGCATCGCGGTGACCGGCACCGAGCCGATGTAGGCGCGCTTGGCGCGGAAGTACTTCAGGCCGTCGCCCGAGAAGTCCTCGTCCGTCAGCGGCTGCAGGACCTCGCGGGCCAGCGGGCCCCACAGGCCGATGCAGCAGGTGCCCGGGGTGATGTCGCGGACCTGGACCGAACCGTCGGCGGGGAGGTGGCGGGTGAACCAGTCGAGGTCCAGGTTGCCGTTGGCGCCGACCTGGAAGAGGTCGCGGGCCAGGCGGGCGACGGTGATGTCGCTGCGGATGCCGCCGTCGTGATCGAGGAGCAGGGTGTAGGTCACCGAGCCGACGGACTTGGCGACCTTCCCGGTGACCAGCCGCTCCAGGAAGTGGGCGGCACCCGGACCGCTGACCTCCAGGCGCTTGAGGGCCGTCATGTCGTACATCCCGACGGTCTCGCGGGTGGCCTGCGCCTCGGCGCCGACGATGGGTGACCAGTACCGCGCGGCCCAGTCGCCCGGCGTGGGGATGGTGCGGCCTTCGACCAGCCGCGCGTTGGCCTCGTACCACTGTGGGCGTTCCCAGCCGTTCGCCTCCAGGAAGAACGCGCCGTGCTCCTGCTGGCGGGCGTGGAAGGGGCTGGTGCGGATCGGGCGCGGGTGCCCCGACGGCTGGAGCGGGTGGAGGATGTCGTAGACCTCGACGAAGTTCTGGCAGTCGCGCGCCAGGACGTACTCCGGGGAGAGCTGGTGCGGCTCGAAGCGGTTGACGTCGCACTCGTGCAGGTCGAAGGACGAGCAGTGGCCGTCGACCAGCCACTCGGCCATGGCCCGCCCCACGCCGGCGGAGTGGGTGACCCAGACGGCCTCGGCGACCCAGAAGCCCTGGACGTCCGGGGATTCGCCGAGGAGCGGGTAGTTGTCCGTGGTGAAGGAGAACAGACCGTTGATCCCCTCCTCGACCTTGGCCTCCTTCGTCGCCGGAAGCAGGGACTGGGTCTCGGTCCAGGCGTCCGCGAAGTCGTCCTCGGTGAACTGCAGGACCGACGGCATCTCCTCGGCCTCGTCCACGGAGAGGATGTCGTCGGCGGTGATGGGCATCGGGCGGTGGCCGTAGGAGCCGATGCCCAGGCCGTCGAAACGGTCGCGGTAGTAGAGGTCGGCGTCCTGGTGGCGAAGGATCGGGCGCACCGCCTCCTCGGCCTGGCCCGCCAGCGCCGGTACCGGTCCGGTCCAGGCGAGTTGGTGGGCGAGCGGGGTGAGGGGGAGGTTCATGCCCACCATGCGGGCGATCCTCGGGCCCCAGATGCCGGCGCAGCACACCACGATGTCGGCGGGGATCTCGCCCTGGTCGGTGAGGACGCCGGTGACGCGGCCCTCGGCCTGCTGGACGTCGAGCACCTCGTGACGGGCGAGAAGGCGTACGCCGCGCTCGGCGGCCCGGCTGATCTGCGCCTCTACGGCCAGGACGGCCTTGGCGATGCCGTCCGTCGGGACCAGGAGGCCGCCGAGGACCTTGTCGCGGTTCACCAGCGGGTGCTGCTCGACGCATGCGTCGGCGTCCAGCAGCCGGGCCTCGATGCCCCAGGCGGTGATCCAGCCGTGGCGGCGGTGGAGTTCCGCGAGGCGCTCGGGGGTGGTCGCCACTTCGAGGCCGCCGACCTGGAGGAAGCAGGGCTTGCCGTCGACGTCGAGGGAGCGGAACTTCTCGACGGTGTAGCGCGCCATCTCGGTCATCGTCTTGGAGGAGTTCGTCTGGAAGACCAGGCCCGGAGCGTGCGACGAGGAACCCCCGGTGGCGGGGAGCGGGCCCTGGTCGACCACGGTCACTTCGGTCCAGCCGCGCGCGGAGATCTCGTCCGCGAGCGCCGCGCCCACGACGCCCGCTCCGATGATGACCACTCGGGGTCCCGCCATCGCCGCACCTCCGATTGAGAACCAGTCCAGTCGACGCAGTTGCTGTCAGCGCAACATGCTTCAGGTTGCGCAACTCAATGTGCCCGCCCCGGGGATGAGGTGTCAAGGGGGCCGTGACGTCGGGAAACAGCCCGGAAAACAGCGATGCCCGGCGGGCGGCGCACACAGGTGCACACCGCCCGCCGGGCATGTTCGACCGCGTTCTCGACGTACCCGGCCCGTCCGGCGAGCGAAGGGCGGGGAGCGGGGCTACCCGGCCCGCTTCTCGGCGTCACGGTGGCGGTAGTAGACGGCCTTCGAGGGCTCCAGCGGCTTCTTCCCGAGGATCAGGTCAGCGGCCTTCTCGGCGATCATCATCACCGGCGCGTAGATGTTGCCGTTGGTGACGTACGGCATCACCGACGCGTCCACCACGCGCAGGCCCTCCACGCCGTGCACCCGCATACTGGCCGGGTCGACGACGGACATCTCGTCGGTGCCCATCTTGCAGGTGCAGGACGGGTGCAGAGCGGTCTCGCCCTCCTTCGCGACCCAGGCGAGGATCTCCTCGTCCGTCTCCACCGCCGGCCCGGGCGAGATCTCCCCGTCGTTGTACGGAGCGAGCGCGGGCTGGTTGAGGACCTTGCGGGCCACGCGGATCGCCTCGACCCATTCGCGGCGGTCCTGCTCGGTGGAGAGGTAGTTGAAGCGCAGCGCCGGGTGCTCCCGCGGATCCCGGCTCTTGATCTTCACCGAGCCGATCGCGTCGGAGTACATGGGGCCCACGTGCACCTGGTAGCCATGGCCTCCGGACGGCGAGGAGCCGTCGTAGCGGACCGCGACCGGCAGGAAGTGGAACATCAGGTTGGGGTAGTCCACGTCCTCGTTGCTGCGGGCGAAGCCTCCGGCCTCGAAGTGGTTGGTGGCCGCCGGGCCCTTGCGGAAGAGCCATTGCAGTCCGATGAAGGGGGCGCGCCACTTCGCCATGTACGGCTGCATGGAGACCGGCTGTCTGCAGCCGTACTGGACGTACACCTCCAGGTGGTCCTGCATGTTCTCGCCGACGCCGGGGAGATCGTGGAGGACGTCGACGCCGAGGGCGCCGAGTTCCTCGGCGTTGCCGATGCCGGAGAGCTGCAGCAGTTGCGGGGAGTTGATCGCGCCGCCGCAGAGGATGACCTCCTTGGCACGGACCTGCTGGAGGCCCGCCCTTCCGCGCTGGTACTCGACACCGACGGCGCGCTTACCCTCGAAGAGGACGCGCGTGACGAGGGCGCGGGTCTTCACGGTGAGGTTGGGCCGCTTCCTGGCAGGCTTGAGGTACGCCTGAGAGGCCGACAGGCGACGCCCGCGGTGGACGTTCCGGTCGAACTTGGCGAAACCCTCCTGGCGGTAGCCGTTGACGTCGTCCGTGGGCGCGTAGCCCGCCTCCTCGGTGGCCTTGAGGAAGGCACCGAACAGCGGGTTGGTCGCCGGGCCGCGTTCGAGGACGAGAGGTCCGTCGTGCCCGCGGAACTCGTCGTCCGGGTCGGCCGCGAGGCAGTTCTCCATGCGCCGGAAGTACGGCAGGCAGTGCGCGTAGTCCCAGGTCTCCATGCCCGGGTCGGCGGCCCAGCGCTCGTAGTCCATGGGGTTGCCGCGCTGGAAGATCATGCCGTTGATGCTGCTGGAGCCGCCCAGCACCTTGCCGCGGGCGTGGTAGACACGGCGCCCTCCCATGTGGGGCTCGGGCTCGGACTCGTACTTCCAGTCGTAGAAGCGGCTGCCGATCGGATAGGTCAGCGCCGCGGGCATGTGGATGAAGACATCCCACGGGTAGTCGGACCGGCCGGCCTCCAGCACCAGCACCCGGTTCGCCGGGTCCGCGGAGAGTCTGTTCGCCAGTGCGCTGCCGGCTGATCCGCCGCCGACGATGACGAAGTCGTATGTCAGGGGAGCCATGATGCCTCGTCTCAGGCGTTGTTTACTGCGCGTATAGTTTCATTGTGAGCAACTACAGCCTTGACACCCCGAGCCCGCAGGCCGGCGGCGTGCAGTCGGTGGACCGCGCCATCAGCGTCCTGGAGATCCTGGCCCACCGGGGCGAGGCAGGCGTCAGCGAAGTAGCCGCCGAGATCGATGTGCACAAGTCCACCGCCTTCCGCCTTCTGGGCGCCCTCGAGGCGCGCGGCCTGGTGGAGCAGGCAGGCGAGCGCGGCAAGTACCGCCTCGGTTTCGGCATCGTACGCCTGGCCGGTGCGGTGACAGGGCGTATCGACATCACACAGCAGAGCCGCCCGGTCTGCGAGAGTCTGGCCGAGGAGATCGGTGAGACCGTCAACGTCGCCGTGTTGCAGGAGCACTACGCGGTCAACCTCTACCAGGTGCGCGGCCCCGGTGCCGTCACCGCGCAGAACTGGGTCGGCCAGCTGACCCCGCTGCACGCGACCTCCAGCGGCAAGATCCTGCTGGCCCACCTGCCCACCAAGGAACGCGCCACGCTGCTCACCGAGGCCGGCCTGAAGAAGGTCACCTCGCACACCATCACCGCGAAGACGAAGCTCGAGAAGAACCTCGCCGAGATCCGAGAAGCCGGCTACGCCTGGGCCCGCGAGGAACTGGAGATCGGCCTTCACGCCATGGCCGCTCCCATCCGCAATCGTGAGGGAGTGGTCGTCGCGGCGCTGAGCGCCTCCGGGCCCTCCTACCGACTGACCGAGGAGCGCCTGCACGAGCTCGCTCCGGTGCTGTGCAAGGGTGCGGAGGAGATCAGCCACCGGCTGGGTTACCTGGGCTGACCGGCCCGTTCGCCGCTACTGCGGCTGCCGCATCCCCAGGCGCTCGTTCACCCAGTCGTGGAAGGCCCCGATGTGGTGCTCACTGGGCACCAGCACGCCCCCCTTGGCATACAGCCGGGAGCCCATTGCGGGCTGTGTGCGCTCGCATGCCTCGAAGTCCTGCCGGTTGACCCGGTCGAACAGCTCCACGGACCGGCTGACGTCCTTGCCGCTGTCGACGACGTGCGGGAGGTAGAGCCAGTCGCACTCGACGATCGTGCGGTCGACGGCCACCGGGAACATCCGATGGAAGATCACGTGGTCGGGGACGAGGTTGATGAAGACCTGCGGCCTGACGGTGATCGCGTAGTAGCGACGGTCCTGCCCCTCGGACACTCCGGGTATGCGGTCGAGGCCCTCGGAGCCGTCGACGGTGAAGCCCTGGACCTCCGCACCGAACTCGGCGCCGTGGCCGACGTAGTACTGCGCGGCGTACCCGTCGGCGAACTCCGGGAGCACCTCGGTGAGTTCGGGGTGGATCGTGGCACAGTGGTAGCACTCCATGAAGTTCTCGACGATGAGCTTCCAGTTCGCCCTGACGTCGTAGACGATCCGCCTGCCGACCGAGAGGTTGTCGATGTCGTAGCGCTCGATCGACTCGACGTCTCCGAGGCGGCTGACGACATCGGCGATGACGTCCTCCTCGAAGGGGGGCGGGTTCTCCGCGAGGCACACCCAGACATAGCCGAGCCACTCGCGGGTGGCCACGCTCACCAGGCCGTACTCGGTGCGGCCGACGTCGGGCATCTTGGTGAGGTTGGGGGCGGCGACGAGCTTGCCCGTCAGGTCGTACGTCCAGGCGTGGTACGGACACTGGAAGGCCCGCTTGACCTCGCCGCTCCCCTCGGTGCGGAGCCTGGCTCCACGATGCCGGCAGACGTTGAAGTGGGCGCGGATCGAGTTGTCCCGGGCGCGGGTGACGAGGACGCTCTCGCGGCCCACGTCTACGGTGCGGAAGGCGCCGGGCTTCGCCAGGTCGGACGAGCGCGCGACGCAGAACCACATCGTCTCGAAGATGCGCTCCTGCTCCAGGGCGAAGACCGCGGGATCGGTGTAGGAGGAGCCGGGGAGGGTGGCGATCAGGCTGCCCGGCAGGCTGGTCGAGGTCACGGTGCACTCCTCGGGGGACGTCGTGGATCGGTCGTTCACGCGCCGGGAAGAGCGGCTCCGGCGAGCTGCTTGCGCCAGCGGGTGAACAGCCGCGGCTGGTTCATCCCGAGCACGGCGATCGGGTGACCGGCCCGCCGGTAGACGGCCAGGATGTCGCGGTCGTCCGGGGCGCCTTGCTCCACCGTCACGCTGTCGGCGCCGACCGCGTGACCGGCGAACTGGATCTTCACCCCGTACTGATCCGACCAGAAGTACGGCGGCCGGGGCACCCCCGGCTCCACCGCACCTCCCGCCAGCAGCGTGGCTACGGCAGCGGCCGGGCGCTCCTGCGCGCCGGTCCAGTGTTCGACGCGACGATGAAGACCCGCACGGGGGTCGTACCAGGAGGCGCAGTCGCCGACCGCGACCACGCCGGCCAGGCTGGTGCGGCCGTCCGCACCGCACTTCACGCCGTTGTCGAGCGCGATGCCGGATCCTTCCAGCCACTCGACGCACGGGCGTGCGCCCACACCCACGACGACGATGTCGGCGGGGATGCCGCGGCCGTCCTCGAGCAGGACGGCATCCACCTTGCGCTCCCCGCTCAGTCCCTTGACGCCCACGCCGCACAACAGCCGTACGCCGTGGTCCGCGTGGAGAGCGGAGACGATGCTCCCCATGGTCTGGCCGAGCGGGCCGGCGAGCGGCGTCGGTGTCGCTTCGACGACCGTCACGTCCAGCCCGAGGCCGTACGCGGTGGAGGCGACCTCGGCGCCGATGAAACCGCCGCCGATCACCACCAGCCGTCCCCCGCGGGCCAGTTCGTCCCGCAGGGCGCGGGCATCGTCCAGGGTGCGCAGGACGTGCACTCCGGCAAGGCCCTCGGAACCGGGCAGCCGTCGTGCGGCCGCGCCGGTCGCGATGACGAAGCCGTCGGCCCGGATCTCCCCGCCGCCCGCGAGCCGGACGGCACGCCGTGTGCGGTCCAGGCCGGTGGCGCGGGTTCCGAGCAGCCACTCCGCCCGCAGATCCTCGCCGTCCGCCTCGAGGGCGAGGTCGGCTTCGCCGATGTCACCGGCCAGGAACTCCTTGGACAGCGGGGGCCTGTCATACGGACGGTGGGGTTCGTCGCCGATGATGACCAGCCGTCCGTCGTAGCCCTGCTTCCGCAGCGAGCGCGCCGCCGACAGACCGGCCAGCGAGGCGCCGACCACGGCCACGGTCCTCACGCGAGCCCTCCGGCGAGCCGGGCTGCGACGCAGGGCGGCAGGTTGGGGGCATCCGTGGATACGCGGACGTAGACCATGCCGTCCTCGACGAGGACCTCATGGGTCCGGACCGGGAGCTTGGCCGGTGGGGCGTCGACAGAGCCGGTCCTCAGGTCGAACTTCGAGGCGTGCAGCGGGCATTCCACCTCGCAGCCCTCCAGCCAGCCGTCGGCGAGCGAGGCGTCCTGGTGGGTGCAGGTGTCGTCGATGGCGAAGACCTCACCGTCGTCGGTGTGGAACACCGAGACCGGCGGGTCGATGTCGAGCCGGATGGCCTCGCCTCGCGGGAGATCCACGAGACGGCACGCGGGAATCATCATGACACCTCGGGTGCGTATAGCGAAACGGGATGCGTTGAGCGCAACATCAGTCTGAAGTCGCCCCCAACCCTTGTCAAGGCATCCAAAAAGCCGCTTCATTCACCATCAGATGTTGCCTTTTACGCAACTGTGAGTGCCATACACAACTGAACGGCTGCCTGGTGTTCACGGCCCGGCGTACGTGATGTTCGGCCGGAGTGGATTCGCCATGCCCGCCCCGAGGAAGTAGTCGACATGGTGGGACTGCATGTACCCCTTGAACGTCATGGCGTTTCGATAGGCGGGGTTGTGCGCCGGCGTGTACAGCCGGGTGTTCGTCGGCTGGTTGGTGGAGAAGATGATCAGCTCGTTGTAGGCAGCGTTGGTGTACACGGCCTCCTCGCGCCAGTCGCCGAGGATGTCGCCGACGAGGGTGGGCCCGCCCTGGGCGGCTTTGACCGCGCCGTAGTTCCATGTGCTGACGAGCCGGGGCAGGCTGCCGGTCGGCGTCGGGTTCTGCGGGTCCCACTCCTCGATCTTGCCGTCGTTGAGCAGTTCCATGGTGAGGTCGCCGTCCCACCACAGGCCCAGCTGCGGCCACGGGCGCAGTGATGTGTTCGGTTCGGTGAGCTTGTTGGTGGGTGCGTTGTACAGGCCCGAGAAGGACCAGGTCTCCATGCCGGGGAAGCGCGGGTCGACGTCTCCGGCCATGCCGCGTCCGACGTCGGCGGGGCCGTCACCCTTGTGCTGCCAGATGAGGGAGCCGTTCGCGGCGTCGTAGTAGTACTCCAGCAGGCCGCTCGGGTTGTCCTGCTGGACGCCGTAGCCCTCCAGGCCGGGACGGCTGGGGTCCATGTCCGCGATGTGGAAGCGGTCGCCGTGGATGATGCCCTTCGGCCCCATCGAGTAGCGCAGAGAGCCGTCGCCGCCCAGAACGAACCCGATCTCGGCGACCTCGTCCGTCCCGTCACCGTTGACGTCGATGGCGCGGGTATTGTGCCCGTCGGGCGCGTTCTGGCTGCCGCGCAGCCATGTCCACTGGCGGTCGAGCGAGTCGCCGTCGTACTTCCAGGCGGCCATCATCAGGTTGAAGGACCCGTCGTCGTGCCGGTTCTTCATATAGGCGACCAGGCTCGGCGTGGTGCCGTTGAGATACGCCACCCCGAGACGGGCGCCCATCGGACCGTCACTCACGTAGGTGGTCGGTACCGCGGACCAGTTGCGGAGCGCTCCTGTCCGGCCGTCGAGGACGGCCATGAACTGACGCGCGTCGTCCGCGTGCGTCCAGGTGGCCCCGTCGCCGAAGGTGACGCCGTCGGCGATCCGCACGGCGACCTCGGCGCGGCCGTCGCTGTCGAAGTCGTAGACCGTGACGCCGTCCCAGTGGCCCAGGTCGATCGCGGACGACCCCGGTTCGATGTTGTCCTGGTTCTGGCTGTTCGGCCCCATGTCGACCTGCCACAGGAACGTCCCGTCGCCGCGGTAGGCCTCGAGCTTCTGAGGGGAGGTCTGCCGGTCCACCACGTAGTCGTACTCGCCGTCGCCGTCGAGGTCGCCCACCCAGACGAACTTCACCGGACCGCCTGAGCGTAACGGCACTCGGACCACGGGCTCCTTGGCGTGGTTGGCCGTCAGTGTGAAGGCCCCGCTCGGCGCCTGCTCCTGCCCGCCGATGACCGGAGCCACCCGGTAGCTGTTGGACCGCGTCAGGTCGGCCGTGGAGTCCACGTAGTTGGTCCCGCCCGTCAGGACGCCGGAGTTGAGCTTGACGTACGCGCCGCCGCCGGTGGACCGGTACACGTTGAACCCGATGCCCTCCGGGTCGAGCCCCAGCAGCCGCCAGGAGACGAGGACCTTGGTGTCGTCGGAGCGCACCGCAACGACCCCACGGCCCAGATTCTCCATCACGCGCGCGGCCCGCAGCGGCGTGTCGCCGGCTGCGGGTATGACGGTGGACGCGTCGGGCGGGGCGGGGTT
>NZ_VJZC01000971.1 GCF_009377185.1 Streptomyces spongiae
GGGGTAGGGCGGGGCCGCGGCGGTCAGAGCCTGCCCAGGCACAGGTCAGGGTTGGGCCAGGCACCGGTCAGAGCCGGCCCAGGCGCCGGTCAGAGCTGGGCCAGGGCCCAGAAACCCACCGCGAAGCAGGCCAGCGCGAGGAGAAGGACCGGTACGGCGACCTTGGCCGGCGGGCCCGGACGGCGTCGCGCGAGCCTTCTCGACCGACGTGGAACCTGCGGCGGCCGAGCGGTGTGTGAACCGGCGGCGACATGAGCGTGCTGCTGCACCGCGGTCGTCGGAGCCTGCGACGGGCCCTCGGTGGCCAGGCCGCCCAAGGGCAGGTGAGGCTGGGCGGAGGGCACCCCCGCGGCTTCGGAGTGGTGCGGAGCGTAGCCGGGGCTCCCGTCCGACAGTGCGGTCGGCGTGAGAGGAGTGGGCGGCTGCTCGGGCTGTTGAGAGGGGTGCGGCGGTGCCTGGTGCTGCGGTGCTTGGTGCTCCGCGTCACGCGTCGGCGCCTGGACAGGGACAGCGCTCATCTGGCCCTGCGGCGGCGGGAGGTGAAAGCTGCCGGTGTCCGACATCGTGGACGGCCGCGCGGGCTCGGGGTCGTGCTCGGGGCGCGGCGGTACGGCGAGGGCGGCGGACTCCGGCTGTGCGGCACCCGGGGCTCCCGGGGCACTGCCCCCGTACTCGGGCCCGGAGGGGCGTTCCTGGGCCCCCGTACCCGTCCCGTACTCCCACTGCGCCCCGCCCGGGCCGACCGGAGGTGGCGCGCTCCTGGGCATGGGCGGTGGTGTGGACGGAGGCCGGGGCACGGAGTTCGGGGAGGGCGGCGGCACGGCGCCCATGCCGTCGCTCGACGTGATCGGCGGTGGGTCGTGGGGCGGCATCGGCGTGACACCCGAGCCGCCCGACGGTATGACACCGGGGCTCGACCACGAGGGTGGCGCGTCAGGGCCCGTGCCCTGCGGGGAAGATGACCGGAAAGCGCTGCCACTGGCCGTATCCAGCCCCGAGGCCCTTCGGAGGGGCCCGTCCGGTCCGAACCCCTCGGGAAGCGGACCGAGTTGGTCGAAGACCTCCACCAACTCGTCGTCGGGGCCGGGCCCGGGAAGGAGTTCGACGGCGGAGGCGAGGGCCTTGCGGGCACCCGTGGCCGTGCGGAAGCGGGCGTTCGGGTCGGGCTGCAGAAGGGTGGCCACGACCTGCCAGAGGGGCTCCGGAACACCCTTCGGCGGCCCGGGCGTGCCCTGGTCGGCGAAGTACTCGATGAGTGCGCGCGCGTCGGGTTTGGCGCCCTCGAGGAGGTACAGGGCGACCAGGCCCACCGCGAACAGGTCCGCGGGGAAGTCGGGATCAGCACCCAGCATCTGCTCGGGTGCGAAGTAACCGGGCGTCCCCACCACGTAGTCGGTCTCGGTCAGCCGCGGCTCGCCCAGGCGCATGGCGATGCCGAAGTCGGACAGGCGCAGATGCGGCCGGGCCGTGCCGGTGGCCTCCAGCAGGACGTTGGCGGGCTTGATGTCGCGGTGCACCACGTCCTCCGCGTGCACCGCGGCGAGCCCGGAGAGGAGCTGGTCGAGGAGGGCGCAGACGAAGCTGGCCGGCAGAGGGCCGTAGTCGTTGACGAGGTTGACCAGCGAGCCCCCGGTGACCAGTTCCATGGTGAACAGGACCTGGTCGTCGTCCGCGGCCCAGCTGGTGGGCGCGAGCACATGGGGGTGATCGATCCGCAGGGCCTGTTCCCGTACGAAGCGCAGCAGGGAGTGCGCGTCGCGCTGCTGCAGGACCTTGGCCGCCACATAGCGGCGCCGGCGGTGGTCCCAGGCGCGCCAGACGGCACCGACTCCTCCGCGCCCGATCGGGTCGACCAGTTCGTACCGGCCGGCGAAGACCTCACCCATGGCTGTGCGTCGCTCCCCCTTCGGCTCCCCCCTCGGCTGGTTCCCCGCGCGAGCGCTACGGCTCCCTTCGGCCCGCTCGGGTGTTCGCGGATATTCGGCTTCCCTGCCCCGGCACGGCTTATGCGGTTTCCCGGGTTCCGGGTCGCCCGAGGACCCCGCTGCCCGCTGCTTCCGTCCGCTGCTTCCGGCCTCCGCGCTCCACTCGACTTTCCCCCTGCGCTTCCCTCCTCTACGCC
>NZ_VJZC01000972.1 GCF_009377185.1 Streptomyces spongiae
GCCCGGAGCACTCCGGGCGCCCCCACGCATGCCTGGCACTCAGGCATCCAGGAAGTCGAGCTCAGCCCAGCGCGTGTCCCGTCGTCGCGTCCACGTGGTCGGGGACCTCGTCGTGACGGTCGCCCACGGTGAGCGTCCCAGACGGTTCGAACATCAGGATCGAGGCGCCCTCAGGAGCGGTCGGCCTGTGCTCGGTCCCGCGCGGGACCGTGAAGACCGAGCCTTTGGGCAGCACGACGGTCCGTTCACCGGCCGGCTCGCGCAGGGCGATGTGCAGTTCGCCGTCCAGCACCAGGAAGAACTCGTCGGTGTGGTCGTGCGCGTGCCAGACGTGCTCGCCCTCCACCTTGGCCACGCGGACGTCGTAGTCGTTGACGGTGGTGACGACACGAGGGCTCCACAGGGCGTCGAAGGACGCGAGGGCCTTGGCGAGAGAGATCGGTTCCATGGGTTCCATACGGTCATCGTCGGGGCTGCCGCCGACCTCGCACGAGTGCTAGAAATCGCACATGCCGCAAGAATCCTCGCAAGCCTCGGCCCTCCACCGTGTCGTGGTGATCGTCGACGAGGGCACCAACCCGTTCGAGATGGGTGTCGCCACCGAGCTGTTCGGCCTGCCACGGCCCGAACTCGGGCTGGCGCGCCCGCTGTACGAGCTCACCCTGTGCGCGCCGGCGCCGGACATCCGGATGAACCACGGGTTCTTCCACCTCTCCGGTGTGGCGGGGCTCGACGCCGTCGACTCCGCGGACACCCTCGTCGTACCGGGCCGCCCGGACAACGTCGTGCCGCGCGCCGCCCCCGTACGGGACGCCATCCGCCGTGCCCACGCGCGCGGGGCCCGCATCGTGAGCTTCTGCACCGGTTCCTTCGCGCTCGCCGAGGCCGGACTGCTCGACGGCCGCCGCGCCACCACCCTCCCCCACTGCCTTAAGGGCGTGGGGGCACCCCCAGGCGTTGGGCGGACTCCTTCCGCCACCTCCACCCCAGGGTGCTGCTGGAGCCGGACGTGCTCTTCGTGGACGAGGGCGACGTGCTGAGCGCGGCCGGCAGCGCGGCGGCCCTCGACCTGGGTCTGTACCTGGTCCGCCGCGACCACGGCGCCGAGATCGCCAACGCGGTGTCCCGGAGGCTGGTGTTCGCCGCCCACCGGGACGGCGGTCAGCGGCAGTTCGTGGAACGTCCCCTGCCCGAGGTGCCGGACGCGTCCCTGTCGCCCCTGCTGGCGTGGGCGCAGGAGCGGCTGGGTGACCCGCTGACGGTGGCCGACCTCGCCACCCGCGCGGCGGTCAGCCCCGCCACGCTCCACCGCCGCTTCCGTGCCCAGCTCGGGACCACCCCGCTGGCCTGGCTCACGGGCGAACGGGTGGCGCTGGCCTGCCGGCTCATCGAACGGGGGGAGGAGCGGCTGGACGTGGTCGCCGGACGCTGCGGTCTGGGCACCGCGGCGAACCTGCGGGCGAGGTTGCGGCGGGAGACCGGGCTCAGCCCTTCGGCCTACCGGCGGCGTTTCGGACCCGCGCCCGGGGAACCGGTGAGGGCATGAGACTCCTCGTACGCGACCGGATCCTCGGCATCGGTGACGACTACTGGATCGAGGACGAACACGGCACCAAGGTGTTCCTCGTCGACGGCAAGGCACTGCGGCTGCGGGACACCTTCGAGCTGAAGGACACTCAGGGGCACGTCCTGATCGACATCCGCCAGAAGATGTTCGCCCTGCGGGAGGCGATGGTGATCGAGCGGGACGGCGACCCCCTGGCGACCGTCCGCCGCAAACGCCTCTCCCTGCTGCGCAACCACTACCGGGTGGCCCTGGTGGACGGCACCGAACTCGACGTCAGCGGCAAGATCCTCGACCGCGAGTTCGCCATCGAGTACGACGGCGAACTCCTCGCCCACATCTCGCGGCGCTGGCTACGGGTCCGCGAGACATACGGCGTCGACATCGTCCGCGACGACGCCGACCCGGCACTGCTGCTCGCGATCACGGTATGCGCGATCCACCTGGCAGAAAAGGAGCACGGCCCGGCCGACTGACCCCAAGGCCGAAGGCCAATAGGGGCGCGGGGAACTGCGCGCCCAGCCACACCCGGCCCGCAGCCGACGAACAAC
>NZ_VJZC01000973.1 GCF_009377185.1 Streptomyces spongiae
CCCTCGCCCATGTCCCCATCCCCCATCTCCCCATTCGGCGTCCCAAACTATCCGACCTGGCCGACGGCCCACGGGTCAGCGGCACTTGACGACTTTGCCATCTCTTTACAACCTGCTCTGCCGCTGCCTCGTCTCTCCGCTCGATCCATGACGCCGCCCGCCACGTCACCCGGCGGGGGCCCTGACGAAAGAGAGCGATTCATGCGCCGAACCGTCCTCAGTGCCGTGGCACTCGCGGGAACCGCCGTGCTGGCGAGCGCGGTGCCCGCGTTCGCCGACGAGGCGACCCCGGTCCCCACGAGCCGTGAGGCCACCGTGGCCCCGACCCCGGCCACCACCGACGCGACCTCGGAGTCGGACGGCCGGGACGCCGCGACCCCCGTTCCGAGCGCCGCACCGACCGAGGCGCCGGACCAGGGCCAGGTCTCCGTCGTTCCCCGTGGCGCACCGGACACCGGCGAGGCACCGGCCTCCGCGCGGTCCGGCAGCGAGAGCGGGCTGGTGATCGGCGGGGGCGCTGCCGCGGTGCTCGTCGGCGGCGGCGCGGCGGTGCTTCTCGTACGTCGTCGGCGGGCGACCAGCGCATGACGTCGCTCTCCAGGCGTGCCTTCGCCACCGCGGCGATGACGTCGCTGCTCGTGAGCTGCGGCGGCCACCGTGGTGACGGCCAGGGCACGACCGCGCGACCCGTGGGCACGCCACCGCCTTCGCGGCCCTCCGCCAACGCGGCCCGCGCCCTTGGCCGTTCGGTCCCGGTGAGGTTGCGGATCCCGGCCATCGGGGTCGACACCCCGGTCATACGGCTGGGGTTGGCCTCGGACGGCACCGTGCAGGTGCCGCCGGTCACGGCGAACGACCGGGCGGGCTGGTACCGGCACTCGCCGACGCCGGGTCAGACCGGTCCGTCGGTGATCCTCGGTCACGCCACGGTCGGCGCCTACGGAGACGGGGTGTTCCGGCATCTCGCGCGGCTGCGGCGGGGCGAGCGGATCGTGGCGCGCCTGGAGAACGGCACGTCGGCGCAGTTCGCCGTCAGCGCCGTACGGACGGTCGCCAAGGCCGAGTTCCCGGTGGACGCGGTCTACGGGGACGTGGACCGCCCCGAACTGCGGCTCATCACCTGCGGCGGGCCCCGCACCGGCGACGGCTACCGCGACAACGTGATCGTCTTCGCCGCGCTGAACTCGGCGGGCCACTGACCCTTCGCCCGGGATCCGGGCCATCCGGAGCCCGGGCCGATGGAACCGACTCCACCGGCCCGGGCTCCTCCCCCACGAATGCCACGACGAATGCCACGACGAGTGCCACTGCGAGTGCCACCACGACGTCACGACCCTGGAGAGCGTTGAAACGGTTACGCGAGGAGGCAGCGTCCGAGTTGTTCGCCGCCCTCTACCCGCGCCTCGCCGGGTGGTGCCGTCGGCTGGTCGACGACGACGAGACCGCCCACGAGATCGCCTCGGAGGCGTTCACCCGGCTCTGGGCCCGCTGGACGTCCGTGGCGGAGCCCCAGGGCTTCCTCTACGTCACCGCGGCCAACCTTGTCCGGGACCACTGGCGGGGGCTCGAACGCGAGCGCAGAGCCGTTCGCCGAGCCACCGCGGAAGCCGCCGTCCGCCCGCACCCGGAGCAGGCCGACCCCTCGGTCCGCCTGCTCGTGCAGTCGCTGCCGGAACGACTGCGCGTCCCGGTGCTGCTGCACTACTACGCTGACATGCCGATCCGCGAGGTGTCCGTACTGACCGGGCGCAAGGAAGGAACCATCAAGGCCGATCTCCACGCGGCCCGCGAGCTGCTCCGCGCCCACCTGAGGAGAAGCCTTGATCACACACTCTGACGAGGGCCCGGACTTCGAGCCCGACGACCCCCTCGCGGTCATCCTGCGACCGCCCCCGGACCGCCTCGTTCCACCCCCCGGCCGCTACCACGCGATCCGCCGCGCCGCGGCGCGCCGCCGGCTGCTCCGTGCCGCGGCGGGAGTCGGTGTGTCCTGCGCCGTCGCCGCACTCGTCGCGCTGCCGCTGCGCCTTTCGGCACACGAGGCACCCGCGTCGCCGTCCGTCCCGCTCGCCCCGCAGCCTGCGAGCTGTCTCTTATAAACATCTCCGAGCCC
>NZ_VJZC01000974.1 GCF_009377185.1 Streptomyces spongiae
GTCCCCCACCTGCGCCCACCCTCCCCGTCGACCGCACGCCCAGTATGGTCACCGGGCACGTGGTCGATCAATGGTTCGACCCGCGCCTTCGGTCTCCTGGCTCCTGGCTCCTGGAGTCGCCTAGAGCCCGGACATGACAATGGGCCGCACACGTCGGAGTACGGCCCATGTGGCCCGGTGCCTGTGCGACAGGCCCTACCGGACCTCGGTGATCTCCGGTCCGCGCTGCAGCTGACCCATGCCGCCGGCGAAGCGGGAACCCTGCTCCTCCTGCTGGACGCCCTCGGGGACCATCTGCGCGTCGTTCGGGAGCTTCAGGACGATCGGGTCACGGGGGGCCATCGGGCCCTCACCGCGGACGACGACCGTGTCCCGGAAGATCTGCTCCAGCAGGCCCGCGGTGCCCGGCTCCACGGCGCCCCGGCCGGAGATCACACCCCGCAGGAACCAGCGCGGCCCGTCCACACCGATGAACCGGACGACCTGGAAGCCGCCCGTCCCGTCGGGCAGCTGCACCGGCACCTGGGCCCGCAGCTCCCAGCCCAGCGGGCCCTCGACCTCGTCGATGACACCGCCCTGCTGGGTGATGCCGGTGGCGATCTCCTCGCGTACCTCGCCCCAGATGCCCTCGCGCTTGGGTGCGGCGAAGGCCTGCAGCTGGACCGCGCTGTCGCGCAGCACGACGGTCGCCGCGACGATCGCGTCACCCGCGACCTCGACGCGCAGCTCCATGCCGTCGACCCCCGGCACGAAGATGCCTCCGAGGTCGACCCGGCCCTCGCCGGGCTCGCGCACCTCGGTGCTGTCCCAGGGTCCGTCGGGGCGCGGCTCGGGCTCCAGCCGCACGCGCTCGCGCACGCCTTCTTCTTCGTCCGCCTCAGTGTCGACGCTGTCGACGACCTGCTCGGCCTCGCCGGCCGCGTCCTCGGCGGCACCCTTCTTCTTGCGACGTCCGAACACGTCACTGTCCTTCCCGGTCGGATACGACCGAAGCGTATCGATTCCCACCCGTTGTGCCGCCCACTGCGGCATGACCGCCCGTGGACCCGAAGCCCCCCTCGGCCCGCGCCGAGTCGGGAAGCTCCGCCACCTCCTGGAAGCGCACCTTCTCGACCTGCTGGACGACCAGTTGGGCAATCCGGTCGAAGCGCTCGAACCGCACCGGCTCGTGCGGGTCGAGATTCACCACGATCACCTTGATCTCCCCACGGTACCCGGCATCAACCGTCCCCGGGGCATTCACGAGGGCGACACCGCAGCGGGCCGCGAGGCCGGAGCGCGGGTGCACGAAGGCCGCGTACCCCTCGGGGAGGGCGATGGACACCCCGGTGGGCAGAACCGCCCGCTCCCCCGGCCCCAGCTCACGGGCCTCCGTGGTGCGCAGATCCGCGCCCGCGTCACCCGGCTGTGCGTATTCCGGAAGCGGAACCTCCGAGTCCACACGCCGGATCAGCACGTTCACAGGTGTACGACTCACGGGTTCACCTCGAAGGCGCGGGCACGCCGGACCTGGTCCGGGTCGTTCATGGCGGCCCGGATCTCCTCCGGGCGGCCGTTGTCGACGAAGTGGTCGACCTTCACCTCGATGAAGAGCGCGTCCGCGCGGACGGCGACGGGGCCGTCGGGGCCGCCGAGGCGCCCGGTGGCGGTCGAGTAGATCTTCCGCCCGGCCACAGCGGTGACCCGGGCCTGAAGGTGCAGCACGCTGCCGACGGGCACGGGCCGCACGAAGTCCGTCTCCAGCCGCCCGGTCACGGCGATGGTGCGCAGCAGCCAGTTGAGCGAGCCGAGGGTCTCGTCGAGCGCGCTCGCCAGCACACCGCCGTGGGCGAGGCCCGGGGCGCCCTGGTGGGCGGGCTGCACGGTGAACTCGGCGGTCAGGGAAACACCCTCGCCGGCCCTGGCCTCCAGGAGCAGCCCGTGCGGCTGCTCGCCCCCGCACCCGAAGCACTGGTCGTAGTGCGCCCCGAGCAGCTCACCGGGAGAGGGTGCTTCGGGGTGCCGTACGGGCGCCGAGGCGTCGGCCGGCGGCTTCAGGCTTGAGGAACTACCACTCACAGCCGCAGACCTTACC
>NZ_VJZC01000975.1 GCF_009377185.1 Streptomyces spongiae
GGTCGTGGGTGGATCGGATGGTTCTTGGGTGCGGGTTGTCCTGGGTTGCTCGCGCAGTTCCCCGCGCCCCTTGCGTGTAGGCGTCCGGCAGTCAGTAAGTGTGACCGGAGTGGTTCGGGGCGTGGTTATCCTTGAGCGGTCCCTTCCGCTTCGTTGTGCCTGGAGTTCGTGTCGTGCGTATTGATCTGCACTGTCACTCCACGGCTTCCGACGGTACGGACACTCCGGCCGAGCTGGTGCGGAACGCGTCCGCCGCCGGGCTGGACGTCGTCGCGCTGACCGATCACGACACGACCCGTGGGTATGCCGAGGCGATCGCCGCCGTGCCCCAGGGACTCACGCTGGTCACCGGTGCGGAGCTCTCCTGCCGCCTCGACGGGGTGAGCATGCACATGTTGGCGTACCTCTTCGATCCCGAGGAGCCCGACCTGCTCGCCGAGCGCGAGCTCGTCCGGGACGACCGGGTGCCGCGGGCCCGGGGCATGATCGCCAAGCTCAACGAGCTGGGCGTGCCCGTGACCTGGGAGCAGGTCGCGCGGATCGCCGGAGACGGGTCGGTCGGGCGCCCGCATGTGGCCACCGCCCTGGTCGAGCTCGGTGTCGTACCGACCGTGGGCGACGCCTTCACCGCCGACTGGCTGGCCGACGGCGGCCGGGCCTTCGTCGAGAAGCACGAGACCGACCCCTTCGAGGCGATCCGGCTGGTCAAGGGCGCGGGCGGCGTCGCCGTCTTCGCGCACCCGGGGGCCGCCAAGCGGGGCCGTACCGTGCCGGAGTCCGCGATCGCCGAGATGGCCGCCGCCGGGCTCGACGGTATCGAGGTCGACCACATGGACCACGAGCCGGAGACCCGGGCGCGGTTGCGCGGGCTGGCGGGCGACCTCGGACTGCTCACCACGGGCTCCTCGGACTACCACGGCAGCCGCAAGACCTGCGTGCTCGGCGAGTACACGACGGACCCCGAGGTGTACGGCGAGATCACGCGACGGGCGACCGGGGCGTTCCCCGTCCCGGGGACCGGCGGAAGCCGCGGCGCGTAGGGCCGGGCGCGACGGGGCCTGGTCGGCGGCTCACGCGGGGGTGCGTGCCAGAGGCGCTGCCGCTTGAAGTCCGGCCCGGTCCGTGGGGCAGGCCCCGGGTCCGCCCGTTCCGTCCGGGCCGGTTAGGGTTCGGCCCGGGCTCGTTGGGGTTCGGATCGGGCTGGTTGGGGTTCGGATCGGTCTCGTCCGAGTGCCACGTCCGGCTCGTGCCGGCCGGGCTCTCCGCAGGCTCCGGTGCCGCGTTCCACGTGCTGGGGGCCTGAGCCCGACCGCCTCCCGTACCGGCACCGCTCGCTCTGTCACGGCACCCGGCCCCGTCCCGCTGTGCCCACGTGCCCGTGGCCACGGCCACGTCGGCCACCACCTCGTTCGTTTCCCCCTTTCCCTCTTCCCCCCTTCCCTCCTTCGCAAGGCACCCCTGTGTTCGATGTCGCCGTCTTCGGTTCGCTCTTCCTCACCCTGTTCGTGATCATGGATCCGCCGGGAATCACCCCGATCTTCCTGGCGCTCACCGCGGGCCGACCGGCCAGGACGCAGAAGCGGATGGCGTTCCAGGCCGTCTGCGTGGCCGGCGGGGTCATCACGGTCTTCGGGCTGTTGGGGCACCAGATCCTGAACTACCTGCATGTCTCCGTGCCCGCGCTGATGATCGCGGGTGGGCTGCTGCTCCTGCTGATCGCACTGGACCTGCTGACCGGCAAGACCGACGAGCCGAAGCAGACGAAGGACGTGAACGTCGCCCTCGTACCGCTGGGCATGCCGCTGCTCGCGGGGCCCGGTGCCATCGTGTCCGTGATCCTCGCGGTCCAGAAGGCGGACGGTGCGGCGGCCCAGGTGTCCGTCTGGGCCGCCATCCTCGCGATACACGTCGTGCTGTGGCTCACGATGCGGTACTCGCTACTGATCATCCGCGTCATCAAGGACGGCGGAGTGGTGCTGGTGACCCGGCTCGCGGGCATGATGCTCTCCGCCATCGCCGTGCAGCAGATCATCAACGGGGTGACGCAGGTGGTGCGGGGCGGCTGAGTC
>NZ_VJZC01000976.1 GCF_009377185.1 Streptomyces spongiae
CGCCTCCCCCACAACGCCCGGCCCCGCAGCCGGGGCAGCCGACCTCTCCCCCACAACGCCCGGCCCCACAACCGGAGCGACCAACCCCTCCGCCACAACGCCCGACCCCACAACCGGAGCGACCGGCGCCTGCGCCGCCGCCGCGGCGGCCGTCGACTGTGCCATGACGGCGGCCGACAGCCGGTCACGGCACACCCGGCACGCCACCAGATGGGCCTCCAAGGCCCACACCTCGTCGGCGGCGATGTCCGTGTCGCCGCGCGCGTAGCCGTCGATGCTCCGCATCGACGCGTGTTCCCCGCTCATGCCAGCGCCCTCCGCATCTCGGTCCGGGCCCTGCGGGCACGGGTCTTGACTGTGCCCTCGGGCAGTCCGAGCAGGACCGCGGTCTCCCGGACGGACAGGCCGTCGAGCACCATGGCCTGCAGTACCTGTCTGAGTTCCGGCGCGAGGCGCCGCAGCGCGTCGCCGACGTCACCGCCGACGGTCGCCGCGAGCACCTCCTCCTCGGCAGCGGGCGCCACGGGCTGCGAGGCGGCCGCCGGCGGCGGCTCCGCGTGGTGGGCCCTGCGCCGGAACGCGTCGACGAGGCGGCGCGCCGCGATCGTCCACAGCCAGCCGACGGCCGTTCCCCCGACCGCGGAGCCGGCGAACGCGCTCGCCGCGCGCCACACCGCCAGGTACGTCTCCTGCATGACCTCGGCGACGATCTGCTCGTCGGCGCAGCGGCGGCTCAGCCGCACCGCCATCCACGGCGCGGTGCGCCGGTACAGCTCCTCGAACGCGGCGCGGTCGCCCTTGGCCACCAGCCGGACGAGACGCTCCTCGTCCAGCTCGCCCGGTGCCTTCCTGAGTGATCTCACACCCGCAAGACGCCGGGCCCGCACGGCAGGTTTTCCCCCGGAGGTGATCCCCGTCACACAAGGGGCTCACAGGACTCGCGGGGCCGGAGCGCGTCGACAGCCGCCCGCACTCCACTCCAGCCTGCACTCAACTCGCTACATACGGCGATAAGTTCTTATTCACCATGAAGTGACTGACTCACAGGATCTCAACACATAACCGACCCATCTCGTTCACCTCTTTGACTGCATGTCCATGTCACTCTCCTGTCCGTTGGCCGCTCAATCAACCCGCGTAGAACGGACACCCCATATGCCCGCCACGCACACACGCCGCCGGAGATTCCTGGCGCTGACGGCCTCGGCCCTGCTCGCCGGACTCGCCCTGCCCACGGCAACCGCCTCTCCCGCCGCCGCGACGACGACCGCGTACGACGACACGTACTACGCGGACGCGATCGGCAAGACCGGCACGGCCCTCAAGGACTCCCTGCACACGATCATCAGCGACCAGACGAAGATCTCGTACTCGGCGGTCTGGAACGCGCTGAAGGTCACCGACCAGGACCCCAACAACAGCAGCAACGTGAAGCTGCTCTACTCCGGCATCTCCCGCAGCAAGTCGCTGAACGGCGGCAACACCGGAAACTGGAACCGCGAGCACGTGTGGGCGCAGTCCCACGGCGACTTCGGCACCTCGGCGGGACCCGGAACCGACCTGCACCACCTGCGCCCCGAGGACGTCCAGGCCAACTCCATCCGCGGCAACAAGGACTTCGACAACGGCGGCAGCAGCTTCACCAACAGCGGCGGCAGCCTCACGGACTCCAACTCCTTCGAGCCGCGCGACGCCGTCAAGGGTGACGTGGCCCGCATGATCCTCTACATGGCCGTCCGCTACGAGGGCGACGACAGCTGGCCCGACCTGGAGCCCAACGACGCCGTCACCAACGGCAGCGTGCCCTACATGGGCCGCCTCTCCGTCCTGAAGGCGTGGAACGACGAGGACCCGCCGGACTCCTTCGAGGAGCGCCGCAACGAGATCATCTACGACTCGTACCAGGGCAACCGCAACCCGTTCATCGACCACCCGGAGTGGGTCGAGTCGATCTGGTAGGACGCCCTCCCGGACTCCCGGAATTCGCTCGACTCCGACGACGCCCAGAGTGCACGCTCTGGGCGTCGTCCTGGGCGTTTCGGGTGGGAGGAGTGG
>NZ_VJZC01000977.1 GCF_009377185.1 Streptomyces spongiae
CCCGGGGCCCGTACCTGCGGCTGGGGGGGTCGGTCTGTGCCCACCCGTTCCGCCCTGCGAAACGACTGCCCACAGACCGACGGGCGACCCGCCCCTACTTCTCCGTTACCCCCGCCGAGTCGAACGTCGCCACCTCGTGCATCGCCCTCGCCGTGCTCTGGACCATCGGGAGGGCGAGGAGCGCGCCCGTGCCCTCGCCGAGGCGGAGGTCGAGGTCGACCAGGGGGCGGAGGCCGAGCTTCTTCAGGGCCGCCACGTGGCCGGGTTCGGCGCTGCGGTGGCCGGCGATGCAGGCGGCAAGCACCTCGGGGGCGATGGCGCGGGCCACCAGGGCGGCCGCGCCCGCGCTGACGCCGTCGAGGATCACCGGCGTACGGAGGGACGCGCCGCCGAGGAGCAGGCCCACCATCGCCGCGTGCTCCAGGCCGCCGAACGCCGCGAGGACGCCGATGGGGTCGGCCGGGTCGGGCTGGTGGAGCTCGATCGCGCGGCGGACCACCTCGGTCTTACGGGCCAGGGTCTCGTCGTTGATACCCGTGCCCCGGCCGGTGACCTCTGCGGGGTCGGTGTCCGTGAAGACCGCGATCAGGGCCGCCGAGGCAGTGGTGTTCGCGATGCCCATCTCACCCGTGAGCAGCGCCTTGTTGCCCGCCGCCACCAGGTCGCGGGCCGTCTCGATGCCGACCTCGATCGCCTGCTTGACCTCCTCGCGGGTCAGCGCGGGGCCGGTCGTCATGTCGGCCGTGCCCGCGCGGACCTTGCGCGGGAGGAGGCCCGGAGTGGCCGGGAGTTCGCAGGCCACGCCGACGTCCACGACGCAGACCTCGGCGCCCACCTGGCTCGCGAAAGCGTTGCAGACGGCTCCCCCACCGAGGAAGTTGGCGACCATCTGGGCCGTCACCTCCTGCGGCCACGGAGTGACTCCCTGGGCGTGCACGCCGTGGTCACCCGCGAAGATCGCGACGGCCGCGGGCTCCGGGATCGGCGGCGGGCACTGGCGGGACAGGCCGGACAGCTGGGCCGAGATGATCTCCAGCATGCCGAGCGCGCCCGCTGGCTTCGTCATGCGCTTCTGCCGCTCCCACGCCTCGCCGAGGGCCTTGGCGTCCAGCGGGCGGATACCGGCGACGGTCTCGGCGAGCAGGTCGTGCGGCTCCTCGCCGGGCAGGGCGCGGCGGCCGTACGTCTCCTCGTGCACGACCCAGGACAGCGGGCGTCGCTTGGACCAGCCCGCCTGCAGCAGCTCGGGCTCCTCCGGGAACTCGTCGACGTACCCGACGCACAGGTACGCCACGACCTCCAGGTGTTCGGGCAGACCCAGGGCGCGCACCATCTCGCGCTCGTCGAAGAAGCTGACCCAGCCGACGCCGAGGCCCTCGGCGCGGGCGGCGAGCCACAGGTTCTCCACCGCGAGCGCGGAGGAGTACGGGGCCATCTGGGGCTGTGTGTGGCGGCCCAGGGTGTGGCGGCCTCCGCGGGTGGGGTCGGCGGTGACGACGATGTTCACCGGGGTGTCGAGGATGGCCTCGATCTTCAGTTCCTTGAACTGCTTCGCCCGGCCCTTGGGCAGCGACTTCGCGTACGCCTCGCGCTGGCGCTGGGCCAGGTCGTGCATCGTGCGGCGCGTCTCGGCCGAGCGGATGACGACGAAGTCCCAGGGCTGCGAGTGGCCCACGGAGGGTGCTGTGTGTGCCGCTTCCAGGACGCGGAGCAGGACGTCGTGCGGAATCGGGTCGCTGCGGAAGCCGTTGCGGATGTCGCGGCGCTCGCGCATCACCCGCAGGACGGCCTCACGCTCGGCGTCCTCGTAGCCGGGTGCGGCGGGGCCCGTGGACTCTCGTGCTTCTGCCACGGCGGCCGTGCTCTCTTCCTGGTCGGCGGCCCTGGTGTCCAGGTCCTCCGCGTGCTGTACGAGTTCGGGCTCCGCGTCCGCCGCGAGCGGCTCCGAAGCGGGCAGTTCCGTAACGGGCGGTTCCGTAAACGGCGGTTCCGTTGCGGGCGCCTCGGGTTGGGCGGGAGGCTCGGGCTCGGCGGGAAGCTCGGGTTCGAGG
>NZ_VJZC01000978.1 GCF_009377185.1 Streptomyces spongiae
CACCAACCCCGACCCCCGCGCCTCCTCATACGCCGACTCCGCCGCCGGCTCCTCCCGCCGCCCGTCGGAGACCCCCGTGTCGAGGGCCAGCACCCGCCATGCCCCCGCCCGGAACGCCTGACCCACGGTCTTCCCCTCCAGCTGCGGATGCCCGCCCACATCCACCGCCGCGAACAACAGCACACGCCGCTCGACGGGAATCGCCCCCAGGATCTGCCGCCCCATCATCGCCCCGGCGAACGCGGGCGCGGCCAGGTGGGACACGCTGCGACTCCGCGTGGACGCGTGCGGGTGAGCGGCCCGGAGGGTGCGGTACACGGCCGTCGCGAAGTCGTCGTCGTACAGCCGCAGCACCACCCGCAGATCGGGCCGCACGGACCGCGCGTACAGCGCGGCCTCCAGGTTCGTGGTGTCCGCGCTCGTCACCGCGAGCAGCGCGTGCGCCCGGTGGATCTTGGCGGCCTCCAGGACACCCTCCTGCGTGACGTCCCCGAGCACCACCGGCACCCTGAGGCGCCGCGCCGTCGCCATGCCCCGCGCCTCGGGATCGGACTCGACGCACACCACGGGGATGTGCAGTTCCCGCAGCCGCGTCAGAACGCGCGTGCCGATCTTGCCGAGCCCGAGCAGCACGACGTGCCCGCCGAGCCCGCGCGGCGGCTTGCGCAGGGCGGAGGCCGTCCGGAAAGTGCCCAGCGCTTCGAGTACGGCGGCCAGCATCACCGGCAGCAGCAGCAACCCGACGAGACCGGAGAGGAGTTGGAGGATCTGGACCCCGATGGACTGGTGGAGGGCGGGATCGTTGATGGCGAACAGGTCGAGCAGTGTCAGATAGGTCGCGTACAGCAGATGCTTCCCGCTCACCACCGACAGCGCGACGGCCAGCGCGACCACGCACCCCACCAGCCCCGCCAGCGACCACCGCAGCCGCCGTGAGAACAGTGAGGCGAGCGGCGGAACGATCCCGCGGCCCGCGGGCAGCGACGGACCGGAGTACGACACCTGCTCCAGCACGATGGTTCCGCACCCGCGTGCCTGAGCCACCGCCGCCGCGTCCGGCAGCAGCCGTGGCTGCTGGACTTCGGATGCGGCCTGGGCGGACGGTTCCGTCGGCGACAGCAGTGCCAGCGTGGCCAGTCCGGGATCGGCGGTCTGTCCGGGCCGCAGCGGTGGCCTCTCCACCGCGCGCAGCATCAGTCCGTCCGTCTGCACGACCTTGCTGGTCCCGGCGACGGCGGTGGCGGCCAGCGCGGGCGCGGCCGTGTCGGCGTCGGACAGGACGGTCGTGGACGCGTCGAACCCCGCGTCCGCACTGTCTCCCGGCCCGCCCTCCGGTCCACCCCAGGTCGCCAACGCCGCTGCCTGGTCGAGGAGTTCCTCGATGTGCTGGCCCAACCGCCGGTTGTAGAGCCGCAGGACGAGTCGTAGGCGCGGGTTGAGACGCCGGGCCGTGAGGGCGGCCCGGATGTTGGTCTCGTCGTCGTCGTACACGAGCGCGAGCGCGGCCGCCCGCTCCACCCCGGCCTCGGCCAGGACGGTCTCGGTGGCCTCGGCGGCCTCCACCACCCGCGTCGGGGGCCCGCTGTCATCACGGGAGGAACCCGAGGAACCAGAGGAACCGGAGGAGCCCGCCGAACCCGCCGAACCCGCCGAACCCGCCGAGCCCGCTGAACCAGAGGAACCCGACGTACCCGACGCACTCGACGCACCCGAGGCAGAGGGCGATTCGCCGTTCCCGGCCGCCCGGTTGACCGCCGCCGTCACCCGGTCCGACACCCGGTCCAGCAACGCCGAGGCCCGGGCCCGCCCGACCACCGGCCGCCGGGCCGCCCGCTGGGCCGTCGGCACGACCAGGGTCACCTGCTCGCCGTAGACGGTCCGCAACTCGGCCGCCAGCCGGTGCGCCAGCCCGTCGTCGCCGCACACGACCATGTGCGTCCCCGCCACCGGCGGCCCACTCTGATACGGAACGCTCCCCACGAGGGAGAAGACTGCCCTACCGATACGCCTGGTTCCAGAGGGAGATCACGGGACCGGGCCCCACG
>NZ_VJZC01000979.1 GCF_009377185.1 Streptomyces spongiae
CCACCGCACCCGACGCCCTGTTCACGGTCGACTGGCCCCTCATCGGCGAGAACACGGACGCGGACCTCCCTGTCGGCGTCATCGGGCCCGACACCGGCGACCTGGCCGACGCCCTCCGCGCCGCCGATGTCACCGTCACCGTCAGCCCCGACCTCGCCACACTCGACGCGGTACCCCCCGTCGTCCTCACCCGCATCGCCTCCCAGGCCGACGACGCCCCCACCGCCACAGCCCTGCGCACCACCACCGAACAAGCCCTGCGCCTCGTCCAGTCCTGGCTGGCGGAACCCCGTTTCGCCGACTCCCGCCTCGTCGTGGCCACCCCCGCCACCGGCGATCTCCCGGCCGCCGCCGCCCGCGGCCTCCTGCGCACCGCGCAGACGGAGAACCCCGGCCGCCTCACCGTCCTCCACCTCGACGGCCCGCCCGACGGCGACCTGCTGCGCCGGGCCCTGACCACGCCCGAGCCCGAAGTCCGCGCCGGCGCAGCCGGCCTGCGCGCCCCCCGGCTCGTCCGAGCCCCGCGCACAACCCAGCCACCCGCCTGGGACGTCTCCGGCACCGTCCTCGTCACCGGCGGCACCGGAGGCCTCGGCGGCCTCGTCGCCCGCCACCTCGTGACCCGGCACGGCGCCCGAGACCTCCTGCTCGTCTCCCGCCGCGGCCCCAACGCCCCCGGCGCCGACCGGCTTGCCACCGACCTGACCGCACTCGGCGCCCGCGTTCGCGTCGTCGCCTGCGACACCGGCGACCGTGACGCCCTCGCCCGGCTCCTCGACGGCGAGCACCTGACGGCCGTTGTCCACGTCGCCGGCGTCGTCGACGACGGTGTCGTCGACGCTCTCACCATTGAACGTCTCGACACCGTGCTTCGGCCCAAGGCCGACACCGCCTGGTACCTCCACGAACTCGCCCCCGACGTCGGCACGTTCGTCCTCTTCTCCTCCTCCGCCGGCATCCTGGGCGGCGCCGGGCAGGGCAACTACGCCGCCGCCAACGCCTTCCTCGACGCCCTCGCCGAACACCGCCGCGCCCTCGGCCTGCCCGCGCTCTCCCTCGCCTGGGGACCCTGGGACGTCGCGGCCAGCGCCATGACCGGCGACCTCACCGACGTCGACCGGGCACGCCTCGCCCGCTCCGGCTTCCCCTTCCTCACCCCCGACGACGGTCTGGCCCTCCTCGACGCCGCCCCGGCCGCGGGGCACGCCACGGTCCTTCCCCTCCGGATCGACCCCACCGCGCTGCGCGCCCGAGCCGACGTCCCCGCACTCCTGAGCAGCCTGACGCGTCCCACGGCACGCCGCACGACGCTGACCACGGCCGCGTCTGTCGAGGTCCGCGCGGACGGCCTCGTGGAACGGCTCGCCCCGCTCGACCCCGCCGACCGCAGGGCAGCGCTCCTCGACCTCGTCCGCGAGCGGGTGGCCGCCGTCCTCGGCCACCAGGACGCCCAACGCGTCGAACCCAGCCGTGCCTTCCGGGACCTGGGCTTCGACTCGCTGACCGCCGTCGAGCTGCGCAACGCGCTCGGCACGGCGACGGGCCTGCGCCTGCCCGCCACCCTGGTCTTCGACCACCCCACACCCCGGGCTCTGGCCGAGCACCTGCTGTCCGAGCTGCTCCCGGACACCGGCCACACCCGCACCCACACCCGCACCGGCACGTCAGAGCGGGAAGCGCCGGCCGTGGCGCCTCTCGCGGATGATCCGGTGGTGGTCGTGGGGATGGCGTGTCGTTTTCCGGGTGGTGTGGAGTCGCCGGAGGATTTGTGGCGGTTGGTGTCCGAGGGTGTGGACGCGGTGGGTGAGTTTCCGTCGGATCGTGGTTGGGATCTGGAGCGGTTGTATCACCCGGATCCGGAGCACAGTGGTACGTCCTCCACCCGCCACGGTGGGTTCCTGCACGGTGCGGGGGACTTCGACGCGGACTTCTTCGGGATGAGTCCGCGGGAGGCGTTGGCGACGGATGCGCAGCAGCGGTTGCTGCTGGAGTCGGTGTGGGAGGCGGTCGAGCGGGCGGGTGTCGATCCGACGTCGTTGCG
>NZ_VJZC01000980.1 GCF_009377185.1 Streptomyces spongiae
CGCCCCCGCTGCCCCGGCTCCGGCTCCGGCCGCCCCCGCGGCTCCGGCTCCGGCCCCCGCCGCTCCGGCCGCGCCCGCCGCTGCCGCTCCGGCTCCGGCTCCGGCTCCGGTCCAGGCCGCGGCTCCGGCCGCTCCGGCTCCCGCGCCGGCCGCGCCCGCTCCGGTCACTCCGGCTCCGGCTGCTCCGGCCGCCGCCAAGGCGACCGACGAGGGCGCCTACGTGACCCCGCTGGTGCGCAAGCTCGCCGCCGAGAACGGCGTCGACCTGTCCACCGTCAAGGGCACCGGCGTCGGCGGTCGCATCCGCAAGCAGGACGTCATCGCCGCCGCCGAGGCCGCGAAGGCCGCCGCTCCGGCTCCGGCCGCCGCGGCGCCTGCCGTCGGTGCGCCGAAGAAGGCCCCGGTCCTGGAGGTCTCCCCGCTGCGCGGTCAGACCATCAAGATGCCGCGGATCCGCAAGGTCATCGGCGACAACATGGTCAAGGCCCTGCACGAGCAGGCCCAGTTGTCCTCGGTCGTCGAGGTCGACGTGACCCGCCTGATGAAGCTGCGCGGCAAGGCGAAGGACTCGTTCGCCGCCCGCGAGGGCGTGAAGCTCTCCCCGATGCCGTTCTTCGTGAAGGCGGCGGCCCAGGCGCTGAAGGCCCACCCGGCCATCAACGCCCGGATCAACGAGGCCGACGGCACCATCACGTACTTCGACTCGGAGAACGTCGGCATCGCCGTGGACTCCGAGAAGGGCCTGATGACCCCGGTCATCAAGAACGCGGGCGACCTGAACATCGCCGGCATCGCCAAGGCCACCGCTGACCTGGCGGGCAAGGTCCGGGCCAACAAGATCACCCCGGACGAGCTCTCCGGCGCGACCTTCACGATCAGCAACACCGGTTCGCGCGGCGCGCTCTTCGACACGATCATCGTGCCGCCGAACCAGGTCGCGATCCTCGGCATCGGCGCCACGGTCAAGCGCCCGGCCGTCATCGAGACGGAGGAGGGCACGGTCATCGGCGTCCGCGACATGACCTACCTGACCCTCTCCTACGACCACCGCCTGGTGGACGGCGCCGACGCCGCCCGCTACCTGACGGCGGTCAAGGCGATCCTGGAGGCGGGCGAGTTCGAGGTGGAGCTCGGCCTGTAGGTCAGTACGTCTGTCTGTTCAGTACGGTGCCCCGTCCGGACTCTCCGGCCGGGGCACCGTCACATGTCAGCGGGGCGCAGTTCGTGGCCAAACCGCCGGAGGCACCGTGTGCGGCTTGTCTCACCTGCGCGAAAGCGCCCCCTCACGCCCTCCCAGCGGAGCGAACCGGCCGTATTGTCTAAACGTCGAACGCCCTCGGGGCCCATGGGCGGCCCCTCTTTAAGGAGCCCTCATGACCGCGCCCGTCGTCCACTCGCTGCGCGAACAGATCCGCGAGCACATCGTGGAGGGGATCGTGAGCGGTCGATGGAAGCCGGGTGAGCGGATCGTCGAGCGGCGGATCGCGACGGAGCTGGAGGTCAGCCAGACCCCCGTGCGGGAGGCCCTGCGGGAACTGGAGTCGCTCCGGCTGATCGAGTCGGCGCCGAACAAGGGCGTGCGGGTACGGAACCTGACGGCGGCGGACCTGGAGGAGAGCTACCCCGTGCGGGCCGGTCTGGAGGCCATCGCGGCGGAGCTCGCGGCGGAGCGGCTGGCCGAGGACTGCTCGGCGCTGGAGCCGCATGTCGCCGCGCTGTACGAGGCGGATCGCAGGTCGGACGGTACGGGTCAGGTGCGCCATACGGTCGGCTTCCACCGTGAGCTGGTGCGGGCCGCGGGCAACTCGGTCCTTCTGCACACCTGGGAGGGGCTCGGCATCGAGGTGTTCACTGCGCTGTCCATTCGCTGGCTGGGGACGGTTCAGCAGTCGTACGCCGAGGAGCACGAGGAGTTGGTGGCGGCGTTCCGGAGGCGCGACCCGAGGATCGCCGACATAGTCAAGTCCCACGTCCTGGGCTGCGCCCCACGGGCCTGAGGCCCGCCGGCCGGGTGCCTGCTTTTCCTCGCCCCCGCCGCCCC
>NZ_VJZC01000098.1 GCF_009377185.1 Streptomyces spongiae
CTGCGCCCCCAGACCCCCGGATCGGCCTTCGGCCTCGTCCTCAAACGCCGGACGGGCTAATTGGAGTCCAGCTCCGCTATCAGTCTCTTCGGCGCGATCACCCGGTAGCTCTCCTCCACCCAGTCGCACAGCAGCTCGGCCTCTGGAGCACCCTTCTCCTCCAGGGGGATGCGGACCCAGCCGGATCTGCCGAGGCCGTAGCCGGCGGGCTCGGCGCCCGGGCAGGTCAGGGCGTGGGCGTGGGTCTCCTCGTCCTTGAGCTTGACCGTGACGCCCAGCGGGTAGCTGCCGTCGTCGACGCCGAGGAAGACGAACACCTTCTTGTTGACCTTCGCGACCGACTCGCTCCAGGGGAACTCCTCGACCGCGCCGGGCAGGCCGAGAGCGAACCCTCGCACCTGCTGCCACTTCTTCAGGGCGTCCCTGGGCACGGCCATGGTCACACCTCCGGATCCCGGTCGTTCGGATGCTCGTACCTCACGCTAGCCTCAGCCACCGACAACGGCGCGAGGGCGACGGCTGAGAGGTGTCATGAGCAGGCGGGACAGGGCGGATCGCGCGTACGACATCGTCCTCTTCGGGGCGACGGGATTCGTCGGGGAACTCACCGCGGAGTACCTCGCCACCCACGCGCCCGAGGGACTGCGGTGGGCGATCGCGGGGCGCGACGCCGGGAAGCTGGAGCGGCTGCGTGAGCGCCTGAGCGGTGGCGCCACGTTCGGGGTGCTGCGGGCGGACGCCGGGGACCCCGCGTCGATGCGTGAACTCGCCGGGCAGGCGCGCGTGGTGGCCACGACGGTCGGCCCCTATCTGACGTACGGCGAGGACCTGGTGGCCGCCTGCGCCGACGCCGGCACGGACTACGTGGACCTCACCGGGGAGCCCGAGTTCGTGGACCTGATGTACGTGCGGCACGACGCACGCGCGCGGGAGACCGGTGCGCGGCTCGTGCACGCCTGCGGTTTCGACTCGGTGCCGCACGACCTGGGGGCGTACTTCACGGTGGCGCAGCTCCCCGAGGGCGTGCCGATCACGGTGGACGGGTTCGTGCGCTCCGACGCGATGCTCTCTGGCGGTACGTTCGCCTCGGCGCTGAACCAGTTCTCGCGCGGGCGGCAGTTGCTGACCGCGGCGCGGGACCGGCGGCGGCACGAGCCGCGCACGCCGGGACGGCGGGCGCACGCCCCACTGAGTGCGCCGCGGTTCGCCAAGGAGATCGGTGCGTGGGCGGTGCCGCTGCCCACCATCGACGGTCGGGTGGTGGAGCGTTCGGCGCGGGCGCTGCGACGGTACGGGCCCGACTTCCGCTACCGCCACTACGCGGCCGTCCGGAGTCTGCCGTTCGCCGTGGGCGGTACCGCCGCCGTCGGCGCGGTGGTCGCGGCCGCCCAGCTGCCGTCCGCGCGCCGCTGGATGTCGGAGCGGATCAAGCCGGGTGAGGGGCCGAGCGCCGAGAAGCGGGCGAAGAGCTGGTTCTCCGTGCGGTTCGTGGGCGAGGGCGGTGGGCGCCGGGTGTTCACAGAGGTCTCGGGTGGTGACCCCGGCTACGACGAGACGGCGAAGATGCTCGCCGAGTCGGCGCTGAGCCTCGCCCTCGACGCGCTCCCGGACACGGCCGGGCAGGTCACCACGGCGGTCGCGATGGGCGACGCGCTGATCGGGCGGCTGCGCCGGGCGGGGATCACGTTCCGGGTGGCGGCCAGCCAGTAGAGGGCATGAAGCCCGGGTTCAGGAAGACCACCCGGTGACCGTGTAGATCATGCCGCCGATCCAGGCGACTCCGGCGATCACGGCGAGGACCAGGCCCGCGATCACGGCCCGCTCGACGGGCTGGGTGGGGCTGGCGGCGGGCTCGGGGGCGCGGTGTGTCGTCATGGGCCACAGCCTGCCGATCATGACGGCGCCCTCACATCCGTACAGATACTCAGATCGGATACTCAGACAATCTGATCGCCCTCTCGAGGAGCCGCCTCCTTGAGGGCCTGTCGGCACAGGGAGTCCGCCCGCCGGGTGGACTCGGGGATGCGGTACTCGGGGGTGAGGGCGAGCGTGTGCGCGCACGCGGTGTCGAGGCTCACCCGGTGGCCGACGGAGACGAACACCGGCTTGACGCCGTCGCGGGTGCGCAGGGCACGGCCCACCTCCTCGGTGCCCGCCAGGAGTGGGGACACGCTCCCGCGCACGGCGCCGGGATCGTCGTACGTGAAGGTGAAGGGATTCTTGGCGACGCCGATCGTGGGGTGCCCGGTGAGGACACCGAGGTGGCTGGCGAGGCCGAAGCGGCGCGGGTGGGCGAGCCCGTACCCGTCGCACACGACGAGCCCCGGCGCGCAGGGCAGCGCGTCCAGGGCCGCGAGCACGGTGGGGATCTCGCGGAAGGCGAGCAGCCCGGGCACGTACGGGAACGAGACCTGCCCGACGGCGGTGGCCTCCGCGACGACATCGAGGGTCGCGGCGTCCAGCACCACGGCCGCCGCCGCGACCACGTCCCGCTGGTCGTCGTAGGCGACGTCCACACCGGTCACACGGCCGGTGCCGGGCGCCGGCCCGTCCTCGTCGAGCACCACCCGGTCCCGCAACTCGTCCTGCACGGCACGGGCCTGCTCTTCGGTGGCGGGCCAGCCCGCCGGGATGCGCACGGTCGTCATGGTGGTGCCGAGCCTACGGTCCCCGGCCCGGCCGGAGGGTCCTGGGCGCTCTCCTGGCCCGACGACCGGCAGCTGGGCTCAGCGCTCCAGGCGTGCCACGCGGCCCTGTTCGCCGGCTGCCCAGCAGACCGGACCGGGGGCGCAGTCCACGGTGTCGTACGAACCGGTGTCCACCGTCCGCCAGGTGCGTCCGCCGTTCGTGGTCAGGTCGGTGCCGGTCGGTCCGACGGCGAGCGCCGTGCCACGGCTGTGCGGGAGCCAGGAGACGCCGGAGCGGTAGGCGGGCGGCGGCTCGGACGCGGGCGTCCAGCCGCGGCCGCCGTCACCGGTGGTGGCCGCCGCCAGGGGTGACGCCTGGTCGGGGCGGTAGTCGCCGCCGACGGCGATGCCGTGCGCGCGGTCGCGGAAGGCGAGCGCGAAGACGCCGCGGGCCGGATCGCCCGCCGGGATCGGGGAGTCGGTGGCCGTCCAGGTCAGCCCCCGGTCGGAGGAGTGCAGTACCCGCGCGCGTGCGGCCCCGCCCGTGGCCAGCCACACGTCCCGCGGCCCGGAGCTGACCAGGCACTGGCCGCTCGCCGCGAAGCCCGCCTCGCCCTCCTGGGCCGCGGGCATGCCGGCGCTGGGCAGCACCGTCCAGGAGCGGCCTCCGTCGTGCGTCGACAGGATGCGGAACTTCCCGTCCACCGGGTCGCTCATGGCGAGTCCGTGCTTCCGGTCGAAGAAGGTGAGGCAGTCGTAGAAGGCCTTCGGGTCGGTGTTGCGGAAGGACTCCGTCCAGGTGGCGCCGCCGTCCTCGGTGCGCAGCACGCGGGACGCCTCGCCCTCGCCGATGGCCAGCACCACGGCCCTGCGCGCGTCGAACGCCTCGATGTCGCGGAACTGCAACTCCCCCGCGCCGGGCGGCGAGACGTTGCGCCAGCTCGCCCCGCCGTCGGTGGTTCGCAGCACGGTGCCCTTGGTCCCGGCCAGCCAGGCGGCGTCGCGGCCGACCGCCGCGAGACCACGGAAGCGGACGTCCGACGCGCCCGTGTCCTTGAGCTCCCAGTGCGGGGCCCGGGGTGCGGCGTGGGCCTGCGCGGGTGCCGTCAGCGCGGCGGCGAGCCCCGCCGCGCACAGCCCCACGAGTGTCCGCCAACCGGCCCGTGCCGGCCCCGGTTTCACTGTGTTCCCCACTTTCACGGTGTTCCCCACGCGTCTCATGGCGGGCGAAGCTAGCCGACCGGCCCGGTGGCGTCCAGATGCCCTTCGGCGGGAACCGTTCGGCGCGTTCGGGTGTCCTCTCCGATATCCCGGGGACACGGGATGAGAAATGGATCACCAACACACACCACAGTGAATGTTCTCGGTGACAGAGGTCACTCGAATTTCATGTGCACGGATTGGCTCATTCCAGCGTCTCTTCAAGTGCCCGGCCGCATACACCCGGAGTCCGTCCGCCCGTAACGAGGGAGCAAGGCGTTGTCCACCGTCATCGAGCAGCCCGTTGAGGCCCGTCTCGTCGCCGCCGCGCCGCGGATGCCGAGCATTCCCGCCACGCTCCACTACGACCGACGCGACCCCTTCGCCGTCCGCATGACCTTCCCGGCCCCCGCCACCCTGGAGGGCGTGGAGGTCTGCTGGACCTTCGCCCGCGACCTGCTGGTGTCCGGCATGGACGAGCCGGTCGGCCACGGCGACGTCCGGGTACGGCCGTACGGCTACGAGCGGCTCGTCATGGAGTTCCACGCTCCCGAGGGCACGGCCGTGGTGCACATCCGGTCGGCCGAGGTGCGGGGCTTCCTGGACCGCACGACCGACCTGGTGCCCCTCGGCCTCGAACACCTCCAGGTCGACCTGGACCACGACCTCGCGGAGCTGATGCGCGACGCCTGCTGAGTAGTGACGCCTGCTGAGTGAAACGGCTTCAGGTGACGCCGGCGGCTGTCGTGAGCAGCGCCGTGCGCACCTCCTGGACGATCTTCCGCAGGGCCGGGGCCGTCGTTCCGCCGCGCTCCGTCAGGGCCTCGATCCGCTCGGTGTGGCGGTCCGGGTCCTTGCCGGTGAACAGGGTGCGCAGCCCGGCCGAGGCGGCGAGCGCGACCAGGGCGGCGTCACGCTCGGGGACCTCCGCGACAGGGAGCGGCCCCTCCAGGACCCGCCGGGCCTCCTCCTGAAGGGCGTTCACCAGGGACGCGCGCTCCAGTTCGTACTCCACGGTCGGGAAGACGCCGAGCGCCCGCCGCTTCACCGCGCGCAGACAGCCGTCGGCGGCGAGCTGGGCGCGCACGGCGTCGAGGGTGACGCGGGCCCGCAGCGTCACCCAGGTCTGCCAGGTGCGTGGCCGGGACTCCTCGACGAGTTCCAGCAGACCGTCGAGCACCGGGTCCCCGGTCAGGGCGTCGGGGTCGACGGGCGTGGCGATACCGTCCACGTCGGTGAGCAGCCCGCGCTGGGCCAGTTCGGTGAGGGCGCCGGCGCGGACCAGGTGGGGGAGGTGGGACTCGCCGGTGAGCACCGTCCTCGTGGTGTCCCAGGCCAGCAGGTAGAGCAGGGCGGGCAGCGACAGCGAACCGTTCGGCACGGGGTGTCCTCCTCCGGGGTGGGCCGGGAGCCACGTTAATTCGTTGACAGCCCGCAGACCTCGTCCGTACCGTCATACGTGGTCCTGTTGCCGCCGATTGGAGAAGGACGTTGCTCGTCTGAGGTCCTGAGACACCGCGTCACACACCGTCGTGTGTGTGCGTAGCGTGCGACCTCGGCGTACGAGCCGTCCTTGGGCACGGGGCTTTTCTCATGCACCCCATGCCTCCCCGGCTGCCGTGCCTTCCGCCGCCCGCTCCCGCCTCGCGGTGTCTCACACGCGCTTGCCCACGACCACCCCCAGCAACCGCGAGGCCGCCATGTCTACCTCCCTCACCTGCACCTCCCTCTCCTTCGCCTGGCCCGACGGCACCCCCGTCTTCGACGACCTGCAGATCGCGTTCGGCCCCGGCCGGAGCGGGCTCGTCGGCGTCAACGGATCAGGGAAATCAACCCTGTTGAAGCTGATCGCCGGAGAACTCACCCCGGCCGACGGCACCGTCCGTGTGGCGGGTGAGGTCGGCTACCTGCCGCAGAACGTCACGCTCGACACCGGCCTCAGGGTCGACGAGGCGCTCGGCATCGCCGCCGTCCGCGCCGCGCTGCACGCGATCGAGGCGGGCGACGTGGCCGAGGAGCACTTCACGACGGTCGGCGACGACTGGGACGTGGAGGAGCGCGCGCTCGTCACTCTCGGCGAGCTCGGGCTCGGCCACATCGACCTCGACCGCACGATCGGCGAGGTCTCGGGCGGCGAGTCGGTGCTCCTGCGCCTGGCCGCGCTGCTGCTGCGCCGGCCGGACGTGCTCCTGCTGGACGAGCCCACCAACAACCTCGACGTGTACGCGCGCCGCCGCCTGTACGAGGCCGTGGCCTCCTGGTCCGGGGTCATGGTCGTGGTCAGCCACGACCGCGAACTCCTGGAACTCGTCGACCAGATCGCCGACCTGCGCTCCGGCGAGGTCACCTGGTACGGCGGCAACTACTCCGCGTACGAGGAGGCGCTGGAGACCGAGCAGGAGGCGGCGGAGCGGATGGTGCGGGTCGCCGAGGCCGACCTGAAGAAGCAGAAGCGCGAACTGGTCGAGGCGCACACGAAGCTGGCCAAGCGGACGCGCTACGCCAACAAGATGTACGAGAACAAGCGCGAGCCCCGGGCCGTGATGAAGCTGAAGAAGCGCACGGCCCAGGTCTCCGCCGGCAAGCACCGCATCATGCACGAGGAGAAGCTCGCCGAGGCCAAGGAGCGGCTCGACGACGCGGTGGACGCCGTACGGGACGACGACGAGATCCGCGTCGACCTGCCGTACACGGCCGTTCCCCCGGGCCGTACCGTCCTCACGCTCCAGGACCTGGAGGTGAAGTACGGCGCACGGGTGGGCAGCCTCGATCTGCGCGGACCCGAGCGGATCGCTCTGATCGGGCGCAACGGCGCGGGCAAGACCACACTGCTGCGCACCATCGCGGGCGAGTTGGAGCCGGTGGCGGGCGAGACGGCGGCGCACGTCCCGCTGCGCTTCCTGCCCCAGCGGCTCGATGTGCTCGACGACGACCGGACGGTCGCCGAGAACGTGGCCCGGTTCGCGCCGACCGCCACCAACAACCGGGTCCGGGCGCGCCTGGCCCGCTTCTTGTTCAAGGGGGCCCGGGCCGACCAGCCGGCGGGGACGCTCTCCGGCGGTGAACGCTTCCGGGCGGCACTCGCCGCGCTGATGCTGGCGGAGCCCGCGCCGCAGTTGCTGATGCTGGACGAGCCGACGAACAACCTGGACATGGCGAGCGTGCGACAGCTCACCACGGCCCTGGAGTCGTACGAGGGCGCGCTGATCGTGGCCAGTCACGACCTCCCGTTCCTGGAGTCGATCGGGATCACCCGCTGGCTGCTGATGGAGGAGGGAGCGCTGAAGGAGACCACGCCGGAGGCTGTCGGGTATCCCGCCTAGCTTCGGGTGCCTGATGTGGACGCCCGGCCGACTGCCGGGCGTGCACGACTCCTTCACAGTGGGAGCGTGGGTGACCGCGGCGGATGCCCGCTTGTTACCGGGGGGTTTTGTTCGCACGGACCGGGGCTGCATGATGGAGCGGCATCCCGATGGGCCTCACCCCCAAGAACGCCCTGCCCGAGAACGCCCGAGACGGAGATCCGCCGTGCCCAGCAAGAAGGCCCTCATACGCCGACCCAGCCCGAAACTGGCCGAGGGACTGGTCACCCACCTCGAACGCGAGAAGGTCGACGTCGATCTCGCGGTCGAACAGTGGGAGGCGTACACGGAGGCTCTGCGCGCGCACGACTGGGAGACCGTCGAGGTGGAACCGGCCGACGACTGCCCGGACTCGGTGTTCGTCGAGGACACGGTCGTGATGTTCCGCAACGTCGCGCTGATCGGCCGGTCCGGCGCGGAGTCCCGGCGCGGCGAGACCCTCGGTGTCGAGGAGGCGGTGGCCGGGCTCGGCTGCTCGGTGAACTGGATCTGGGCGCCGGGCACCCTCGACGGCGGTGACGTCCTGAAGATCGGCGACACGGTCTTCGTGGGCCGCGGCGGACGCACCAACGCGGCCGGGGTCCAGCAGCTCAGGGCCGCGTTCGAGCCGCTGGGGGCACGGGTGGTGGCGGTGCCCGTGAGCAAGGTGCTGCACCTGAAGTCGGCGGTGACCGCGCTGCCCGACGGCACGGTCGTCGGGCACATCCCGAAGATGGACAGCCCCTCGCTGTTCCCGAGCTTCCTGCACGTGCCCGAGGAGTCCGGCGCCCATGTGGTGCTGCTCGGCGGTGACAAGCTGCTCATGGCGGCGAGCGCGCCGAAGACCGCGGCCCTGTACGAGGACCTCGGGTACGAGCCCGTCGTCGTGGACATCAGCGAGTTCGAGAAGCTCGAGGGCTGTGTGACATGCCTCTCGGTGCGACTGCGGGAGCTGTACGCCTGACCGGGTGAACACATCGCCCTCACGGCCCCGGGACCTGCGGGTCTGCGAGGTCGTCGGCGTACTCGGTGAACACACCGGGGCCCTGCCCGAACACCCGCTGAACAGGGGTCTTTACAGCACTCTTAACCTACGGCTTCGTAACCTACGGGTTCGTAGCCTACGATTCCGTAGGTTCGGTCACTCGCTCGTGACCGCGCACGATCTTCTCGTCCCCCTGGAGCCACCGTGTCGATCACTTCCCCCCACCTTGGCAGCTCGTCAACCTGGACCGACGCGCGGCTGTTGTACGCCCTGGAGGAAGTGGTCGAGACCGAACTCAGCCGGCATCTGAAGATCGCCAAGGACTGGATGCCGCACGAGTACGTGCCGTGGAGCGACGCCCGTAACTTCCCCGGCCTCTTCGAGGACGGCGAGGCCTGGGAGAAGGAGCAGTCCAAGGTCACCGAGATCGGCCGTATAGCTCTCGTGGTGAACCTCCTCACCGAGGACAACCTGCCCAGCTACCACCACGAGATCGCCTCGCTGTTCGGCCGCGACGGCGCCTGGGGCACCTGGGTGCACCGCTGGACCGCCGAGGAGGGCCGGCACGGCATCGTGATGCGTGACTACCTGCTCGCGTCGCGCGCGGTCGACCCGGACAAGCTCGAAGCGTTCCGCATGGCCCACATGAGCGAGGGCTTCGAGTCCGACAACCGGCACTCGATGCTGCACTCGGTCGCGTACGTCGCCTTCCAGGAGCTGGCCACCCGTATCTCGCACCGCAACACCGGCCACCAGTCCGGCGACCCGGTCTGCGACCGCATGCTGGCGCGCATCGCGACCGACGAGAACCTGCACATGGTCTTCTACCGCAACCTGCTGAAGGCGGCGTTCGAGCTCGCGCCCGACCTGACGATGCAGGCCGTCCGCGACGTCGTCGTCAACTTCCGTATGCCCGGCCACGGCATCCCCGGCTTCGAGCGCGCCGCCGCCCAGATGGCCATCGGTGAGGTCTACAACATGCGGATCCACCACGACGACGTGCTCCAGCCGGTGCTGCGCTTCCTGAAGATCATGGAGATCGACGGGCTGGGCCCGGAGGGCCAGAAGGCGCAGGAGGAGCTGGGGCTCTTCATGGGCGGACTGGACGCGGAGGCCCTGAAGTTCGACGAGAAGCTCGCGGCACGCAAGGCGCGGATGGCGGCGCGGAAGAGCGCGTAGCGGAGTCCGGACGGTCCACACGGATGCCCTGCCTCGGCCGAGGCAGGGCATCCGCCGTGTCCGGCCCGCTCACTCGTACGCCGTCACCTCGGCCAGGGCCGCGTCGCGCACGTCCGGCACCGGATGGCGGCGCAGCGCTCTGAGTTGCTCGCGCCAGGGTGCGGGCCAGCCCGTGCGTGCGCCGAGGGCGCCGGTGAGGGCCACGGCGAGCAGCCCCTGGGCGTGACCGCCGTGGGCGGCCAGGCGGCGGGCGGTGTGCAGCAGGGTCCGGGGGTCGCCCTCGTGGACCCGGCCGCGCAGCCTCTCGCTCACCTCCTGGGCTGTACGAGCGGCCAGTGCCGGGCGGCCTTCCGTGAGGGCGGCCAGCCGGTCGAGGTGTTCCGCATCGGCGTCCAGGTCCAGGTGGAACGCGGCGATCCCGGCGGCCAGCGGCACGAAGTCGTCGTACTCCGCCAGGAGTTCGCTCGCGGCGAGGGCCGCCGGGCGGATGGGGCGCGGAGCCGACCGGGCGTGCAGGGCCAGGCGGACGACGAGATCCTCGACGCGTCGGCGGGCGGGTCGGTCGCGGCGCTCTCCGGCGTCGGACAGCGCGTCCCCGACTCGCGGAGGCGCCGCCCCGCCTGCCGTCTGCGCCCCGTCCGCCGACTCCGCCGTGTGGGCCGACTCCGCCCCGTGGGCCGTCTCTGCCCTGTGGGCTGCCTCCGGCCCATGGGCCGCCTCCGTCCCGTGGGCTGCCTCCGCCCCGGCCGCCATCGCCCTCCCGGCTGCCCCCTCTGCCCAGGCCGCCACCCCCGTCCCGTCTCCGGCTTCCGCCTCCGCCAGTTTCCGCAGCGCCCGGCGCAGTCCCTCGGCGCCTTGTGGCGAACTCGCGGCGGCCGTCACCAGGCCGCTCGCGGCGGCGTACCAGGACACGCGTTCCGACAGGTCGGCGGTCGCGTCGGCGAGGACCGTCGGGGCGTCCGGTGACCACGGCGCCCAGCGGGCCAGCGCCTCGAAGGCCGGGGCGGCCGTCTCGGGGTCGTCGGTGGCGCAGACGTCGCGGACCAGACGGGCGTACCGCTCCCGGTGGGGTTCGGCGAGGTCCAGCGGCGAGACGCGCAGAACGGCCGCGCGGAGCACGGGTTCCGCGCTCGCGGCGTCGGCCAGCAGCCCCCACACCGGCTCCTCGGCGAGCAGCGGTCCCGCGAAGGCGACACAGGCGGCGCGCACGTCGATGTGGGTGCCGGGCCGGGCGTACGCCTCCGTGAGCAGCTCCGCCGCTTGTGGCACCGGCAGCCGGACGGCGGCCAGGCGTGCCGCCTCCTTACGGCTGGTCACCTTGGCGTCCGGGGCGAGCAGCAGCGCACGGAGCCGCTCGGCGAGCCGGGACGGTGGCACGTACCGGGACGCCTGCGTGGCCGCGTACACCGCCACCCTTGCCCGGTCGCCGCCCGCGTGGGCCAGCAGTTCCTCCAGCGCGTCGGCGGGCCGGTCGGTGCGGGCGAGGGCGGCGAGGGCCGCCTCGTCGAGAACGACCTCCGGGGAGCCGGTCCAGCGGCGTACGAGATCGAGCCCGACGCCCGGGACGAGCGCGCTCTGCTCGATCGCCGCGGTCCGCCGGTACAGCGGGAGCCCAGCGTCCTCGGCCATCGCGGTCAACCGCTGGGCAATCGCCCGCTGTTGACGGGGCACCCAGCGTCGTACGTCCGGGGTCACGTGGACGGGCCACGGCGTGCCCTTGGTCAGGAAGCGACCGTACGGCGGGGTCTCGGCCAGCAGTGGGTCGAGCAGGTCGGTGCGGCGCCGGACGACGATCCGCCACACGCACGACAGCACACCGGCGGTCGGCTCCAGCGAGAGGACGCGGGCCACCCGCTCGTCACGGGTCGTGGGCGGCTCCAGCCACAGCCGGATCGCCTCGCGCGCGGTCGTGTCGTTGCCGTAGCGGACCGCCTGCCACAGGAGTTCCTGCAGCTCGCCCATGCCGCCCGCGCGGCTCCCCACGGCGCGGGCGAGCGCGAAGGCGAGGCCGTAGTCGGCCTTCTCGGCGCCCGCTTCGATCCAGGGGCGCAGCGCCTCGTACACCTGGTGCTCCTGGCCGCGCCTCAGGGTGTGGTCGAGCCGGCCGAGGTCGGCGCCGCCCGTGTTGCCGGAGATCCGGACCAGGGTGCGCAGCGCCCAGTTCACCAGCTCGCGGCCCCCGTTCGCCGCGTGCTCGCGCAGCACGGAGACGGCGAGGCGGCTGAGGTGGTGCCGGGTGGCGGGCGAGGAGTCGGGGGCCGCGACGGCGTCGACGGCGATGCGGTCCAGGTACGGCTCGGAGTCCTCGGTGAACAACGCGGGCCGGACGTCGGCCAGTTCACCGAGCGCGGCCGACCGCACCGGGTCCTGTTCGTTGCGCAGCCGCCTCATCTCCTCCAGGGCGGAGGTGACGGCGCCGGGATCGGCGGAGCGTGCCGCGTTGCTGATCAGCAGCGGCCAGGACTCGGCGCGGTCCTCGGCGGCCGGCCGCCGGGTGGCCTCGACCAGCCGGTCGCGGACCTCGGCGACGGGCAGGAAGCACTCGATGCGCAGCAGGTCGTTCCACCGTCCGCCGCGCTCCCGCGCGATGTCGGCCATCGCGCGGGCCTCGTCGGCGACACCGCTGCGGGGCAGCGCTTCGAGGAGGGCCGTGTCGGCCGCGGCCGGGCCCCGGCCTTCGTATACCTCCGCGTAGAACGCGTGCCGCCGAGCGGGCGGGAGGGCTGTCAGCAGCGGCGGCAGGCTCCCGTACGGGACCAACGTCCTGGCGTACGCGACGAGTTCGGGTGCGTCGGAGCGGGCCAGTCGGCGCAGCACGGTGGTGCTCAGGGAGTGGACGCCCAGGGCGCCGGACCAGGCGGGCGTCAGCAGCAGCCGCACCACGCGCCCGGGGTCGGCGGCCGCGAACGCGCCCACGTGGTCGCGGAGTTCGTGGGGCAGGGTCGCGGGCCCGCGGTGTTCGAGGAGGTCGAGCACGCGCAGGGGTTCGGTGGGCGCCACGGAGGCCAGGGCCACCGCGTACCGGCGCCACCAAGGGCCGCGCAACGCTTCGGGCTGCGCGTCCAGTTCCCGTTCCACGACGTCGAGCAGGGCCCCCGGATGCCGTTTGGCGAGGCCGTTCCATCCGGTGACGGCGTGGAACAGCCCGGGGAGCAGCCGGGCGACCGTCTCCGGTGAGCAGGCGGGCAGCAGCCGGGCCGCGTCCGCGTCGCCCCAGTCGCGTCGCAGGCCGTCGACCAGTCGGTCGGCGAGCGCGGTGCGGTGCGCGGAGACGAGGGCGCGCAGCAGCGCGCGACGCACGGCTTCGGGCGCGTCCGCGAGCGCCGACTCGTAGGCGGAGTCCGGGACGTGGAGGCTGTCGGCGACCCGCAGGGCCTGTCCGCGCACGTACGGGTCGGGGTCGGCGACGCGCGCGGCGATCCACTCGGTGTCCTGGGCGACCGCCGCGGCCAGCACGGCGATCCCCCGCTCGTAGGGCCCGCGTGCTTCGAGCTCCTCCAGCACGGGCCGCAGGGGACGGGCCATGGCCCGCACACGCGCGGCCAGTTGGCGTGTGCGGTCCGGATACGGAAGCGGGTCGAGGACGTTCAGCAGACCGTCGACCGTCTGCTCGGTGCTGGGCATGCGCTGGATTGTGCCTGCTGGGACCGGGCGGGCGCGCGGAAATTACGGTATGCGCGGTGCTGGTGCGGATGGGTATGGCCCGGACCGGTACGGGCGGACCGCGAGCGGGGGCCGTCAGCGTGGGTCGGTGCGCCGGAGGTGGAGCCGTTCCCGCTCGGAGAGGCCGCCCCAGACGCCGAAGCGCTCGTCGTTGGCCAGCGCGTACTCGAGGCAGGCGGAGCGCATCTCGCACATGCCGCAGATGAGCTTCGCCTCCCTCACCGAACTGCCCGGCTCGGGAAAGAAGAAGTCGGCCCCCGTCTGTGCGCACAGCGCCTGTGCCTGCCAGTTCAGGTCGGGCGGGGTCGGTGTGTCGGTGTGCATGGCCGCGATGCTGCCGCGCGGCGAAAAACGTTCGATCAACGCCGGATCAACGACACGTTCCACGGGGCACGGCAGGTCCTTGCTCACCGCTGCGGACACCCGATGGTGGACCCGCGGGCCGGCCGGACGCACGGCGGCGCGCGGGCCCACCATCGGGTGTCCGCACACGAGCTCCCTCCTCCCCTCATTACCGAACGTGATCGGACGCGGTCACAGGGGCAGCGTCCCGGCGGCGATTGTCAGTGGGCGGTGCGAGACTCGGCAGTGCAGGCAACGGGACCCCTCGAAGGAGAGCACTGATGCTCACCACCCGCTATGTCACCGGCGCCCCGAACTGGCTCGATCTCGGCACTCCCGACATCGACGGCGCCTCGTCCTTCTACGGCGGACTCTTCGGCTGGCGGTTCCGGCCGGGCCCGCCCGAGACCGGCGGCTACGGCTTCTTCCAGCTCGACGGGAAGACCGCGGCGGGCGGTATGCGGACCACCCCGGAGCAGGGCCCGCCGTCCTGGACGGTGTACTTCCAGACGCCGGACGCGGACGCCACGGCGAAGGCGGCCGAGCAGGCGCACGGCACGGTGCTCATACAGCCCATGGACGTGCTGGACCAGGGCCGTATGGCGATCCTCGCCGACCAGGCGGGCGTGTCCTTCGGTATCTGGCAGCCCGCGGCCAACAAGGGCCTCGACGTCGTGCGGGACCAGGGCTCGCTGTGCTGGCTGGAGCTGTACGCGCCGGACCTTCCCGCGGCGGCCGGTTTCTACCACGCCGTGCTGGGATGGGAGACCTCGGCGGTCACGTTCCCCGGAGGCACGTACACCACGGTCCACCCGGCGGGCACCGAGACGGACGCCATGTTCGGCGGCATCGTGCCGCTGGAGGACGACCCGACCAAGGCGGAGAGAGGAGCCTGGCTGGCGTACTTCGAGGTCCCGGACACGGACGCGACGGTCGCCAGGGCGCAGGAGCTGGGCGGCACGGTGCGCCTCCCGGCGACGGACCTGGAGGACGTCGGCCGCATCGCCGAGCTCGCCGACCCGTACGGAGCGCGGTTCGCGGTGATCAGGAGCGTGCCGCGACAGAGCTGAGACCGGGCGGTCCGCGAGATCCGGCAGTTCGTCACCGCGCCGCAGGCGGAGCGCTCAGGCGGAGGCGCGTCGCACCAGGGTGGTCGGCAGGACGACGCCGGAGGGCGCGTTTCCCGCCTCCCGCTCGGGCCCGGTGCCTCGCGGCTCCCGCCCGCCCAGCAGCAGCCGTGCCATCAGCCTCCCCATCTCCTCGATGTCCTGACGGACCGTGGTGAGGGGAGGGTCGGTCTGTTCGGCGACCGGCAGCATGTCGTCGAAGCCGATGACGGCGACGTCGTCGGGGACCCGGCGCCCGCGCTCGCGCAGGGCACGCAGGGCGCCCGAGGCGGAGAGGTCGTTGGCGGCGAAGACGGCGTCCAGGTCCGGGCAGCGCTCCAGGAGCTCCCGCACGGCGCGTTCGCCGCCCGCGGGCGTGAAGTCGCTCTCCACGATCAGTCGCGGATCGCCGCCCACCATGACGTCCCGGAACCCTTCGAGCCGGTCGACGGCGGAGGTCTGGTCAAGGGGTCCGGTGATGTGCCCGATACGGGTGCGTCCGAGCCCGACGAGATGCCGTACGGCGTCCCGCGCGCCACCACGGTTGTCGCTGTCCACGTAGACGATGTCCCGCGTGCCCTCGCCCCAGCCGGGCCTGCCGCCGAAAACGGTGGGCACGCCGGCCCCGTGGATCAGTCCGGGCAGCGGGTCGTCGAGGTGCAGTGAGAAGACGAGCGCGCCGTCGACGTGCCCACCGGAGAGGTACCGTCCGACGCGTACGTGGTCGTCGCGCCCCTCGGTGAGCAGCAGGACGAGCTGCGAGTCGTGCGCGGTCAGCTCCTTGCTGATGCCGCGCAGTTGGAGGGCGAAGAAGGGGTCGGCGAAGACTCTGGTCTCGGGCTCGGCGATCACGACGGCGACGGCGTCGTGCCGTCGGGTGACCAGGCTCCGGGCGGCCTGGTTCGGCACGTACCCGAGTTCCTCGACGGCTCTGCGCACCCGCTCGACGAGCGGCTCCCGCACGCCCTCGCCCCCGTTCACGACCCGCGACACGGTCGCCCGCGACACCCCGGCCCGCGCGGCCACGGCCTCCAGCGTGGGACGCGACGCTGTCTCGGACACTTCGGGACTCTCCTCCAGAGCGGTTCCCGATCAGGATAGCTCTGGGTGAGGCCACGTTTGAGAGCGCTCCCTGGCGCCCGACAGTTGGACGGCCCGGAAACCCGAACCCGGCGGCTCAGTGTTGGCCGGCGTGATGCGGTTCGTACCCCGGAATCGTTCCGTCCGGCTTCTTCACCAGGAACAGCCCCACCATGCCCATGTCGGAGTGGCTCTGGACGTGGCAGTGGTACATCCAGGCGCCCGCGCCGACGCCCTCACCGGCGATGACCTGGAAGCCGAAGGAGTCGGCCGGGCCCACGATCTTGTTGTCGATGACCTGGCTGGGGTCGTCGGGGCCGGTCAGCATGCCGGTGCGGTTGTCCGCCCAGCGGTGACCGTGCATATGGAAGGTGTGGTAGTACTCGCCGTGAGTGATCATCACCCACTCGACCCGGTCGCCCACCGTGGCCTCGAAGTTGGGCCCGGAGTGAGCCGGCTTGTTGTTGATCAGCATGTCGTTGAAGACGACCGTGACCGTCTTGTCGGGCAGGACGTCGCCCTTCCTGCGGACGATCACCGGGCCGTAGAGGCCGTTCCGGATGCCGCCCGTGCCGTGTTCCGTGCCCACCACGTGGTCGTGGTAGTGCCAGTACCCCGCGCTGCCCGCCCGCCAGGTGCCGTCCCCCCGGCGGCCGGGGGCGTGCGTGCGCCAGGTGTACGTGCGGGTGCCGCCCGGCTCGACGTCGCTCTTGTTCAGCTTGGTGCCGTCGCTGGTGATCTCGTAGTCCAGCCCGTGGACGTGCAGGCTCGCCGCCACGTCCATGGTGTTCTCGAACTCGATGTGCAGCGTGTCGCCCTCGTTGAGCTCGATCAGCGGGCCGGGGACCGTCGCCTTGCCCTTCTCCAGGCCGTAGCCCATCTGCCCGCCGGGGAGCTTCTCGGCGTACAGCTTGATGCGTTTCACCTCGCCGCCGGCCGGCGCGGTCTTCGCCGGTGCATCGGCACTCACGGCCTCCGGGGCCAGGGACAACGATGTCGCGACGGCCGCGCCGCCCAGCAGCACCCGCCGGTTGAAGCCGCGCCTGTCCATGCGGAACTCCCCCACCCTGCAACGGAATTGACGGAGATTGACGGAGACGTACCTGTGATGAACTTGTGCGACGGTACCGGCCATGCTCGCGTTTATCCACACTCAGGACAAAGTTCGTGCCATTGCGGTCATAGGTATTGGCGAGCCGCGCAAAGGGGTCTAGCTTCCTTGGCGCTGTTGCTGTGACCGTGGAGGTGCCCATGCACTTACGAGGGTTGAGCACGAGAAGACGGGCCTGTGTGGCGGGCGTGACCGCCGGGATCGTTGCCGCCGGGCTGCTGTCGGGCCCGGCCGCCAGCGCGCGCCCTGCTCCGGAACCACCCCTGACAACGATGTCCATCAAGTCGCCGCCGGGCGGCGCGAACGCGAGAGTGCTGATCTTCTACGGGTCCGCCGCGGCCGGTGAGGAGTCGCCCGTCGTCAACGCGGGCATCGAGACCATCGAGAAGATCGGTCTGACCGGACCTGCCGACCAGCAGTTCACGGTGGTGGCCACGGACGACGCGTCCGTCTTCACCAACGACACGCGGCTGAGCCGCTTCAACGCCGTCGTGTTCCTCACCGGCGGCGGGGACGTGCTCGACCCCGAGCAGGAGGCGGGCCTGGAGGCCTACATGGAGGCGGGCGGCGGTTTCGTCGGCGTCCATGACGCGGCCCGCGCCGAACCGTACTCGGACTGGTTCACCGGCCTCGTCGGCGCCCGGCCGGCCGCGTCGAGCCCGACCTCCGTGCAGCGGGCGACCGTTGAGGTGGGCGACCGGCGACATCCGGCCACCAAGGACCTGCCGGTACAGTGGAAGCGGCCCGACCAGTGGTTCAACTGGGTCAAGAACCCCTCCGGCGACGTGCACACCGTGGCACGGGTCCGCGAGTCGACGTACCAGCCGGGCGAGAGCAAGAACGGCTGGGACCACCCGGTGAGCTGGTGCCGTGACTACGACGGCGGCCGCTCCTTCTACACGGGCATGGGCGGCACCGTCTCCTCGTACGACGAGACCGAGTTCCGCGGGCACCTACGCGGAGCCCTGCTCTGGACGAGCCGTCTGTCCCAGGCCGACTGCAAGGCGACCATCAACGCCAACTACAAGGCGGAGCGCCTCACCCAGCCCAACCAGCCGGGTCAGAACGACCAGATCGGCGAGCCGCACGGCCTGGTGACCGCACCGGACGGACGTGTGCTCTACATCGGCCGGGGCGGCGCCGACTCGTCCCAGCCCGTGATCACCGACTGGAACAACCCGGACATCGGCAAGGGCAAGGGCGAGATCCACGTCTACGACCCGAAGACCAAGAAGGTGACCCTGGCGGGCGCCCTGTCGGTCTTCGGCAACAAGGGCGGCGGGGACGAGCTCATCAAGGTCGAGGAGGGGCTGCTCGGCATCGAGCTGGACCCGCGCTTCGAGCAGAACGGCTGGGTGTACCTGCACTACACGCCGCACTCACGGATCAACCGCGACACGCGGATGGCCGAGCGCTACGTCTCCCGCTTCACCATGGACCTCGCCACGAACAAGCTGGACCTCGGCAGCGAGAAGGTGCTGCTGAAGTGGCCGGTGCAGATCCACAGCTGCTGCCACTCCGGCGGCGGGATGGCCTGGGACTCCCGGGGCAACCTGTACGTCGCGACCGGCGACAACAACTCCAGCGGCTTCAGCGACGGTTACTCCGGCAACAACCCGCAGCCCAACTACAAGGGCGTCTCGTTCGCGGACGCGCGCCGCACCGCCGGCAACACCAACAACCTCAACGGCAAGATCCTGCGCATCCACCCGGAGCCCGACGGCACGTACACGCTTCCCGAGGGCAACCTCTTCACCGGCAAGGAGACCGACGAGGGCGGCGGCAAGACGCGCGGTGAGATCTATGTGATGGGGGTCAGGAACCCGGCCCGTATCTTCGTCGACAAGTCGACCGACACCCTGTACGCGGGCTGGGTCGGCCCGGACGCGAGCCAGCCGTCCACGACCTGGGGCCCGGCCAAGTACGACACGTTCGCCGTCATCACCAAGGCGAGCAACCGGGGTTGGCCGTACTGCATGGGCAACAAACAGCCCTACCGCGACCGCAACCTCCCCGACCCGACGAAGCCGCTGGGCTGGTACAACTGCGACGCCCCGAAGAACGAGTCCCCGAACAACGACGGCCTGGTCAACCTGCCCCCGGTGACCGGCAACAACATCTGGTACTCACCCCAGGGCGGCGCGCCGGACTACCCGCGCAACGCGAGCGGCATCCCCTCGTACAAGACCGCGGAGGCCACGTACGGGCTGCCGTGGCTCAAGGGCGGCGGGCAGGCCGCGATGAACGGACCGGTCTACCGCTACAACGCCTCCGTGACCGCCGGCGGCCAGTGGCCCGCCTACTGGGACGGCAAGTGGTTCGTCGGCGACTTCTACGACGCCGACCAGCCGCGCAACGCGGTCATCACCGACCCGAAGACGCACGGCGACGGCGGACTGCCGATCCACTCGGAGTCGCTGAAGAAGATCGTGCCGATCGGCAACGACGGCATCAAGAACCTCATGGACTGGAAGTTCGGGCCCGACGGGTCGCTGTACGTCCTCGACTACGGCCGTGGCTTCTTCACCTCGGACGCCAAGTCGGCGCTGTGGCGCGTGACGTTCACGGGCGGTGGCCCGACCCCGGCCGCCGACCAGCTGGCGAGGAAGGCGGAGTGATGCGCGAGAGACACAACAGACGACGGATACGTCAAGGACGGTGGGTGACGGCCCTGTTGGCGTCCCTGCTGATGCTGCTGGGGCTCACCTCGACGTCGGCCTCGGGCCGCACGCAGCCCGAGGGCGCCAAGGCCGCCGCCGCCCAGGTGCTGACCTGGACCGCCGGCGACGACATCACCAAGTACGTGTCGGCCCCGCAGACCGCGGTGGCGGGACCGACCACGATCGTCTTCGAGAACAGCACGGCGACCGGCAACACCATGGGCATGCCGCACACGCTGACGTTCGACGTCTCCGACCCGGAGTACAACAACGACGTCCCGCTGAACATCCTGGCCAACCCGAACGACGCCCAGGGCGGCAAGTACACGGCCGAGGTCAACCTCACCCCCGGCCGCTACCGCTACTACTGCACGATCCCGGGCCACGGGCAGATGCAGGGCATCCTCGTCGTCACCGAGGGCACCGGCGAGGACACCACCCCGCCCGAGACCTCGGCCAAGGTGAGCGGGACACAGAACGCGCAGGGCGCGTACGTCGGTTCGGCGACCGTGACGGTGAGCGCGACCGACGAGAGCGGCGGCTCGGGTGTCGATCGCGTCGAGTACGCACTCGGGCACTCGGGTGCCTGGCAGCCGTACACCACGCCCGTCGTGATCGACCAGGTCGGCGACCACCACGTCCGCTACCGGGCGTTCGACAAGGCGGGCAACGTCGCCGCCGAGAAGAACGCCGACTTCACCGTCGTCGCCCCGCCGACCGACGACACCACGGCGCCTGAGACATCGGCGACGGTGACCGGTGAGAAGAACCCGCAGGGCGAGTACCTGTCCATGGCGACGGTCACCGTGTCCGCGTCCGACACCGGCTCGGGCGTCAACACGATCGAGTACGCGCTGGGCGACTCGGGCGCCTGGCAGCCGTACACGGCTCCCGTGATGGTGCACGAGGTCGGTGCGCACAAGGTGCGGTACCGCGCCACCGACAAGGCCGGGAACGTGTCCGCCGAGAAGAACGTCACGTTCACGGTGGTCACGCCGCCCGTCGAGGACAGGACGGCGCCGGTGACCGGGGTGACCGTCGAGGGCGAGCGGAACTCCGCGGGCGCGTACCTCAAGAACGCCAAGGTCACGGTGAGCGCGACCGATGAGCACGGTGGCTCGGGCGTCGCCGCGATCGAGTACTCGCTCGACGGCGGGCCCTACCTCGCGTACACCGCACCGGTCGTGGTGGACCGCGCGGGCACGCACACCGTCGCGTACCGGGCGAGCGACAAGGCGGGGAACACGGCCCAGCCGCGCACGGTGACCTTCACGGTGGTCTCCGGTGGCGGTGTCCCGGCGCCCGCCTGCGCCGAGTGGGACGAGCGGTTGACCGTCATCGTCGGTACGGTCGACTCGGGCGTGCCGAACCGGCTGACCAACAACCGGTGCCGCGTCAACGAGTTGATCGAGGACGAGAAGGAGTGGACGTCCCACGCGCTGTTCCTCAAGCACGTGAAGACGGTCCTGGACAAGCTCCTCAAGGAAGGCGTCATCGACGAGCGCGAGTACGACGCCGTCCAGGAGGCCGCCCGCGAGTCCGGCATCGGCAAGCCCGGCCAGACCGAGGGCTACCGGACGATCCTCGACGGAACGCAGGAGACCTTCGCCAAGTGGCAGCAGGTGGGCGGCGGTTCGTTCGCCCTGAACTCCGACGGGTCGATCACCTCGGGGACCACGAAGGACGGGCTCGGCATGCTGTGGTTCCCGGAGCGGAAGTACGGCGACTTCTCGCTGCGCCTGCAGTGGCGTGACGACGCACCGGGCACGGGCAACGCCAACTCCGGTGTCTTCGTGCGGTTCCCGTGGGTCCACGACCACCCGGAGGAGTCCCGTCCGGAGTGGGTCGCCATCAAGTACGGGCACGAGGTGCAGGTGCTCGACCGGCCCGACGGCGACATGTACAAAACGGGTTCGGTCTACGGCTTCGACCGTGTGGGGCTCGCCGGTGCGGGCGTCACCCAGAAGGGCACCTGGAACGACTACGAGATCCGTGTGGTCGACCAGCACTACTCGGTGTACCGCAACGGCGTGCTGATCAACGAGTTCGACAACATCGGTGGGCAGTTGTTCACCCCGCCGCGTTCGGACGACCCGGGCACGGACGGCCGGCGGTTCGCCTCCGGCTACCTCGGGCTCCAGGTGCACGGCACGACGGACGTGGTGTCGTACCGGGACATCCGGATCAAGGAGTTGTAGATCCCTCGGAGCCACTCGGTTTCGGCTTCCTGGCCCGGCTCGGCTGTACCCGCTTGGGTTCGCCCGGCATCTTCGGATACTCGGGCGGGTACGGCAGGTCGCCGAGTCCGTGGTCGTGCTCGTCGCGGGAGGCCAGCTCCAGCAGGGCCTCCAGCGAGAAGGCGTGGTCGTCCATGTCCGCGTGCACGTCGCCGTGTTCGGCGAAGCGCGCGGGCATGGACGCGAGGTCGAAGTCCCGGGGGTGCGCGTCGTCCACCTCGTCCCACCGCAGGGGCGCCGAGACCGGGGCGTGCGGGCGCGGGCGTACGGAGTAGGCGGAGGCGATCGTGCGGTCGCGGGCCGTCTGGTTGTAGTCGACGAAGATCTTGCTCCCGCGCTCCTCCTTCCACCAGGCCGTGGTGACCTGGTCGGGCATCCGGCGCTCCAGCTCGCGGGCGACCGCGATGGCCGCCCGGCGCACCTGGGTGAAGGTCCACTGGGGCTGGATCGGCACGAAGACGTGCAGGCCGCGTCCGCCGGACGTCTTGGGCCAGCCCTTCAGGTCGCCGTACTCGTGGAGGACCTCGCGGAGTTCGTGGGCGGCGCGGACGGCGTCGGCGTAGTCGGTGCCGGGCTGCGGGTCGAGGTCGATACGGAGCTCGTCGGGGCGGTCGACGTCGGTGCGGCGCACCGGCCACGGGTGGAAGGTGAGGGTGCCGAACTGGGCCGCCCACAGCACGGCGCCGACCTCGGTGGGGCACATCTCGTCGGCGCTGCGGCCGCTGGGGAAGGTGATGTGGGCGGTGGGGATCCAGTCGGGCATGTTCTTGGGCGCCCGTTTCTGGAAGAAGGACTCGCCGTTCACGCCCTCCGGGTAGCGCTCCAGGGTGGTCGGACGGTTGTGCAGGGCGCGGAGGATGCCGGGACCGACGGCGAGGTAGTAGCGGGCCAGGTCCAGCTTGGTGAAGCCGCGCTCCGGGAAGAAGACCTTGTCCGGGCTGGACAGCCGCACCGTCCGGCCCGCCGCCTCCAGCTCCACCGCATCGCCCATGCGAGCCACGGTAGGCGCAGAGCGCATCCCCCGCACACCGGGCGGAATTCAAAGAATGCCCGGAGAATCGGTGCATGGAGCTCCCTGTCATGCCACCCGTGATGCCGATGCTCGCCAAGTCCGTGGCGAGGATCCCGCCAGGCATGCACTACGAGGCGAAGTGGGACGGCTTCCGGGCGATCGTGTTCCGCGACGGGGACGAGGTGGAACTCGGCAGCCGTACGGGCAAGCCGCTGACCAGGTACTTTCCCGAGCTCGTGGAGGCACTCAAGGGGCGGGTGCCCGAGCGGTGCGTACTGGACGGCGAGATCGTGATCGCCCGGGAGGGACGGCTCGACTTCGACGCGCTGACCGAACGCATCCACCCGGCTCAGTCGCGCGTGCGCATGCTGGCCGAGAAGACCCCCGCGTCGTTCGTCGCGTTCGACCTGCTCGCGCTCGCGGACGAGTCGCTGCTCGACGTGGCCCTGGCCGACCGGCGCGCCCTCTTGGTGGCGGCGCTCGCCGGGGCCTCGGCACCCGTCCACGTGGCCCCGGCGACCACGGACATCGAGGTGGCCGAACAGTGGTTCGAGCAGTATGAGGGGGCGGGCCTCGACGGGGTGATCGCCAAGCCGCTCACGCTGGCCTACCGGCAGGACGAGCGCGCGATGTTCAAGATCAAGCACGAGCGCACGGCGGACGTCGTGGTCGCGGGCTACCGCCTCCACAAGAGCGGGCCGGTCGTCGGTTCGCTGCTGCTGGGCCTGTACGACGACGGGGGCACCCTCCAGCACGTCGGGGTCTCCGCCGCGTTCCCCATGAAACGGCGCGCCGAACTGGTGGAGGAGCTGGAGCCGCTGCGGATGGACGACATCACCGAGCACCCGTGGGCGGCGTGGTCGGACGAGGCGGCCCATGAGACGGCCCGGCTGCCGGGTGCGCCGAGCCGCTGGTCGGCGAAGAAGGACCTCTCGTGGGTGCCGTTGCGTCCCGAGCGGGTGGCCGAGGTGGCGTACGACCACATGGAGAACGGGGTGCGGTTTCGTCATACGGCGCGGTTTCGGCGGTGGCGGCCGGATCGTACGGCGGTGAGCTGTACGTATGGGCAGCTGGAGGAGCCTGTCCGGTATGACCTGGGGGAGATTCTGCCTGGTTGATGCCGTCGCATTGCTGCGGGCTCGCTGTGGCTTGTCGCGCCCGCGCGGCGGAGCCGCATATCCAACACAGCCCCGCGCCCCTAAGGGGCGCGGGCCGGTGGGCCGAGTGGCCTATCGTGCCACTCTTGGACAGAAGTAGGCGGGTATGGCCATTCGTGATCCCATAAGCGCACAATCGATGGAAAACAGACAAGGTGGCCATGGTGGGAATGAGACAGAGAACGAAGACGCGGCGCGGCAGAATGACGGCGGCACTGCTGGCCGCCGCGGTGGCGGGTTCCCTCATGGCGGGCTGCAGCAACGGCTCGGGGG
>NZ_VJZC01000981.1 GCF_009377185.1 Streptomyces spongiae
GCCCCGGCCACCGCAGAGACCGTACTCACCGCAGAAACCGTACAAACCGCAGAGGCCGCGCACACGGCGAGGACTTGGGGCCCCACCGGGAACGTGCCCACGGTGGGCGAGGCCGCCCCTCCGCCCTACCTCTCCCGCGCCATCCCCACCCTGACGGCGGCAGCGGAACGATGGCCGCACGTCGGATCCGACTACCTCTATCCGCTGCTGAAGCAACACCCCCAGCTGGCCGTCCAGGCCGGCAACGCCGCTCTGCTCGCACTCGCCATGCAGGAGAGCGCCGACACCGCCGCTCTGGAGGCCATTGAGACCGTGCTGCCCAACGGACCACACGCAGACCTCGCCGGGGGCATCGCCGCCATCACGCACCGCGTCATCGGGCCGCGCATCGAACGCACCGACAACCTCCACCTGCATGCCATGTGCCGAACCGAGCTCGCCGAACGGCTGTACCGCGCCGGCTTCCACGAGCGGGCCGCCGACATGGCCCGTGACGGCGTAGAGATCTGGCGCCAACTCGCCGATGACCAGCCGTTCTTCAACGCGCCCCTCCTGGCTTCCTCACTGAACTGGTACGGCGCCTACCTTGCAGAGCTCGGCCAGCAAGAGGAGGCGCTGGAGACGGCCGAAGAGGCCGTCGCACTGAACCGCCGGCTGATCGACGGCGACCATGCCACCTCCCTCGACGAGCAGAGTCTGGGAGACGCTCTGAGCAACCTCGCCACACGGCTGTCCGAAGTGGGCAGGGGGGCCGAAGCCCTAGCCGCCGCAGAGGAGTCCGCCGCCATCAGGGACCGCCTGGGCGCCGACGGAGTCCGCTTCTATGTGAGTGAGGACGCCCGCGCTCAGCTCAACCTCGGCGCGCGTCTGGCAGATCAGGGGCGTACGGAGGAGGCCCTTGCCGCGACCGAGAAAGCCGTGATCGGGTTCCGAAAGACCGTAGAGGTCAATCCGGCAGCCCACACCTTCGACCTCGCCATGGCACTGAACAACTACGGCAGCCACCTGTTCAAGGCCGATCGGCTCGCTGACGCCCTCGCCGCCGCCGAGGAGTCCGTGACCCTATGGCGTCAGCTCGTCCTCAAATGGAGCCTTGCCAACGAGCAAGGGCTCGCCATGGCTCTGTTCAACCTGGGCACCTGCAAAGTAGCTGCGGGACACCAGGCCGAGGCATACGCTGCCACTGAAGAATCGGCCGGGATCTACCGCAAGCTCGCCGCCGGGAACCCTGCGGCCAATGATGAGAGCCTGGCGACAGTGTTGGGCCGCCTCAGCACCCTGCTGCAGTCCGAGGAACGTTACGCCGAGGCCCTGCCGATTACCACGGAGACGGTGACCGTATGTCGTCGGCTGGTCGCGGCCGATCCTGCGGCCCACGAAGCGGGACTCGCACATGCCCTGTTCGAGCAAGGCATGATGCTCTCCGGATGCAACCGGGAACTGGAGGCCCGGTTTGCCGTCGAGGAAGCCGTCGACATCCGCAGACGCCTGGCCGGAGCCGACCCGGCTGCCCACCTGCCGCGCCTCGCCCAAGCCCTGTACGCCTTGAGCTTGTCGAAATACAACATGCATGGCGACATGTCGGACGTCCTGAACACTCTCTCGGAGAGCATGGTCATCTACCGGCGACTCGCCGCCGCCGATCCGGAGACCTTCGCCGACACCGCGCGGGAAGTCAGAGCCACCTTCGCAGAGCTCTTGCCGGAGGCTGAGGGGCGATCACGATCCCGTCGGTTCGGCCGAGCACCGTAAGGTCCGCACCCCAACCTCACCGTCCCGCCTTGCTGCACTGGGCAGCCGTACACCGATGGTGTCGCTGTCTTGCTCTACTACGACAAAGCCGCCGTCCGGGCGGTCCACCCAACGCAGACCGTGACCAATCGGGCGATCCGTCACTTTGCCGAAGCCCTGGGTGTACGGCGCGGAAATCTCCAAGTCCACGATCTCCACGATCACCGACAGCGTGATGGCCGGCATGACGGAGTGGCAGAACCGTCCGCTGGACAGCGTCTACCCGGTCGTCTTCATCGACTGTGTG
>NZ_VJZC01000982.1 GCF_009377185.1 Streptomyces spongiae
GCCCCTGAGACCACCACCAGCACTCCCCGAAAGGAGGCGGAAACGGCATGACCGCCTACACGCCCCTCAGCGGACTCCCCTACCCGCAGCCCACGGACACGGCCAACCTGCCCCTGCACTTCCAGTCCATGGCGGAGGCGATCGACAGCCGTACGATCCTGCGCTACGCGAACGCCGCCGCCCGTGACACCGCGATCACGACACCCGCGGCCGGCATGGTCGCCTGGCTGAGCAGCCCGGGACAGCTGACGCACTACACGGGCACGGTGTGGGCGCCGGTCGCCCCGGTGCCGGTGTTCCTCTTCAACAACGACGCCGGTACGACGAACTCGACCACCGCCTCGGAGACTCTGACCGGCGCGACCGGCGACCCGCTGGTGGCTAGCTTCGTGGCGCCGCCGACCGGCAAGGCGATCGTGACGGTGGGCACGTGGATGCACAACTCCTCTGCCACGACCGGCTATATGAGCGCGACCATCAAGAAGGTCTCGGACAACTCGGTGTTCCTGGCGTCCTCGATCGACCGGGCCGCCACGGTCTACAACACCGACCGCGCCTCGGTCTCCAGCCAGTTCCTGCTCACGGGCCTGACGGCGGGCACGGCCTATTCGGCGACCCCGACGTACTGGTCGGCGGTCAACACCAACGTCACCCCGGCGAACATCGTCAGCTACGACAACCGCTTCGTCAGGATCGACCCGATCCTCTGACCGCCCCGTTCCCCGCAGCCCCGGTACGCCGCGCCCAGCGGCGCACCGGGGCTTCTGCCTGTCCACCCGCACCGACCTGTCCACCCGCACCGAAAGGAATCCCCATGGCCACACCCCTGTCCGCGTCGGCCTTCGCGAGAGCGCTGCGCGCCGAAGGCGTCACCGTCAAGGAGCACGGCACCTGGTCGACCCACAACCGCAACGCCGTCGGCGCCTGGGGCCCGGCCCAGGGCGTGATGCTGCACCACACCGCCGGCACCCACAGCGTCACGCTCTGCCGCACCGGCCTCGCCGACCTGCCGGGCCCTCTGTGCATCGCGGTGATCGCCAAGGACGGCACGGTCCATCTCGTGGGGTACGGCCGCACGAACCACGCGGGCCGCGGCTCGCAGACCGCCTACAACGCCGTACGGGGCGGAACGGCCCTCCCGTCCAGACCGGGTGCCGACGCCGTCGACGGCAACGCCCACTTCTACGGCTTCGAGATCGAGAACCTCGGCAACGGCCGGGACCCGTACCCCGAAGCCCAGCTGTCGGCCGTGGAGAGGGTCGCCGCGGCCGTCTGCCGTGCCCACGGCTGGAGTTCGTCACGGGTCATCGGTCACAAGGAGTGGACGCGACGCAAGATCGACCCGACGTTCTCGATGGCGTCGATGCGCACGCGGATAGCGAAGCGCCTGGGAAAACCCACGAGCGGGACCGGGTCGACGCCGGCCGCCCACGTCCCCTTCCCTGGCGCCGCGTTCTTCACGAACGGCCGCCACAGCGCGATCGTCACGGCCATGGGCCGACGCCTGGTCGCGGAGGGCTGCGGCCGCTACGAGATCGGCCCCGGCCCGGTCTGGACGGAGGCCGACCGCCGCTCGTACGCCGCCTGGCAGCGCAGGCTCGGCTACTCCGGCGCCGACGCGGACGGCATCCCTGGGCACGTGAGCTGGGACAGGCTCCGTGTGCCGCGCACGTGAGGAACCACGGAACGAGGAGATACGCGATGCCCGCCCGCCGAAGCAGTGGGCCGACCGAAGAGGTGCCGATCGTGAACAGCGACGAACGAGCAGGCGTGGTCCTGGAGTTGGAGCGTCTCCGCCGCGCCGTGGACGTCGGCTTCGCCACCACCCGGGGCGACCTGGCCCTCCTCCTTCAGCGCGCCGACCAGACGGACAAGACGCTGTCGGAGCACGAGGAACGCCTGGACACCCTGGAACGCGCCCGCTGGCCGCTCCCGTCCCTGGCCGCGGTGATCTCCTGCGCGGCCCTGGCGGTGACGCTGTGGTCGGTGGCGAGCGGGAGGTAGTGAGGACGAGGGCGGGGGCGGG
>NZ_VJZC01000983.1 GCF_009377185.1 Streptomyces spongiae
CCCCTCTTCCGGGAGAACTTCGACCGCCTCCCCCTCGGCCCGGTCACCGAGGGCCGCGGCTGGACGACGGACACGTCCAACGGCACGCTGACCGTGGCCCCCGGCGCGGGCGACCACGGCCGTGAACTCCGCATCCGCACCGAGGGCAACGGCCGCGCCTTCATGGTCCTCCCCGACCTCTCCCTCCCCGGCAACAGCGTCTGGGCCCGTATGCGCCTGCGCGTGGCCGAGTTCCCGACGGCCCCCGACTGGGCACACTGGACCCTCGCGGAAGCCTCCGGCTCCGACTCCCCCACGCTGGTCCGACCGCTCGGCGGCCAGTACGCCCCCACCGACCAGGGCAACTTCTGGGGCGTGGGCTCCGACCTGGGCCCCACGGGTGACTGGACGTCATGGAAGACCTCCGCACCGGCCGAGGCGGCCCGGTGGAGTTGCGTCGAGTTCCACCTCGACGCCTCCGACAACCGGGTCACGGTCTACCTGGACGGCGTGGAACAGTCCGACCTGACGGTCTCCACGAAGAACCACGGCGGCACGGCGGACGACTTCGTCTTCCCGACCTTCGACAAGCTGAAGCTCGGCTGGCAGCTCTACCAGGCCGACCCGAGCCCGTCGTCGTACGACGTCCGCCTGGACGACATCGCGTTGAGCACGCGACGGGTGGGGGGCTGCGCGACCTGACGGCCTGGTGGTCGTAGCTCGGGACGTGAGTGAACCCGGCGGGCCAGAACCCAGCCGGGTTCCACTCGATCGGGTGATGAGTACGCCATCCTCGACCCCGAGTGGCACCTAGTACGAAACCGTACTAGTATGTACAAGTACTACACGGCGGACGCTGATGGCCTGGCATCTTGAAATGACCGGGGAGGTGCGCGACTGGCTCCATCAGCTACGCAAGGACGATCGCAGCACGGCACGGCTCGTGGGTCAGGCGATCCAGGCCCTCGTGGAGGAGGGACCGGACCTCGGGCGCCCTCTGGTGGACCGGATCAGAGGTTCGGACCTGCATCACCTCAAGGAACTGCGCCCCGGTTCGACAGGAAGCACAGAGATCAGGATCCTGTTCGCCTTCGATCCAAAGCGCAGTGCGGTCCTGCTCGTCGCAGGCGACAAGGCGGGGCACTGGACGGAGTGGTATCGCCACGCGATCCCCCTGGCCGAGGAACGCTATACCGAGCGGCTGGACCACCTGGCCCGGCGGCGCCGTCAGAAGGGGAAACAGCAGTGACCAGCTTCCACTCCTGGGACGAGGTCAAGCACGAGGTCTTCGATGCCGACGACCTCGACGCCATCACCGCAGGGGCCAGGCGCATGGTCGCCGAAGCCCGCGCACACCGACTCGCCGAAATGCGCAGGCAGCTTGGGCTCACCCAGCGTGAACTGGCCGCCCGAATGCATGTACGCCAAGAGAGGGTGTCAGCCATCGAGCGCGGCAAAACCGCGTCCACCGAGGTGGGCACGGTAGCGGCTTACGTCGAGGCACTGGGTGGGGAGTTGGAGATCGTCGCCAACTTCAACGGAACCCGGGTGACCGTGGCATAGCGCTCACAAGGCCATTGGCGCCAGGCCCTTCGATCAGTGCGGCCGTGGCGGGTGTCGGTACCCGGCGTCATGATGTCGGGGCGGCCATCGTCACCGCATGACTGAGCCGATCGTACGAAGCTCGACCAGCAGAAGGAACGGAGTCGCCCGCCATGTCACTCGCCCGCGTCCACAACTTCGCCATCTCGCTCGACGGCTTCGGCACCGGTGAGGGTCTGAGCCGTGAAGCACCGTTCGGCCACGCCGGCGAAAGGCTGCACGAATGGATGTTCGCCACCCGCTGGTGGCGCGAGAGGCTCGGCGAGCCCGGCGGGACCAGCGGCCTCGACGACGCCTTCGTGCGGCAGTTCGATCCCGGGATCGGCGCCGAGATCATGGGCGCCGGGAAGTTCGGCTACCCCGGATGGCACGAGGACCCGGAGTGGAAGGGGTGGTGGGGCCCCAACCCGCCGTTCCACACCCCCACCT
>NZ_VJZC01000984.1 GCF_009377185.1 Streptomyces spongiae
CCCCACCCCCCGCCGAAGAGCTCGCCCAGACCGGCGGGACCGTATCGCCGTACGCCATCGGGGTGTTGCCGTTCATCGTCGGCGCCCTGCTGGTCACCCTCACCCGCCGCAAGTCCCGCTGATCCCCGGCGGGCATCGAAAACACGCCGAGCCCAGTGAGAAGGCCCTCCCGCGATACCGGGAGGGCCTTCTTCTTTGTCGCGGATTCCCCGCGATCACACGTAGTCGATCAGGTCCGCAATCGAGTCCACGACCTTCGAGGGCCCGTACGGGAAGCGGTCCACTTCGTGCGGCTGGGTGACCCCAGTCAAGACGAGGAAGGTCCGCATGCCGGCCTCAAGGCCCGCGAGTACATCCGTGTCCATCCGGTCGCCGATCATGGCTGAGGTCTCCGAGTGGGCTCCGATGGCGTTCAGCCCGGCGCGCATCATCAGGGGATTCGGCTTGCCGACGAAGTACGGCTTCTTGCCGGTCGCTGCGGTGATCAGTGCCGCGACAGCTCCAGTAGCGGGAAGCGCACCCTCGGTCGAGGGCCCCGTCTCGTCAGGATTGGTGGCGATGAACCGGGCACCGTTGTTGATCAGCCGGACCGCCTTCGTCATGGCCTCGAAAGAGTAAGTTCGAGTTTCGCCCAAGATCACGAAGTCGGGCTCCGTATCGGTCAGGACGTACCCGATCTCATGCAGGGCGGTCGTCAGCCCCGCCTCGCCGATGACGTAAGCCGTGCCGTTGGGTCGCTGGTCATCGAGGAACTGTGCCGTGGCCAGGGCCGAGGTCCAGATGTTCTCGATCGGCACGTCGAGGCCCATGCGGGACAGTCGGGCGTGCAGGTCGCGCGGAGTGTAGATCGAGTTGTTGGTCAGGACGAGGAAGGGCTTCCCCGACTCCTTCAACCGCTTGAGGAATTCCTCGGCGCCCGGGATCGGGATGCCTTCGTGGATGAGAACCCCATCCATGTCAGTCAGCCATGACTCGATCGGCTTGCGTTCTCCCATGGGGCGTTTCTCCTGCCGGACGCGTGTACGAGGCGGCTTGTGCTCGACGTAGACACTACCGCCGACACGTGTTCGATTCCCGTACATGGTGATCAGGGGGGCCTGTCCGGAATATGAGACAAGGGCTACGTAAACAGGTGGGGCACTTCTTGCTTATCGGGCACGGGGGTTGGTCCTGCCGGCGTCGGCGATGCCGTCGCGGACCGGGGCGAGGAACGTCTCGCGGAAGTGCGCCTGTGCGTCTGGGTTCATGCCGCTTGCAGAGACGGCCGTCCTGGCCATCTCGTTCAGGACCGCAGCCGCTTCATTGAAGTCGTCGCCGGTCTGGCCTGCCGCGGTTCCGCTTGTCTTCGTAGATGCGGTGGACATTGACCCGCGTCAGCTTGGCAAGGTCGTAAACGTCCTCGCGTTGACGGATCACCCCCTCGCGTCCGTCGCGTCCGTCTCCGATCTGTCCAATGTCAGAGATGCGCGCGTACCCACCCACGTCATGCATCGAGTGGCTTCGAGCACCCCAAGACACTGCCGCAAACCTGCTTCCACCCGAACGGAGCAGCCATGCTCCTTCCCGGATGCGCGTGACGGTGAGGAGAGGGAGTCTCCAGATGTCTGGAGGTTCACGATGGGTTCAGTGCGACTCACACTCTGGTCCGGTGCGGTGGTCGCGGCCGCGCTGACGCCGACGGCATCTCCGGTGGCGTCCGCGGCCGGTGGCGGGCTCTCGGTCACGCCGTCGCGACCGGTGCCGGGCAGCGACATCCAGCTGCGCGCCCAGGGGTGTTCGGGGCGGACGGGCACGGCGTCGTCGCGGGCGTTCGTCGCGGAGGCCGTGCTCACCGGCAAGGGCGGTGCGGGCGGTGCGCTCGTCGGCGAGACCCGCGTCCGTTCCGCGCTCAGGCCGGGCACGTACCGGGTCGGGGTCACCTGCGACGGCGTCGAGGACAAGGTCAGGGCCAGGCTCACGGTCGCCGCGAAGGAGCGCGGGCGGGAGGG
>NZ_VJZC01000985.1 GCF_009377185.1 Streptomyces spongiae
GGCGGGGGAGGTTTCAGCGGTCGTGGCGCTGACGGCCATGGAACTCGGCTCCTGTCGGTGTGTCAGAGGGAGGTGGCTGCCGTCTCGGGCTGGGCGGCCGGCCTGTCGTCGGGATCGGTGACCTGGCCGGCGACGCGGCGACGCCACTGTGCGAGGACATGGGCCTCGGTGGGCCGGGTGGTGAGGCTGACCGCGATGTAGGCGACCAGGCCGGCGGCGAGGCCGTAGTAGATGGGTTCGTTGGCGAGCATGCCCTCGGTGGCCATCAGGGCGATGACGGTGATGCTGCCGGTGGTCATCGCCGCGAGAGCCCCGGGCAGGTTGCCCCGCTTCCAGAGCATGCCTCCGAGGATGGGCACGAGCAGGCCGCCGACGAGCAGGTTGTAGGCGACGGTGAGCGCGGCGAGGACGTCGTCGAGCAGGCACGCGAGAGCGATGGACACCACGCCGAGGATGACGATGGCAAGCCGGTTGGAGGCGACCTCGTCGTGGTCCTCGGCTTCGTCGTGGTCGGTGACCCCGGCGTGGTTCTCCCCGGTCTGCCGGTGGACGGTGCGTCCGCCGAGGGCGCGAAGCCGGTGCCAGATGTCGTTGTTGGCCACGGTGGCGGAGGCGATCAGGGCGCCGCTGGCAGTGGACATCATCGCGGACAGGGCGGCGGCCAGCACCAGGCCCTTGACGCCGGTGGGCAGCGCGCTCTTGACGATGGTCGCGAAGGCGCTGTCCGGGTCGGCGAGGCCGGGGTGGAGGACCTTGGTGGCCATGCCGATCACGGCGCCTGCCAGCGCGTAGAGCAGGCAGTACAGGCCGGCGACGGTGCCGCCCCAGGAAGCGACCTTGTCGCTGCGGGCAGTGAAGACGCGCTGCCAGATGTCCTGACCGATCAGCATGCCGAACGTGTAGATCAGCACGTAGGTGAAGATGCTCTCGCCGCCTATCGAGCCGAACGACAGGTAACTGTCCGGGAGTCGATCGGAGAGCTCGGCGAAGCCGCCCGCCTTGACGACCGCGACCGGCAGCAGGACCACGAGAACGCCGATGCTCTTGACCACGAACTGCACCATGTCGGTGAGGGTGATCGACCACATGCCGCCGAGGGCCGAGTAGCCGACCACGATCGAGCCGCCGATGACCACGGCGGCCCAGCGCGGCACGTCGAAGAGGACATCGAAGACCGTCGCGTAGGCGATGGTGGAGGTGACGGTGAGCATCAGGGTGTAGATCCACATCACCAGTCCGGAGATGACACTGGCCGAGTCGCCATAGCGAAGGGACAGCATGTCCGCGACGGTGTAGACCCGCAGACGGGCGATGCGCGCGGAGAAGCAGATGCTGAGGGCCAGCAGCCCGAAGCCGATGGCGAAGACCATCCAGGCGCCGGACAGACCGTACGTGTAGCCGAGGCGTACACCGCCGATGGTGGACGCGCCACCGATGACCACGGCGGCCATGGTGCCGGTGTACATGCCCGGGCCGAGACGCCGTCCGGCAACGAGGAAGTCACTGGTGGAACGGGCGCGTCTCTTGCCCCACCACCCGACGGCGGCAATGCCCAGCAGATATCCGATGATCACTACGTAGTCGACGCCCATGACGTTCTCCGGTCCTTTGGCGGCCCGCGCGGGGAACGCGGTACCGGGATACTCGTGTGACTCATGCGAGGGGAGCGGCTGCGCGCAGGGCCGGGTAAGGCGGCGGCTTGCTACTCGGGGGCGACAATGCCCGGTGTCTCGTGGGTGTTCGACCACCGTAGGGCGACGGGCCTTGACGCCACAGTGGCGGATCTGTCTCATGTCGTGACCGCCAAGGGATGAATCATCCCGCCGGTGGGACACGCCGATCCGAGGAACAGCTCATGCCGCCGCCGGGAGGATCTGGCCGAGGATGTCGACGGCCTGGGTGATGCGGCCCTCGCCGAGCAGCCGCTTGACCTCGTCGACGGCGCCCGCGACGTCGGGTCTTTCGACCGCGGGCGCGGCCTGGGGCT
>NZ_VJZC01000986.1 GCF_009377185.1 Streptomyces spongiae
CCTGAAAGCCGCGGCCACTTCGCATGCCAGGGCGACATCCGCACGTCACAGTGCGCGATCACCCTCGACCTCAGAGTGACACACGGCACTGACAGTCGCCTCTCCGTGCGCCTGGCTTCGGACAAGTCGCGATCACGGACGGCATCCACGGCCCTCGTTACCTGCGCCATCACGGCCCTGGTGGCGGCCTACTGACGGTGCTGTTCCCGCCGAAGAAGCGGCCCGGCGAAGCCCCGGCCCGGCCCCCTACACCGGACGGCAGGACTCCGGATCTGGCTCCGCGCCAGACCCATGGCCGAGAATGAGCGACATGACCACGGCACGAACCGTTCCTAGAGACTGAGCGGGAGTGAGTCCTGTTGCCAGAATTCATGCTCAGCCGGGCGCCCCGAACGGTGTTGGGCGTCCTGGTTCTCCGCGTTCACTCCGCATCCGGCACGCACGGATCGTGTCCGTGGTCCAGGGATGCGGGGGCGGAGTTCCTCACGCCCCGGGGTGCCCGGTCGGGCCTGGACGGTCCGATGCCCCTGCTCATCACTCCGGTGAGCAGGGGGCGGTGCCGTCCGTCGCCGGATCGGGTGCCCCAGAGCGCGCCTGCCGATCGCCACGGCTGCCGCGTCGTGACGGGTAATCTTTTTGTTCTTGCTGGTGAGGGGCTTTTGCCAGTGTTGGCTGCCCCAGCGGCTGGTGTAAGCCGGGTCGACGGCGACGATGGAGATGCCGAGCTCGGCCGCCATCGACACCAGCCGGGACCGCAGCTTAGCTACGGGCATGCCGGAGATGAGGTTGCGGAACTTCTTGCGCCTGCCGTGCTTCTCCCGGGTCTTCTCCGCTTGGAAGTCGAGGTCTTCGATCGCAATCGCGAGGCAGTGGCGTTTGGCCCAGTGCAGCAGGCGGATCAGTGCGTGCCGTACCTGGGCGTCCCGGTGGGCGGCGGTGCCGGACAGGTCGTAGCCGAACCGGACAGGTTCACCGACGGGGTTACCGTGTGCATCCAGGCGCCAGGCTGCGAGATGGCCGGCGTTGGTGTCCACGCCGACCAGGCCGCCTGCGCGGGCCGCTGGCCAGGGCACGGTCTTGACCGGAGGAATCGTCCACGACGCGGTGAGGTACCAGCGGCCGCGTGTGGTGTCTTCGTGGATGCGGTAGGCGACGGCCCGGTTCATCTGGACGCGGTCGCGCCACTGCTCACCTCGGTGCGCGAACGCCACGTTCGCGGCGAGGACGTACCGGCCGTGCGGGGCATTCGCCAGATGCGCCAGCGTCGCCGGGAGCTTGATCGAGACTTCGCCGCCGGGGGTGACGCGGATCGTCTCGTTGCCAAACCGCTTGCTCGACTCGCCGTCGGCCTGGAGGAAGCGGCGCCCGGTCTCCCAACGTGTACGCCACTGCTCCTCGGTCAGCTGTGCGGTGTCCAGGTGGTGGCGGGTGTTCAGCAGCCGCTTCCCGCCCCGCACCACACGGACGACTCCGGCCTCCCAGTCCGCGCGCGCCGCCTGGAGCCGGTCGGTGAGCACGTGCAGACGGCGGGTCTTCGCATGCCACTCCTGCCTGCTGCGGTAGCCGCCCGGAGCCTGCTTGCTGCCCTTCTCCCCGACCGGCAAGGACAGTCGGTGCGCGATCGTGCGCACCCCCGCCTCCAGACCCTGGATGTGCGCGAGCTGCCCGCGCCGGGCCAGCCCCCACTGATCATGGGTGGCCCTCGTGATGCTGCCCGCCCACCGCGAGGAGCACTCGACACTCAGGGCGCGCTTGCGCTCGGCCCACGCGTCGGTGTCATGGTCCAGCCCGGCTGCGCACCGCGCCTTCAGATCCCGGGAGGCGGGCATGCCCAGATGGTCACCGACCAGACGCAAAACCTGCTGGTCCTCGGCAGTCAGGTGCTTAAGCCGGTCGCGGACCGCCACACCGGAAGGTCCCAGGGCGACGAACGGCGCGGCCATCTCCCGCAGCCCACCCATC
>NZ_VJZC01000987.1 GCF_009377185.1 Streptomyces spongiae
CCCCCGGACCCCCGCTCCTCAAACGCCGGAGGGGCTGAATTTGTGCGGGGCGGCGGGGGCGAAACACACCCTGGGCTAACTCGGCAGGTGCCGCTCCGCGAAGTCCAGTTCCAGGCGGACCTGCTTGATGCGCTCGTCCACCACCAGGGAGCCGTGTCCCGCGTCGTACCGGTACACCTCGTGCACCGCCCCCCGCCCCTGGAGCCGCGTGACGTAGTTGTCGACCTGGCGGATCGGGCAGCGCGGGTCGTTGACGCCGGCCGAGATGTAGACGGGGGCCTTGACCGCGTCCACGTATGTCAGCGGTGACGACGCCTCGAATCGCTCCGGCACCTCCTCCGGCGTGCCGCCCAGCAGCGTGCGGTCCATGGCCTTCAGGGCCTCCATCTCGTCGTGGTAGGCCGTGACGTAGTCGGCGACCGGGACCGCGGCGATGCCCAGGGTCCAGGCTTCCGGCTGCGTACCGAGACCTAGCAGCGTGAGGTAGCCGCCCCAGGAACCGCCCGTGAGGATCAGACGGGCCGGGTCGGCGAAGCCGGAGGTGACCGCCCACTCCCGGACCGCCGCGATGTCCTCCAGCTCGATGAGGCCCACGCGGTGCTTCAGCGCGTCGGTCCAGGCACGGCCGTAGCCCGTGGAGCCGCGGTAGTTGATCCGGATCACCGCGTACCCGTGGTCGAGCCACGCGGCCGGGCCCGCCGCGAACGCGTCGCTGTCGTGCCAGGTCGGGCCGCCGTGGATGTCGAATACGGTGGGGTAGGGACCCGAGACGCCTGCCGGGCGCTGGACCAGTGCGTGGACACGTCCACCCGGGCCGTCCACCCACACGTCCTCCACCGGCAGCGAGCCCGGGCACTTCAGGCCCGGAGGGTCGAGGACCACCCGGCCGTTCGTCGAGCGCACCACCGGCGGCTCGGCGGCCGACGACCACAGGTACTCCACGCTGCCGTCCGGGCGGGCCGTCGCCCCCGACACCGAGCCCTTGGGCGTCTCCACCCGCTCCAGCTCACGGGTCCCCAGTGTGTACCGGTACAGCTCGCTGCGGGCCTCGAAACTGTGCACCACCAGCAGTGCCGAACCGTCCGGGTACCACTCGGCGCTCAGGTCGCCCTCCAGATGGGCCGCCAGTCCGAGATCGGTCTCCTCCCCCGTCGCGACGTCCCACACCAGCGGCTCCCAGCGGCCGCCCCGCTGATGGCCGATGAGCAGCCGTGTGTCCCCCTCCACCGGGGCGAAGCCCAGGACCTCCAGGCCCAGCTCGACCGTGCCGCCCTTGGTGTCGTCGAGCTCCGCGACCGTCGTACCGTCCGGCCTCAGGACGCGCAGTGCCGAGTGCATCGCGTCGCCGTGCTCGGTGTGCTCGATCGCGATCAGCGAGCCGTCGTGCGAGAGGTCGCCGACGCCGGCGGACTCGCGGTGCCGGTAGATCACCACGGGGTCCGTGCCCAGTACGGACAGGTGGATCGTGGAGCCGTCCTCGTCCGTCGAGCGCCCGACGACCGCCGTACGGCCGTCGCGGCCGAGGGCGAGCCCCGCCGGGTAGGAGGGCGCGAGGCCCGGTGCCGCCTCATCGTCCGGTCCGCCGTGCCCGCCGTGCCCGCCGTGGAACGGCTGACGGCGCCACACGCCGAACTCGTCCCCGTCCTTGTCGTCGAACCACCAGATCCATTCGCCGTCCGGCGCGAGCACGCCGTCCGTCGTGCCGTTCGCCCGGTCGGTGACCTGGCGCTGCTCGCCCGTCTCGCGGTCCCACGCGTACAGCTCGTACGTCCCCGTGGCGTTGGAGACGAACAGCGAACGGTGGGGCGCGTCCTCCGCCCAGTCCGGCAGCGACACCCTGGGCGCGCGGAAGCGCTTCTCCCAGTCGGGCATCGACCGGGTCTGCTCCTGCGGGGTGGCCGGGGTGGATCCGTTGGTCTCGGTCATGGCCCCATAGTGCCCGCCCCGCCCCAC
>NZ_VJZC01000988.1 GCF_009377185.1 Streptomyces spongiae
CTCCAGCTCCCGCTCCGGCTCCGGCTGCTGCCCCGGCACCGGCTCCCGCCCCGGCTCCGGATCCCGCCCCGGCTCCCGCTCCAGCACCGACACCGGCACCGGCACCGGCACCGGCACCAACTGCCGCTCCGGCATCGGTTCCGACTCCCGCTCCAACTGCCGCTCCGGCACCAGCTCCCGCTCCGACTCCAGCCCGGACTCCAGCCCCGGCTCCCGCTCCGACCCCGGCCCCGGCGTCCGCTCCGGACCCGGCGTCCGCTCCGACCCCGGCGTCCGGAGCGTCGGTCGCGCCTCCGTCGGTTCGTGGCGTCCAGGCCTCCGTACGGAGTGTCTGGGCGCGTGTTCTGGGTCTCCCCGCGGCCGACATCGGTCCGCATGACCGGTTCTTCGACCTCGGGGGCTCCTCCCTCAAGGCGATGGCCGTGCTCGGCGAGCTGGAGGACACCTTCTCCGTCGCCGTGGAGCCCCGTGTCCTGCGGGACCACGACACCGTGGCCGCGCTGGCCGGGCATGTGGCCGGTCTGCTCGCGGACAGAAGGGAGCACAGGGCCGAGACGGGCGCCGAAGAGCGCCTCGCCGAACCCGCACCCGCACCCGCACCCGCACCCGCACCCGGTGGTGGCGTCGCCGTGCTCGCGGCGTCCTGTCGTTTCCCCGGTGCCGAAACACCCGAAGGGTTCTGGGAGTTCCTCGTCTCCGGAGGCGACACCGCCGGGGGCGTACCCGAGGGCCGTTGGCGCGGCGCCCCGGAGCCGAACGCCCCCTCCGGCTCCTTCCTCACCGACCCGGCCGCCTTCGACGCCGGCTTCTTCGGCATGGACGACGAGGAGGCGCGCGCGACCGACCCGCAGGCGCGGGTCTTCCTCGAACTGGCCCACGAGGCGCTGGAACGCGCCGGGTACGCGGGCCCCCGGCGGACCGGCCGCAGGATCGGTGTGTTCGCGGCCGCCGGTGAGAGCGGATACCGCGAGGTCCTGGCCGAGGCCGCGGACGGTGATCTCGCCCGCCATCCGGCCGCGCTGACCGGCAACCTCCCCAACCTGATCGCCGCCCGCGTCTCCCAGGTACTGGACCTCGACGGCCCGGCCCTCGCCGTCGACACGGCGTGCTCGTCGGCCCTGGTCGCCCTGCACCTGGCCCGGCAGAGCCTGCTGTCCGGCGAGTGCGACCTCGCCGTGGTCGGCGGTGTCAACCTGGGTCTGACGCCGACCGGTCACCGCCTGCTCGAAGCGACGGGTGCGCTGTCCCCGACCGGCAGGTGCCGTGCGTTCGGCGCCGACGCCGACGGGTTCGTCCCCGGGGAAGGCGGCGCGGCCCTCGTCCTCGCCCGCCTCGACGACGCACGGGACGCGGGCGATCCGGTGCTCGCGCTCGTGCGCGGTACGGCGGTGAACAACGACGGGCGCTCGCTGAGCCTGCTCGCCCCCAACCCGCGTGGCCAGCGCGAGGTCCTGACCCGGGCCTACCGCGAGTGCGGAGTCGATCCGGACAGCGTGTCGTACGTCGAGGCGCACGGCACCGGCACCCCCGTCGGCGACCCCGTCGAGGCGCAGTCGCTCGGGCACGCCTTCCCGCCCCGTACCGACGGGACCCCGCGACGGCTCGGCTCGGTCAAGGCGAACCTGGGACACCTGCTCAACGCCGCCGGCATGCCCGGCCTGCTCAAGGTCGTCCTCGCGCTGGTCCACCGGCAGTTGCCGCCCTCCCCGCACAGCACCCCTCCCGCGCCCTTCCTCGAACGCGTCGCGCCCGGCTTCGCACTCGTCACCGAGCACCAGGAATGGCGCGACAAGGACCGGCCGCTGGTCGCGGGGGTGAACGCCTTCGGCTTCGGCGGCACCAACGCGCACGCCGTCCTGGAGGAGGCGCCGAGCCGCCACCAGCCTTCCCTTGCCCCTCCCCTCACCGCTTCCCTCACCCTGTCTTTGATACCCATCTGACGCTGCCGGTCAC
>NZ_VJZC01000989.1 GCF_009377185.1 Streptomyces spongiae
TCCCGAACCCCCTGCCAAACCAGCCACGCACCCCCGATCTCGAACAACGCGGCAACGACAAAGAGCAGCACGGAACGGGCTACGAGCATGCCCCAACCCTCGCACGCCGCTGGTCCGGCCCGGCCCCCTACCTCACATGGGTGAACCTTCTCGATCACCCACGCGACGCCCGCCACCGCGACCTAGGCTCACGCCACAACATCAACACGACGGCCCCCGGGCCGGGGTGCATCCCGAACCGAGGGCCTGACCACTCAGGAAGTTGGGACCTCCCCTGTGGCTGAGCACGACACTATCGTCAATTCGACTGCGTTTATCGGCCTGCGTACGCGGAAGAGGCCTCCTGCCTCCTTCGTGACGCATCTGCTCGATGAGCTCCGCGGCATGCCTGACAACTCACTTCCGCTGGCCCAGGCGCTGGCTCTCCGGAGTGACGGCCAGCGTCTGGTCGTGGCCTATTGCCGAATCTCCTTCGACGCCCACAGGCAAGACGGCCACGGCGTCGAGGACCAGGCTGCACACTGCGCTCGCATCGCGGCCCAGCATGGCGCGATCGTCGTCCACCGCTATGTCGACAACGACAAGTCCGCTTCAAAAGTAGGCGTCACAAGGCCGGATTTCGAAGAGATGCTTACTGCTCTCGAATCCGGATTCACCGCAGACGGATATCCGATCGACGGGGTGGTATGTGTCTCCGACGACCGTCTGTATCGGGACGTGCCCACCTATCAGAGGTTCTTCAAGTGCTTCACTGCTCACCCCAGTCGCACATACATCGACGCACTCGGGCAATACGATCTCTACGATGAAGAAACTGCGCAGCGTGGCTTCCTGAGAGCTGCAGCCGCACGGGCCGAAAGCACCCAGCAGCGACAGCGGGCAACGCTGAACCATCGCGCCCGTGCTGAGCGCGGAGAGCCGGTGGCGTCGCGCCGCCCCTTCGGATGGAACACCGACAAAGTCACGCTGCACCCAGGCGAGTCGGTTGTCGTGCGGCGCGGGGTGCAGAGCCTGTTGCGCGGGGAGACCCTGACCACCGTCACTCGGGACTTCGCCGCCTCCGGCTTTACGACAACGCTGGGTAACCCCTGGCAGCGACAGACGGTCAAGCAAATCCTCCGCAATCCCCGAATCTGCGGCTACCGAAAGCTCCATGGCACACTCGTCCTCGATGCCGTCGGAAATCCAGTGATGGGACAGTGGGAGCCCATCGTGTCACCGGAGGAATGACTGACGGTAACGGAGTTGCTGGAAGGACATCGCCATCCCGGAGGTTGGAAGAGAACCGGCACCTCACAAGACATCGGATACCTGCTCACCGGATTGGTGCGCTGCGGACGGCCGCTGGGCGGTGGACAGAACTGTGGCGCTTCCATGCATGGTCACCCCACCAAGATGTCGTACGAATACCGGTGCCGCCCTGCGCTGGACGGGGGCTGCGGCCGTCTCAGCCGTCAAGGCCCAGCGGTGGACAATTTGATCACTCAGTACGTCCTGCCCCGCTTTGAGGAGCACGGCGCACCCGGCCTGCCGCTGACGCCCTGGCCCGACACGCACAAGTTGGAGATCTCCGAGCAGCGCAAGGCCGCGCTCCAGGAGCAGTGGTACGCCGGAGAGATCAGCGACTCTCGGTATTTCCCGCGGCTGGCCCAGGAAGAGACAGAGATCAAGCGGCTTGTGAATGAGCAGCAGGCTTGGCTGATCAGGTGTCACCTCGGTGCGGGTGAGCGCATGGACACACGGGCCCGCTGGGATGGTTTGAGCATGAGCGAGAAGCGCGAGTTCCTCTCCCACCTACTCGTGTCCGTGATCATCCAGCCCGGCACCAAGGGATCACATCGCTTCGAGCCCGCCAGGGTCATTCCCGTGTGGCGCGCGACCGTGGGGGGAAGCCCAGCCGCGTAACAGTGCCGCGCAGCGAGCGCAGGGCCCCGCCCTCCCAGACGGG
>NZ_VJZC01000990.1 GCF_009377185.1 Streptomyces spongiae
CCGCCGAGCTGCCCACCTACCCCTTCCAGCGCCGCCGGTACTGGCCCACTCCCGGCACCGCCCCCTCCCCGGCCGACGCCGGGGAAGACAGCGCCTTCTGGAGCCTCGTCGACGACGCCGACACCGCCCGGATCGCGGCTGAGACCGGTGCCGGCGAGCCCGAGCTGGCCGCCGTCCTGCCCGCCCTGGCCGACTGGCGGCAGCGGTCCCGGCGCCGGGCGATCGCCGCGTCCTGGAGCTACCGCGAGGTGTGGCATCCGCTGCCCGCCACCGCCACGGCACCGCCGGCCGACCGCCTCGTCGTCGTACCGGCCACGCACGCCGACGACCCCTGGGTGGCCGCCGTCGTCGCCGCCCTCGGACCCGGCACCGCTCGCGTCGACATCGACCCCGCGACGGCCGACCGCACCACCTGCGCCGCGGTACTGACGGGGCAGCCTGCCGTCGTCGTGTCCCTTCTCGGCATCGCCGAGGAACCGGCCGACGCCCGCCACCCCGCGGTGCCCGCCGGTCTCGCCGCGACCGTCGCCCTGCTCCAGGCGCTCGCCGACCGGCCCACCGGGGCCCGGCTGTGGTGCCTGACCCGCGAGACCGTCTCCGCCGTGCCCGGCGACACCGTCCGTCATCCGGTCCAGGGCACCCTGTGGGGACTCGGCCGCGTCGCCGCCCTGGAACAGCCCGCGCTGTGGGGCGGACTGGCCGACCTGCCGGGCACCGTCGACGCCCGCACCGGCGGCCTGCTCGCCGCGCTGCTCACCGCCGACGCGACCGAGGACCAGCTGGCCGTCCGCCCCTCCGGCATCTACGCCCGTCGCCTCCTCCCCGCCGGGGAACCCACCGCCACTCAGCCCTGGCACACCGGCGGCACCGCCCTCGTCACGGGCGGCACCGGCGCCCTCGGCAGCCGCCTCGCCCACTGGGCCGTCTCCCGGGGCGCCACCCACGTCCTGCTCCTCAGCCGCCGCGGCTCCGACGCCCCCGGCGCCGCCACCCTCACCGAACAGCTCATCGAACGGGGCGCCCGCGTCACCGTCGCCGCCTGCGACACCGCCGACCGCGACGCCCTCGCCGCCCACCTCGACGCCCTGCCCGCCGACCAGCCGCTGAGCACCGTCATCCACGCCGCGGGCGTCTCCGACGGAGACCGCGAGACCACCGCCCTCACCCCGGACACCCTGGAGGCACTGCTGCGCGCCAAACTGCTCGGCGCCCGCCACCTCCACGAACTCACCGCGGACCGCGACCTCGACGCCTTCGTGCTGTTCTCCTCCGGCGCCGCCTCCTGGGGCAGCGGAGGCCAGGGCGCCTACGCCGCCGCCAACGCCTACCTCGACGCGCTCGCCCAGCACCGCCACGCCGCCGGCCTGACCGCCACCTCCGTCGCCTGGGGCGCCTGGGGCGAGACCGGCATGGCCACCGAACCCGCCCTCGCCGCGGAACTCGCACGCCGCGGCGTCCACCCGATGGATCCCGACACCGCGCTCGCCGCCCTGCAACGCGCCCTCGACGAGGACGCGACCGCCATGACCGTCACGGCCACGGACTGGGCGGCCTTCCTGCCCGCGTTCACCGCCGCCCGGCCCAGCCCGCTGCTGTCCGAGCTGGACCGGGCCGCAGCGCCCCGGCCCACCGAGCACCCCGAACCCGAGGGTGGCCCGAGCCTGCGCGAGCGGCTCGCCGACCTGCCCGACGTCGAACGCACCCGCCTGCTGCTCGACCTCGTCCGCACCGAGGCCGCCGCCACCCTGGGCCACTCCGGTGCCGACGCCGTACCCGCCGAACGCGCCCTGCGCGACCTCGGCTTCGACTCCGTCAGCGCCGTCGACCTGCGCAACCGGCTCAAGGCCGCCACCGGACTGGCCCTGCCAGCCTCCCTCGTCTTCGACCACCCCAACGCCGCGGCCGTCGTCGCCCACCTGCGGACCGCACTCTTCCCCGA
>NZ_VJZC01000099.1 GCF_009377185.1 Streptomyces spongiae
GCGCTGGTGAGGTCCACCTCGGAGCGGATCTCGGCGGGGGTGAGGCGGGTGAGGTCGGGGTGGCTCCAGGAGTGGTTGCCGACCTCGTGACCGGCCTGGACCTGGGCGCGGACCAGCTCGGGGTGGGCGGCGACGTTCTGGCCGACGGTGAAGAAGGTGGCGCGGGCGTCGTACGCCGCCAGATACGTCAGCAGGGTCGCCGTGTGCGGGGAGGCCGGGCCGTCGTCGAAGGTGAGGGCGACGCACGTGACCTTGGCGCAGTCGGTGGAGTCCTCCCCGTCCGCGGTGTGCGTCGGCACGGGCGCGGTGGGGGTGCTGGTGGCGCCGAGGTCCAGCCCGGAGCCGGGATGGACGGTCTGCCGCTGGGCGCGCCGGCCGAAGCCGGACAGCCAGGGGGCCACGGTCGCCCGGGGGAGGGTCACGGTGTGGCGGCCGCCCGTGGGGGCGCCGACGGCGCCTCGGTCTAGGGCCACCCTCAGGCCGCCGTCGGCGGTGAAGGCCATGTCGTCCAGGTGGGCGATACGGTCCGCCGTGTCCTCGAGGGGCGTGGGACCGGCGCCCTCCTTCCCCTTGATCTGCCCCTTGGTCTGCTCCTTGGTCTGCCCCTTGAGCGGCCTCTTGAGCCGCTTCTCGAGCTGCTTCCGCACGGCTGAGACGAAGGCGCTCCGGGAGTCGTCCGCGATGAGCGCGAGCGCGGACTCGTCCGTCCTGTCCCTGCCGTCGTACCAGTACGTCCTGGTGTCCGTGCCGTCCCCGGCCGACGGGCTCTGGAACGTGGTCAGCCGTACGCCCAGTACGTCGCCGGAGGCCACCAGGAACGAGAAGCTGATGTTCAGCTCGGCGGCCCGCGCGCCCTCGGTCCCGGCCGGTGCGCCCCCGCAGAGGCGGGCGGGGCCGTCGCTCTCCTCGCCGAGGAACGCCCTGACGCGCTGCTCCACGTCCCTCTTCATGGCGGCCGTCATCGCGGTCGCGCCGGGGACGTCCGGGTAGCCGGTGGCCCACCGGCAGGAGGGGGCGTCGCTGGTGTCGCTGACGATCCTGATGCCTTTGATCTTGGACATGTCGACGGTGCCGCCTGGGTCCGTACCCGTGGTGGAGGACGGACTGGAGGACGGACCGCCCCGGCCGCGGGCCGAGTCGGCCGTGGGCGTGCCGGTCGAGCAGGCGGTCGTCAGGTTCAGGGAGCCGAGCAGCAGGAGGACGGAGGCGAGGGTGCTTGTGCGCATGCGGGACCCGGGGGACGAAGGGGCGGAGGAAGTGGCGGAAGAAGTGGCGGAGGAAGGGAGGCCGGCTGGGTTTGTGTGGGCCCAGCCGATCCTCACGGCCCCGTTTGTCGTTGAGCGACGCACCGTGCGCCCCCGAACAATCACCGTTCGGGTGAGTTCCCCGGTGGTGACGCAGGTCACATCCGTTCCTGTCACACCGGGGCGGGCCGTTCCGTCAGGGAGGTGTAACCACCGAAAACGACACTGGAGTTCACCATGGATGCTCGCCTGAACCTCTTCGGCAACCCGCTCGCGGCCAAGTTCCTCAAGCACATCAACTCGGCCGGCAAGGTGGTCGCGGACTCGGCGCTGCCGGCCGCGACGGAGGAACTGGTGAAGATCCGCGCCAGCCAGATCAACGGCTGCGGCTTCTGCACCGACATGCACACCAAGGACGCGACGGCGGCCGGAGAGACGCCGCAGCGCCTCCACCTGGTCGCGGCCTGGCGGGAGGCGAAGGTGTTCACCGACGCCGAGCGCGCCGCCCTGGAGCTGACCGAGCAGGGCACCCGTATCGCGGACGCGGCCGGCGGTGTCACGGACGAGGCATGGGCGAACGCCGCCAAGCACTACGACGAGGAGCAACTCGCCGCCCTGGTGGGCCTCATCGCCCTCATCAACGCCTACAACCGCCTGAACGTCATCATCCAGCAGCCCGCGGGCGACTACCAGCCCGGCCAGTTCGGCTGACGCGACACGGCGACACACGGCAACGCACAGCAGCACACGGCAACGCACAGCAGCACACGGCGACACACGGCAGCACACCGCAGCACCCGACAGCACCCACCCCGGGCGCCCTCACCACGGGCCCGGGGCGGGTGCCGGTCCGGCGATCCTCCCCCCGCCGAGTCCAACTGGGTACTCTCGTCTCTCCGTTGACCTGGCTCGCAGGGGGAACAGACTGTGCGCAGTGCTGTCGTGACGTCCGAGAACGACCGGATCCGCTGGGTGGAACTGCCGGGGCAGGAACCTTCCCGCGTCTACGTGCACGGCCTGGGCGCCACGTCGCCCGCCTACTTCGCGGAGATCGCGGTCCACCCCCTCTTGGCCGGGCGCCGCTCGTTGCTGATCGACATGCTCGGTCACGGCATCAGCGACCGGCCGACGGGCTTCGACTACACCCTGGAGTCGCATGCCGACGCCCTCGCGAACGCCCTGACCGTCGCGGGCGTCACCGGCGCGGAACTGATCGCGCACAGCATGGGCGGCTCGGTGGCCATCGTCCTGGCCGCCCGGCACCCGCACCTGGTGTCCCGCCTGGTCCTGGTCGACGCCAACCTCGACCCGCTCCCGCGTGAGCCTGGTTCCGGCGGCAGCAGCGGTATCGCCGCCTACTCCGAGCAGGCGTTCCTGGAGGGCGGCTGGGAAGAGGTCCGCGACCGGGTGGGCCCGCAGTGGTGGGCCACCATGCGCCTGGCCGGCCGTGAGGCCCTGCACCGCAGCGCGGTCTCCCTCGTCCGCGGCAGCGTCCCCACCATGCGCGAACTCCTGCTCGACCTGAAGATTCCCCGCACCTTCCTGCTGCCCGAGGCCGACGGCCCGCTCCCGGGCGCCGACGCGCTCGCCGAGGCGGGGGTGGCCGTGGTGGCGATACCCGACTGCGGGCACAACATCATGCTGGACAACCCCGAAGCCTTCGCCCACGCCACAGCCACCGCACTCGCGGAGCAGAGCCAGGGCTAGGACCAGGGTTCGCTGCCCTCCCACGGAACCAAGACCCTCTTCCGGCACTCTCCTCCCATGTCCATCGACTCAGGCTCCACGAGCCAAAGGGAAGTCATGCGAAAACTGACGTCGGTCGTCCTCGCCGCCCTGATCGCCTTAGCCGGTACGGAGGTCGCCGTCGGCACCCCCGCCCAGGCGGCGACAGGAGCGGAGTACGTCGCTCTGGGAGATTCGTACGCGTCGGGGGTCGGAGCGGGCCCGTACGACGCCTCCAGCGGCGACTGCAAGCGGAGCCCCAGCAGCTATCCGCGCCTGTGGGCTGCCGCTCACCCCAACTACACGCTCAAAGACGCTACTTGCAGCGGCGCGACCATCGCGGACGTACGGAACGACCAGCTGTCCGCCCTGAGTTCCGACACCAGCTTCGTCACCCTCACGGTGGGCGGCAACGACGCCCAGTTCGCCAGTGTCGTCGAGGCGTGCCTCACCAAGAGCGACAGCTACTGCGAGACGGCCACCGGCTGGATGTCGTACTACGCCAGGAACCAGCTGGTGACGGAACTCGCCGCCCTCTACAAGGACATCAAGGCCCGCGCACCCAAGGCCCTGATCCTCGTCCTTGGCTATCCTCAGGTGCTCTCCCCGACCGGGACCTGCCCTGTCATCGACCTCAGCTCCGCCAAGCGCACCGCCATGAACGGTCTGGCCGACGCGCTGGCCGAGGGCACCAAGGCCGCCTCGGTCAAGGAGCCCGTCTACTTCCTCGACATGCGGAAGGAGTTCAGCGGCCACGGAGCGTGCGGCGCCGATCCATGGTTCAACGGCGTCAACCCGTCCGCACCGGCCGAGACCTTCCACCCGAACGCGGCGGGCTACCAGAAGGGCTACGCCGCGAAGCTCAGCAGGACCTGGGGATGACCCCGTAGAAATCGCTCTGGAGACACATCAGATGAAGCTCACCAAGCGTCTCGTCCTCACCACCACAGCTCTCGCCGCCGTGTCCGCGGGAGCGCTCCTCAGCACGACGGTCGGCACGGCCGCGGCCTCACAATCGGCCCAGCCCGCCCGCACAGGCGTCGACGTCCCCGCCGCGCTGAAGGTCCCCGACGGCAACCGGCTCTCCGGCGTCTTCGGAGCCGAGGGCGTCCAGACGTACACCTGCACCGACGGCGCCTGGAAGCTGCTGGAACCGGCCGCCACGCTCTGGGCCAAGAACGACAAGTCCCGCCGCCCCGTCGCCCTCCATTCCCGCGGCCCCGTCTGGGTGTCCACGGTGGACGGCAGCGCCGTGACCGCCACCGCCGTCGCCAGCTCCCCCAAGACCGGCACCATCCCCGAACTCCTGCTGCAGTCCACCGGCACGCGCGGCACCGGGGTCTTCGCCGACGTCTCGTACATCCAGCGCCTGGGCACCCGCGGCGGTGTCGCCCCCACCACCGCCTGCACCGGCACCGACCAGGTCAGCGTCCCGTACTCCGCCACGTACGCCTTCTACAAGCCCGCCAAGTGACGGGGTGAGGTGCGACGGGCCCGCGTTCACCCACGGGCCCGTCGTCCCCACCGTCAGGCGGATCGACCGTCAGGCCGTGAAGCGGTGCGTACCGGAGCCGACCCGGTAGACCGCGCAGCCGTCCTCCTCGCGCAGGAACGCCCCCTCAGCGTGGGTGACCGCCTCCCGTGCCGTCGCGGGGATCCACACCTCGGCGGTCGTGTTGGGCGGCACCGCGCACGTCAGGGTGAAGCGGCCGGCCTGCTGCCGCCATCGCGTGGATACGGGACCGTAGACCGAGGTGAACGTGGCGCGGGCGGAGGTGACCTCGCCACCCGGCCGGGGGCGGATGACGATCTCGCGGTAGCCGGGCCGGCCCGCCGCGATGCCGGCGATGTTCGCGTACATCCACTCGCCCACCGAGCCGTAGGCGTAGTGGTTGAAGGAGTTCATGGCCGTGTCCTGGAAACTTCCGTCGGGCCGGATGGAGTCCCAGCGTTCCCACATCGTGGTGGAGCCCCGGTCGATCTGGTAGCCCCAACTGGGGAAGGAACGCTGCCGCAGCAGGCGGTACGCGACGTCGGTGTGCCCCGTGTCGGTCAGGACGGGCAGCAGCCGGGGCGTGCCGAGGAACCCCGTCGACAGGTGCCAGTCCCGGGCCTCGATCAGGGCGACGAGCCGGTCGGCCGCGGCCTTGCGCGACGCGTCCGGCAGCAGGTTCATCGACAGGGCGAGGACGTAGGCCGTCTGGGTGTCGCCCTTGACCCTGCCGTCGGCGCTGACGTAGGCCTTCCGGAACGCCTCCCGTACCCGGCCGAAGAGATCCAGGTAGGGGTCGGGGTCCTTGCCGAGCACCTTCGCCATCCGGGCCGCGAGGTCGGCGCTGTGCGCGAAGTACGCGGTGGCGATGACGTCCTTGGGGGTCTCGTCGTCGACGTTCAGCCAGTCGCCGTACCCCTGGGCCGGGCGCAGCAACTGGTCGCTGTTCTTCTCCAGGTACGTCAGCCACGCCCGCACGGACGACCAGGCGTCCTCGAGGACCTGCCGGTCGCCGTACGCCTGGTAGAGGGCCCAGGGGACCGTGACGCCCGCGTCGCCCCAGCCGGCGGTGCCGCTGCCGAGCGAGCCGACCTCCGGTGCCACGTCCGTGAACGCGCCCTCCGGGGTCTGGGAGTCCCTCAGGTCGACGAGCCACTTGGCGAGGAAGCGGGCCGACTCCATCGTGTAGGCGGCCGTGGGCGCGAAGACGTTGATGTCTCCCGTCCAGCCCAGGCGCTCGTCGCGCGCGGGTGTGTCCGTCGGAATGGAGAGGAAGTTGCCGCGCTGCCCCCAAGTGATGTTGCTGTGCAGCTGGTTGAGCATCGGCACGTCGGTCTCGAAGTCGAGGGTGAAGGGCGCGGACGTGTGCATGACGCGGCCGGTGACGGCCTTCGCCGAGGGGGTGCCGGGGAACCCGGTCACCTCGACGTAGCGGAAGCCGTGGAAGGTGAAGCGGGGCTCGTAGACCTCCTCCTTTCCACCGCCCTTGAGGATGTACGTGTCGGTCGCCGCCGCGCTCCGCAGATTCGCCGTGTAGACGGTGCCGTCGGGGTTGAGCACCTCGGCGTGCCGGAGCCGGACGGTGGCCCCCGCGTCGCCCGACACGCGCAGGCGCACCGAGCCGACCATGTTCTGTCCGAGGTCGAACACGAAGACACCGGGCCTGGGTTCGGTCACCTTCTCCGGTGTCAGCTCCTCGGCCACGCGGACGGGACCGTCCACCTGCGCGACGATCAGATCGGGACCGACATCGCCGACGCCACCCATGACGCGTACGCCGAGCCAGCTCGCGTCGTCGAAGCCGGGTGAGGTCCAGCCCCCGGTCTCCTTGCGCGCGTCGTACGTCTCGCCGCTGAGGAGGTCGGCGGCGGTGATCGGCCCGGCGGCGGCCCGCCAGTCGGTGCCCGACGTGATGCGCTCGCTCGTCCCGTCCGCGTACTCCACCTCCAACTGCGCGAGCAGCGAAGGGTGTTGACCGTACTGCCCCGGTCCGAACATGCCGACGTTGCCCGCGTACCAGCCGGGTGCCAGGTAGGCCCCGATGGCGTTGGCGCCGGGCCGCACGAGCGTGGTCACGTCGTACGCCTGGTACTGGACGCGGGTGCGGTAGTCGGTCCAGCCGGGAGCGAGCTGGTCGCGGCCCACGCGGCGGCCGTTGAGGTGGGCCTCGTACAGGCCGAGCGCCGTGGCGTACAGGCGGGCGCGGACCACCTTCCTGCGCGGGAGCCGGAACTCGTGCCGGAGCTGGGTGGCGGCGTACGACACCGGCACGACCCTTCCCCACGGCCCGCCGCCCCACGCGGCCGCCACCCTGGCCGCCGGCCAGTCCCCGTCGTCGAAGCCGACCTCGCGCCAGCCGGCGGGGGGTTCCTTGTCCGTCGCCTTCCAGGAGGCGTCGGTGACGATTCTCTGCTCGCCGGAGGCGGTACGGACCGTGAGGACGGCGATGACTCCGGCCGGGCCCGGGGTGGCGTTGGTGGCGGAGACTGCGACAACGTTGTCGCCGGTGCGGATCCAGTCCAGTACGTCGATCACGGCCGGACGGCGCCAGTTCTCGTGGTCGGTCTCCAGGTCGGTGCGCGCCACCTCGACCCCGTTCACGGAGACGGTGTACACGTTGTCCACGGTGAGGGCGAGCGTCGCCCCCGTGATCCCGTCGGGCAGGTCCGCGGCGCCGCGGAACCAACGGGTCGCCGCCGGAACGCTGTTCGCCGGATCGCCCTCGGGGAACCAGATCCAGGAACTGCCCTCCAGGGACGGCGCGTCCGTGAGGCTCGCCGGGGCCGAGATCCAGTCGGCGGTCCACTGCCCGGCGTCCAGGAGACCGGTCTCCCACCACGTGGGCGCGCTCCAGTCGGTGACCCGGCCGTCGGTGTCCCACACGCGGACGGACCAGAAGTAGCGGGTCCGGGGCCTGAGTTCGGGACCCCCGTACGGTACGAGGGCGGACTCGCCGGACGTGACCTTCCCGCTGTCCCAGACGTCCGGGTGGCGGTGGGACAGGCCCGACGCGGTGGTGGCGACGCGGACCTGATAGGCGCTCTGGCGCACGCCCGGCTTGTCGGAGGCCAACGGCCAGCTCAGCCGGGGCCGTTGGGCGTCGAGGCCCAGGGGGTGCCGGACGTACTCCACGGTCGGCGCCGTGACCCGCGGGCCGCCCCGCGCCGCCCGCGCCTGGACCTGCCCGGATGCGGGCGCGGCCGTCGCCGGTACGGCGTCCATGGCTGCCGCCGCGACGGTGGCGGCCGTGCCCGCCAGGATGTTCCTCCTACTGATCACTACGACTCCTCACGCAGGAAACGGATGAATCGATTCAATTCAGCTGGGCGTGGGTAACGTAAGGGCGCGTGAGGCGGGGGTCAATCGGTGTGCAGCGATTGAACGGTTTCAATCGCTGCACACGTCAGGAGGACATGCCAGAAAAACACGTCAGGAGAACAGCAGGCGCCAGGTCAGCGGTCCGGGGCTGCCGTCGGCGTCGCCGCGCAGTTCCTTGCGCGACTTCTGGAAGTCCCGCACGTTCAGCCGGTCCGCCTCGCCCCAGGTCCTGCTCGGGCCGACCTTGTAGTGGTCGCCGAAGCCGCGCTTCACCAACTGCTTGCCGAGCTGCAGGACGTACGCGTTCGAGGCTCCGGCCGCGAAGTACTTGCGCCCCGGGAACGCGGGCACCTTCGGCTTGGCGGGTGTGGTCGTCTCCGGGGTGTCGTCGTCGCCCACGTCCAGGTCGGCCTTCGCGTACTTGAGGATCCTGGCGAAGTCGATCGCGCCGGGGTCGCCGTGGACGTTCTCGGGCACGTGCATGTGCCCGCAGACGCCCTTGAAGTCCGTCCACCGCGCGCCCGTCATCCGCTGGCCGCCGCTGCCGTACGACGACGGGTACGCGGGCCACGACTTCGGGCCGGACAGCGGGACCCCGTGCTCCTCGTGCATCCAGGACAGGAAGCGGGCGACGCCCTGCAGCGCCCAGTCGGGGGCGTCCGGCCAGTAGACGTGCTGGGTGCCCGCGGCCTTCCACTTCGTGTGGGTCTTCGGGTCGCAGGTGCCGACCAGCTCGATCTGGCACACGTTCATGGTGTTCGTCTCGACGCCGCCCCGCAGGTTGACCAGCGCCCTGGAGGAGGTCTCTATGTCGAAGTGCTGGTACCACTTCAGCTTCTTGGCGGCGAAATCGGGGACCGCCGTCAGGTTCGGCGCGGAGGAGCCGCCGCCGTACCCGGGGAGGGTCGGGCCCTCGGTGGTGTGCAGAACGACGACGTTGACCTGCATCGGGTCACCGCCGAAGTCGTCCTGGTACCAGTTCGCCCGGCTCGCGCCGGGGTATCTCTGCGGTCCCGTCTTGGTGCTCATCACGGACTCCTGAGGTGAGTGTGCCCTCGCTGGTTCGGCGAGAAGGGGAAGCAAGGAGGAGAGAGTGAGAGGCGGCCAGGGTCATGGACCTCGCCGCCCGCTGATGCCGTTCGTGGACGCGCCGGGTCGGCGCCGTCACGACCCGCCGGCTCGCGGGCGGGTGATGGCAGTCATGACGATCCCCGGGATTCCTGGGGACGCTTTTCGCCGGCAGGCGTCTGTAGACGTCTGTTGACGCTTGTATGACGTCCGTAGACCTCTGTCGGTTGTCGATCAACACGGATATTTCTCGAACACCAGCCGATGCGAGACGGATCCCCTCTCCCCGTTGCGCGACGCAAGCCCAGCATCCATTATCAGGAATCCTGATAATTCAAAGTTGCAGCGATAGGGGTCGCGCCATGCCCATCAGTCCCGGAATCCAGGCCAGAGGCATCCAGCTGCTGCTCAGCGGCATGATGACCCGCGTCCACAAGGACCTGCGCTTCACGGACATCCCGAAGCGCACCGAAGCCATCCAGGTGGAGACCGGGGCAGGGCCGGTGGCCTGCACCGTCTACCGCCCGCCGGTCGGCACCGACACGTCCGACCCCGCTCCTGCCCCCGCCCCCGTCTACGTCAACTTCCACGGTGGCGGCTTCATCGTCGGCCGCCCCGAGCAGGACGACCACATCTGCCGCTACATCGCCGCCACGGCCGGCTGTGTCGTGATCAACGTGGACTACGCCGTCGCCCCGCAGCGGCCGTACCCCGCCCCCGTGACCCAGGCGTACGACGTCACCGCGTGGGTCGCCGAGAACGGCGCGGCCAACGGCTGGGACGGCTCGCGGCTCGCCGTGGGTGGGCACAGCGCCGGGGCCAACCTCACCGCGGCGGTCTGTCGCACGGCCCGGGACCGCGGCACGTTCTCGCCCCGGCTGCAGATCATCGACTCCGCACCGCTCGACCAGCTCGCGGACCCCTCCACCAAGCTTTCCCCCATCGCCAAGCCCCTGCTCAACCCGCACCTCATACGGGTCTTCACCGCCGCCTACGTCCCGGATCCGGCCGACCGCGCGCATCCCCTCGTCTCGCCCGCGCTGGCCGACGACCTCGCCGGTCTGCCGCCCGCCCTGGTCATCACCGCGGAGCACGACCGCCTGCGCGACGAGGGCGACGCCTACGCCAAGGCCCTGGACGCGGCGGGCGTCCCGGTCACCCACCGTGTCTTCGACGGCGTCGACCACTACTTCACCCACACCGGCCCGGTGGACGCCGGAAAGGAGGCCATCGAGCTGATGGCCTCCACGCTGCGTACCGCACTCAGCGCCTGACACATGGAAAGGCGGGCGGACGCCGTGGCATCCACCCGCCTTACTCCGTCATCCGCCCCTGCCTACGCGCCCGAGCGGTAGACAGAGATCTCCGTCATCGTCGGGGTGTACTGCTCCGTAGCGATCTGCCCGGTGAGGGCCACTCGGAGACGGGAGGTCGTGACGGTGCCGAAGCCCGTCACGGTGCGGTCGTGGCCGATGCCGTCGGTGTAGGTCGCGAAGGGCACCCATTGACCCGTCCCGGCGTCCCAGCGCTGCAGCTCGAACGACTGCACCCGTGGGTTGGTGCCCGAGTCGGTGTACTCGTCGAGATAGACCTCGTCGAAGGTGGTGTCCGCGCCGAAGTCGATGTCGAGGGTGATCGGGTAGGTGGCGTCATCGGCGGCGGCCCAGCGGGTGGTGAGGTCGCCGTCGGTGAGTTTGTCCGCGGTGAGCGTTCCGTTCGCGCCGGGGTGGGTCGAGCTCGCTGTGACGGGTTTGCCGCGTGCGAGGTCGACCCGGTTGTCCGCCTCCTCCTCGATGGGATCGTTGTCGACCGGGTCGGCGACCTTCGGGCCCACCTTCGTCTCGGCCATGCCGATGTCCGGTGCGGTGCCGTAGTAGATGTGCGTGCCCAGGAAGTCCTTCGTGCCCAGGTGCGGGTTGTACCGGCCGGCGTCGATGAGCGGCGAGTCCTCACGCAGAGCGAAGTGCGCCGCCGCCTTGCGGATCTGCTGCACGCCCGCCCCGGTGACGTACTCGGCGGGGTCGCCGACGAACCGCGGGTCGGCCCGGGAGCCCTTCGGGTCTGCCGGCTCCTGGGTGGAGTGGGTGCCGCTCGCCTCGTAGTAGTCGTTGTTGGAGAACACGGCCTGCCGTAGCGCGCCGGTGCGGCGGTACCACGGTGTATCGGTCGTCTTCGAGGTGTTGTAGAAGATGTTGTTCAGGAAGTAGACGCGGCTCAGGAACGTCTCGTCGTGGACGTAGTCGAGGTCGGCGCCGTCGTAGACGAAGGTGTTGTTCGTGAAGTACGTCGGCGAGTAGTTCGTCGACAGCATGTTCTTCACGAGGACGCCGTTGTCGTTGACGCTCAGGTTGTAGCGGGCCACCGAGTTGGAGCTGTTGCCCATGTAGGCCATCCAGCCCGCCGCGTTGTCGTGCGAGTAGTTGAACTGGTACGTGACGTTGAAGTTGGTGTACTCCAGGTCCCAGGGCGTGCCGTCGAACTCGTTGTTCGGGCCGTCGTAGACCTCGTTGTACTGCATGACCGAGTCGGCCCCGGCCCATAGATAGAGTGCGCACGACACCGCGTCGTAGCGCTTCAGGAAGCCGTTGACCTCGTTGTACTCGACCTTCATGTTCTTGGTGTTGGCGAGCTGGATCGCGCCCTGGCCGATGCTCTCGGCGTAGTTGTGGCCGATGTAGACGTCACGGCTGTACAGGTCGCGGGTGCGCACCCACAGCTGTTCCCAGCCCTCGTGCCACTTCCCGTTCTCGTCGTACTGGCCGGCGTCCGCGCCGTCGGCCGCGAACCAGTTGAACGCGAACTGGACGGCATGCAGTTCGACGTTCTCGAAGGTGTTGTCCTCGATCCGGACGTCCTTGAAGTGGTAGCCGCCGGTGCCGTACGCCTTGTAGCTCTTGCTGCCGAAGACCTGGAAGTCGACGGCGCCGTAGTGGATCTTCTGCCAGTAGCTCGGGCCGTCGATGTTGTGGACGTAGATGTCCGAGATGCGGAAGTGGTCCATGACGCTGTCCTCGCCGGACTTCAGGAGGTCGGCGTTGATCGAGACCATGATTCCGTCGCGGATGTACGGCGTTGTGGCCGTGCCCTTGGTGATGTTGGTCGCGAAGTCGTCGTCGTTGGACAGTTCGACGTTGTTGATGTCGAAGTACTGCTGGTTGCGCAGCACGATCGCGCCGGTCAGTCCGACGGTGGCGGGGTTCTTCGTGCCGTCCGCGTTGAACGGGCTCGGCACGTTGCCGTTCGTCGCGATGTACGGCCGCCCCGCGTTCGGGTCGCCGTACGCCGAGATCGTGATCGGCTTGCCCGCGCTGCCCGAGCCCTTCGGCCAGAGCTGCTCGTCCTGCCACTGCTCGCCCGCCTTGAGCAGGATGCGGTCGCCGGGCTTGAACGTGGTCGCGTTCGCCTTGGCCAGGGTGCGCCAGGCGGTCTTCGGGGAGGTGCCGGACGCGTTGTCGCGACCGCCCCTGGCGTCGATGAAGTAGTCCTTGCCGCCGGTCGGGTTGGGCGTGTTGCCCGGCCAGCTCTTCTTGGCGACAGCGGGGGCGGGGGCCGGAGCGCGTTCCGGGGCCGCGGCCGCGTGCGCGGCCGGAACGAGCGATCCGACGAGCAACGCGGCGGCCAGGGCGGTGAACAGGGACCTGAGGGCCGCGCGGACCGTCCGTGCCGTGAGCCGCCGACGTGCCGGTGGCGCCTCGTCGTCGGGGGGTGGTTCGATGTCGAAGGGTCTCATTGCTGCACATCCTTTGCCTTGATGGAGGCCACCGCCGCGGTGTCGACATCGATGTCGCCGCCGTCGATCCGGCGCTGGAGGTACCGGGTGAACTTCTCGTCGACGAGCGACTGCCGGATCCGCCGGGAGTAGTCGGCGAACGCCTTGGTCTCGTCGACCTTCTTGCTGTCGAGCTCGTAGTAGGTGATCTGGCCGGTGCCCTTGACGGGGGCGGAGATCCGGCCCGGCGCGAGCTTGCTGAGCACCGTCATGAGGTCCTGGTCGTGGGCGTTCAGCCCGGTGGAGCCACTGCCGCCGTACGTACGGGTCGTGGCCTTGGCACCGGGTTCACCGGCGGCCATGGCCTTGAGGCTCTTGGCGGCGGTCACCCGTCGCTGGAGGCCGGAGGCGTAGTCCGCGGGGGCGTCGGCGGGCACCGGCACGACGAGTTCCGTGTACTTGTACGTGGTCGCGCCCGCGCTCCAGTCGTCCCGGTCGGCGTCGAACGCGCGCCGGACCTCGGCGTCGGTGACCCGCAGCGGTGCGCCCGCGCCCGCGCTGAGCTTTTTCTTCAGGCTCGTGGTGAGCTCGGTGAGCCGGTGGGTGTAGTACTCCTCGGGGGAGAACTTCGCGAGGCCGTAGACGGTCCGACCGGCGGCGATGGCATCGGCACGGGACTGGTTCTCCTTCGCGAGATCGGCGAGGAAGTCCGAGTAGTCCACGGAGTCGACGAGCCCCTGCTCCTTCGCGAGGACGAGCGTGGTCTTGTCCCGCTCGATCTCGTCGAACGCGCTGGTCTCCAGGCGCTGGAGCGCGGTCTTGTCGCCGGCCTTCGCGTTCCAGTCGGCGGTGCTCGGCAGGTGGTACTTGTTGCGCAGCTCGTTCTGCACGGTCGGCGCGAGCCGACGCATGTGGAAGAGGAGCTCGTCCCGGGTGACGGGGTGTCCGTCGAGGGATGCGACCTCGCCGGCCTCGCCGTTGCCGTCGCCGGTACGGTCGCCGAGCATCGTCACTCCGGCGACCGCCAGCGCGGTGAGGGCGACGCACACGCCGGTCCACCAGGCGACGGCCCGGCGCGACGGCCTGCGGGAGGAGGTGCTGGGCGTGCGGGAGGTGCTCGGCCGCCGCGCGGCACGAGGCTTGCGCGAGGCGCTCGGATTGCGGGAGTTGCTCGGCTTGCGCGAGGTGCTCTGCTTGCGTGAGGTGTTCTGCCTGGGCAACGTGCCTTTCATGAGGTCGCTCCGATCGCGGCCACGTGCGCGACGACGGGCGTGTCCCGCACCCCTGGTATCTCGACCGACACGGCGTCGACCTCGGCCGACGGGAACGTCAGGATGCGCTGGTGGCCCACCGCGTTCGCCTCGGCGAGCGTCGTCCACCCGCCGTCCCGGTGGCCCCGCACGACGAGATGCTCTATGCGCTGCCCCTGCGTGATGTCCTCGCCCACGACGACCGCCTCGACCGGACGGGGCCCGGCGAAGGTGAGCGTCACGGCGGGCACGGGGTCGGTGTCGTCCGGCCGCCAGGGCGTGCGCCCCGCACCCAGCACCGCACCCGGCCCCACGCCCGGCCACGCGCTCGCGACATCGCCCGCGACTCCCGACGAGACCGTCACGGCCGTCGCCTCGATCCGCCGCGCCCGGAAGTCCTCGACGCGCCGCCCGAGTTCCCCCAGTACCGCCACGTCGGCGTCCCGCAGGCGCCCGTCGCTGGCCGGCGGGACGTTGAGCAGGAAGCAGGAGTTCCCGCCGACGGCCCGCAGGTAGACGGTGAACAACTCGTCCACGGAGCGGACGGCCGTGTCCTCGGCCGGGTGGTGGAACCAGCCTGGACGGATCGAGGTGTTGACCTCGGCCGGATACCAGACCAGGTCGTCCTCGTGCCCGGCCAGTGCCGCGCGGCTGCCGAGGTCGCGCTCGTCGCTGCGCACGAGCCGCCGGGCGAAGGCGCCGTCGTCCGCCTTCTGCGAGCGGTCGGCGGTCCGTTCGGCGTCCTGGAGGGCGCGCGGCACCACGCTCCACTCGTCGGGGCGGGTGTCCCCGGCCTCGTTGCCGCACCAGCGGACGTCGGGCCCGCACACGCTGATGACCGCGTCCGGCTGCAGCTCACGGACCACCGCGTAGTACCGCTCCCAGTCGTACGTCTGCACCTTGCCGTTCGGACCCTCGCCGTTCGCGCCGTCCAGCCACACGGAGAACACCGGCCCGTACCGGGTGAGCAGTTCGGTGAGCTGGGCGACGTAGAAGTCGTCGTACGCGGTCCCGGAGCCGTAGGAGGACTCGGTGCGGTCCCAGGGGGAGAGGTAGATCCCGAACCGCAGGCCGTGCCGCCGGGCCGCGTCGGCGACTTCCGCGACCACGTCGCCCCCGCCGCCCCGCCACGGCGACGAGGCGACCGAGTACGTCGTGACGTCGCTCGGCCAGAGGCAGAACCCGTCGTGGTGCTTGCAGGTGAGGATCACGCCGGTCATCCCGGCGCTCTTCAGCGCCGCGACCCACTGGTCGGCGTCGAGCCCGGCCGGGTCGAAGAGCGCCGGGTCGTCGTGTCCCTCGCCCCACTCCCGGTCCGTCATGGTGTTCATGCCGAAGTGGATGAACCCGTAGAACTCCATGGCCTGCCAGGCGAGTTGGCGCTCGCTCGGCCGCACCTCGGCCAGTGCCGGCGCCCGTCCGGTCGCCGCCGCCGCGATCACCGGAACCGCCGGTTGTACGAGGCGAGCAGGGCCAGCAGCCCGGCCAGCCCGGCCAGCATGAGCGCGAGGTGTCCCCACCCGACCGTCGTGCGCGCGACGACGACGAGGGTGAGGCAGGCTGCCGCGACGACCGTGCGGGCGGTGACGAGCAGCGCCGTACGCGTCGATTCCTTCATGTGCTTCGTGTCCTTCGTATCCTTCATGTCCTTCATGTGGGTTCCTTCCGTCAGCCCTTGACCCCGCCGGATGCCATGCCCTCGATGAGCCGGCGCTGGATGACCGCGTAGAGGATGAGGACGGGAACGATGACGATGACCATGCCGGCGTAGAGACGCCCGTAGTCGGCCGCCGCCTTCTGTGCGGTGAACAGGTTGAGCAGGCCGACCTGCAGTGTCTTGCCCTCGCCGGGGAGCAGGGTGAGCGCGATGATGAAGTCGTTCCAGTAGGCGAGGAAGTTGAACAGGATCACGGTGGTGACCGCGGGGCGTGCCATCGGGAGCATGACCTGGGTCATGATCCGGAAGCGGGAGGCCCCGTCGAGCGCGGCGGCCTCCTCGTACTCGACCGGAATCGTCCGGAAGTACGCGGTGAGCAGGTAGATGGTGAACGGGATCGACGTGGCCGCGTAGACGAGCGACAGGACCGCCGGGTTGTCGATGAAGAACCCGCCGGGAAAGACGTCGACGAGTGCGCGGTCCCAGTCGACGAGCATGAGGAAGATCGGTACGACGATGTAGTTGACGTTGACGAAGAGGCCGGCCAAGAGCGCCATCTCGACGAGGCGGCGGCCGCGGAACTCGTAGCGCGCGATGACGTAGGCCGCCGGTACGGAGACCGCCAAGACGCACACGAGCCCGAGTGCCGTGACGAACACCGACGTCAGGAAGTACTGGCCCATGTGCGCGTCGACGAACGCGTCGACGTAGTTCTCGAAGTGCAGGCCCTTCGGCAGCGTCCAGGGGCTGCCGAAGAACTCGCTCTTCTGTTTGAGCGAGGCGAGCAGCACCCAGGCGACGGGCACCGCGATGGCGAGCGCGAGGGCGGCGACGAGGGCGTAGGTGAGAGCCCGGCCCGTGCGGGCGCGGTCGGGGCGGCCGGTGCGGGCGCGGGACGACGAGTTGATCGTGGTCATGGTGTCTGTCCGTCCTCAGGGCTCTCAGAACTGGAGGGGCTCGCGCCGTGTCGCGCGGCTCACCAGGAGCGACACGAGGAACGAGAACGCGAAGATGACGACACCGATGGCCATGCCGTAGCCGTACGACGAATTCGTGTACGCCTGCTTGTACATGTAGCTCAGCAGGACCTCGGAGGAGCCGTTGGGCCCGCCGCCCGTCATCGCGCGGACGAGGACGAAACTGAGGTTCACGGCGCTCATGACGAAGAACGTCAGCGTGGTACGCAGGCTCTGCCAGATGAGCGGCAGCGTGATGGCGAAGAACTGCCGGGTGTGGGACGCCCCGTCGAGCGCGCTCGCCTCGTAGAGCTCCTCCGGGATGCTCGCCATGCCCGCCATGTAGAGGACCATGTAGTAGCCCAGCGACTGCCAGACCATCGCGAACGCGACGGAGTAGAGAACGATCTTCTGGTTGCCGAGCCAGACCTGTTGCAGTCCGTCGAGCGACAGCAGCCTCAGCGTGCCGTTGAGCAGACCGTTGTTCTGGTCGTAGACGGCGGAGAAGATCGCGGCGATCACGACCACCGAGAGCACGTTCGGGATGTAGAGGACGAAGCGGTACAGGTTCCGGCCGCGCAGCCGTTGCCGGGTCATGATCGCGGCGAGGAACAGGCCCATGCCCATCGTCACGACCGTCACCACGACCAGGAGCGCGACCGTGTTCTGGAACGCGCGCACGAACTGGTCGTCGTCGAGGAGGTGGCGGAAGTTGTCGAGCCCCACGAAGCGCTTCTCGGGGGAGAAGCCGCTCCAGGTGTAGAAGGACGTGCGGAACACGTTCATGGTCGGGACGACCATGAACACCGCGAAGAGCACCAGCGCGGGAAGCAGACAGGCGAGCACGAACCCGGTGTTGCCGCGCCGGCGGGCCGGCGCACGGGCACCGCGCCGGGAACTCCCGTCGGACGGCGCCGTTTTGGAGGTTCGGTTCGTCGAGCCTGGGGGTGGTGTGGAGAGCGTCGTCACCGTGCGGGTCCTCGGGGTCCTTGGGTCGTACGAAGCAGTCCTGTTGTACGAAGCAGTCCTGGGGAGGCTGGGGAAGCTGGGGGAGTGGAGAGGGACTCCCCGGTCTCCGAGAGGCACCGGTGGCGGCCCGGGCTGGACCGGGCCGCCACCGGGCCGGTCAGTCGCCCGCCTCGCGGAGCTTCTCGCTGGCGTCGTTCAGCGCGGACTGCCACTTGGCCTCGGTGGTGTCGCCGCTGATGACGCTGTTCGCGGTGTCGAAGAGCGTGGCCTTGATGTCGACGCCCTGGACCGGCGCGGTGCTCGCGAACCCGCCGACGAGCGCGGAGACCGACGGGTCCTCGTACAGCTTGTAGAACTCGGCGTTCTCGCCGGTCAGCGTGTCCGCGATGCCCTCGATCGGCTGGATCGCGTTCGACTTGGCGAAGATCTTCGCCGCCTTGTCGGAGTACAGGTAGGCGATGAAGTCCTTCGCCGCGTCCTTGTTCTGGGCGGCGCTGGGGACCCAGGCCGACTCGACCGACGTCGTGAGGTAGCGCTTGCCGCCCGCGGTGACCGCCGGCAGCGGGGTCAGGCCCCACTGGAAGCCCTTGGCGCGCGGGGCGTCCGCCATCTCGCCGACGATCCAGGTTCCGTTCGGCATGAACAGCGCCTTGTTGTCGAGGATCAGCTGCTGGTTCTTGGTGAAGTCCTGCTCGTTGGCGTATCCGACGGTGGCCGGCGCGGCGTAGCCCAGCAGCTTGGTGGTGATGTCGAGCGCCTTGCGGGCGTCCGCCGACTTCCAGACGTCCTTCTTGTACGTCATGACGTCTTTGTAGAACTGCTCCCCGCCGACGTCGGCGAGGAGCGCGAAGAAGAACGAGTCCAGGTACCCGGCGGTCGGGTAGGTGAACAGCGGTATGCCCTGCTTCTTGGCCTTGTCCCCGAGCGCGAACATCTCGTCCCAGGTGGCCGGGACCGTCCAGCCCTTCTGCTCGAACAGGCCCTTGTTGTAGACGAGGCCGGTGGGGGCGTAGTACATCGGCATCAGGTACGTCTTGTCCGTACCGTAGGGGTTGGTGTTGAGGTTGCCGACGATGCCCTTGGTGAGCTTGTCGCCCACGGTGGTGTTCTCGCCGGGGACCTTCTCCTTGAGCACCGGGGTGAGGTCCTCGAGGGCCTTGTCCTTGATGAGGGTCTCGGTGAGGGCGGCCTTACGGCCCTGGCCGAGCACCACGACGTCCGGGTACTTCCCCGCCTTCATGTTCGGGGTGATCTCGTCCTCGATGCTCTTCGAGATCTGCAACTGGACATCGATGTCGGGGTGCGATGCCTCGTACTGCTTGATGACCTGCGTGTACATGTCCCGGCCGTAGCCGCCTTCGAGGGCGGCGACCTTGAGGGTCGTCTTTCCGGAGTCCGAGCTGTCCCCGCCGGCCGAGCAGCCGGCGAGCAGTCCGAGCGCCGTGACCACGGCGCCCGTGAGGACGAGCGATCTCCTCATGTGGGGTCCTTCCCGTGGACTGTCGCCCACCTGTCTGGCTGCGAGCGGTAGAGCAAGTACGGGGCGGGCCGGCCCCGTCGGAGGCCACACCACCGTGACGCCGTGCCACCGAACCGGTACGTGGAGCGCAGCGCGATCCGGACTTGTTACGGTGGCACCGATAACATGCGCGCTTACGGTGGCACCGATTCCCATGAAGGCGCAAGGGGCCCACGGGAGACATTTCAGATGGGGCGTCGGCGAGGGCGCTTCCGAAGCGCATGGAGGGGCGGCCTCGGGAGCGCACGGATGGGCGCCGCCTCGGGAGCGCACGCAGGGGGTGCCCTCGGGAGCGTCCGCAGGCCGGTCCGAGGCTTCGCCGGTCCGGGGCCCAGCGGTCCGGGGCTTGGCGGGTCCGGGGCCCAGCCGGCCCCGGCCTCAGCCGGAGCGCGGCCGTGTCGTGGACTCGCGTACCGACAGCGACACGCTGGCGACGGACTCGTCGACGTCGGCGTCGTCGCCCCGCAGCAGCAGGTCGACGGCCGCCGCGCCGTAGCGGTAGAAGTCCTGCCGGACGGTCGTCAGCGGCGGGAAGCAGTGGGCCGCCAGGGCGATGTCGTCGACGCTCACGATGGACACGTCGTCGGGCACCGACCGGCCGCGCTCGCGCAGGGCGCGGATCACCCCGAAGGCCATCTCGTCGCCGGCGACGAAGACCGCGGTCACGTCCGGGATCATCGCGATGATCTGCCCCTGCCGGTATCCCGAGTCGGGCGACCAGTCGCCCTCCAGCGGCGGCGGCGCCTCGACCCCCGCCGCGTCCAGGCACTCCTGCCAGCCCTGCCGCCGCTGGCGCGCCTCGATCCACTCGTCCGGCCCGGAGATGTGCCAGACCTGGCGGTGCCCCAGGTCCAGCAGGTGCTGGGTGGCGACCCGGCCCGCCTCCTGCTGGTCGATCCCGAGCACCCGGGCGCCCGCCGTCCGCGAGCCGTCGAGGGTGACGGTCGGGATGTCGCGGGTGATGTCCTCGATCTTCGGCGTCACGGAGATGAGCGGTACGGCGATGACGAAGCCGTCGACGCCCTGGTCGGCGAGCTTGGACAGGGCGCGCTCCATCAGGCCGGTGTCGAGCGCGGCGATGGTCGCGATGTTCACCGCGTACCCGGCCTCACCGGCGGCCGCCTCGACACCGGCGGTCACCGCCGAGCGCGAGTAGTAGCCGCCGGACGCCAGCAGCACCAGCCCGATGGTGTGGCTGCGCCCGGAGGACAGGGCCCTGGCGGCGCTGTTGAACCGGTAGCCGACCTGCTCCACGGCGGCGAGCACACGCCTCTTGGTCTCGGCGTTGACGTTCGGTGAGCCGCGGAGGGCGCGCGAGACGGTCTGTGCCGAGACCCCGGCGGTCCGAGCCACGTCGGTCATGCTCGGCTGCCTGGTCCTCGCGGTGCCCTCGGTCATGGCGCTCCTCTCCCGCGGCCGGCGCGCCCCCGCGTCGCGGCCCTCCGTCAGATGGTAGCTCTCTTGTTACTCATGGCACCGATAACATACGCTCACGCCCGTGACTGAGCGGCCCATGACACACATCTCTCCGGCCCACACCACGACCGATGCAGTGGCCGACGCCGTGGCTGACCCCGCCACCAGCGCGCTCACCTGGCGAGGCGGACGTCTGTACCGGCACGGCGTCCCCCATCGCATCCTGTCCGGGGCACTGCACTACTTCCGTGTCCACCCCGGCCTCTGGCGGGACCGCATCCGCAGGCTCGCCGACCTCGGCCTCAACACGGTCGACACCTACGTGCCCTGGAACTTCCACCAGCCCCGCGAGGACGAGGCGCCCCGCTTCGACGGCTGGCGGGACATCGAGCGGTTCATCCGCACGGTGGGCGAGGAGGGCCTCGACGTAGTCGTCCGGCCAGGCCCGTACATCTGCGCGGAGTGGTCCAACGGCGGCCTGCCGAGCTGGCTCACCGCACGGGACGTCGCGGTCCGCAGCTCGGATCCGGGGTTCACCTCCGCCGTCGGCCGCTGGTTCGACGAGCTTCTCCCGCGCGTCGCCGCGCTCCAGGCGTGCGAGGGCGGGCCGGTCGTGGCGGTGCAGGTGGAGAACGAGTTCGGCAGCTACGGCGACGACCACGCCTACGTGCACTGGACCCGCCAGGCCCTGTCCACGCGCGGCATCCGGGAGTTGCTGTTCACCGCCGACGGACCCACCGAGCTCATGCTGGACGGCGGCACCCTGCCCGGCACCCTGACGGCCGTCACCCTGGGCTCCCAGCCCGACGCCGCCCGGCGACTCCTCACCGCACGACGACCCGACGAACCCTTCCTGGTCGCCGAGTTCTGGAACGGCTGGTTCGACCACTGGGGCAAATCGCACCACGTCCGCGGGGTGGACAGCGCGGTCCGCACCCTCCGAGGCATCGTCGCCGACGGCGGCAGCGTGAGCATCTACATGGCGCACGGCGGCACCAACTTCGGGCTGTGGGCGGGCGCCAACGACCACGACGGCCCGCTCCAGCCCGTCGTGACGAGCTACGACTCCGACGCGCCCATCGCCGAGGACGGCGGCCTCACCCCCAAGTTCTTCGCCATGCGCGAGGTACTCGGCGCCCACGAGCCCCTCCGGTCACCCGAGCGCCTGCCCACGCTCCCGCCGACCCGCCTCCCTCTCGTCCACCGCGCCGACCTGCTCACCGGCCTCCGAGCCGTACCGTCCCCGACCACGACGGCCCCGCGCCCCGCCTCGTTCGAACAACTCGGACTCGACGCGGGCATGGTCCTGCACACGGCGCACCCGCGCATCCCCGCGGGCGAACACCGACTGACCCTCACCGACGTACGCGACCGGGCCCTGGTCTTCGCCGACGGCACCTGCCTGGGCGTCGCCGACCCCGACTCCCCGGAACTCCCCCTCCACGGAACCGGCGACGTCGTACGCCTGGAGATCCTGGTCGAGAACCTCGGCCGGGTGAACTACGGCCCGGGCATAGGCCGCCACAAGGGACTCCTGGGCCCCGTCCTCGTCGACCGGCGCATCGTGCAGGGCTGGGACAGTACGCCGGTCGCGCTGCAGGAGTGGTCCTCCGGCGAGCTGGCCGCAGGGGTCGCCGCCGGTCCCACGGCCACTCCCGCGACCACTTCCGCGACCACTTCCGCGACCACTTCCGCGACCACTTCCGCGACCACTTCCGCGACCACACACGCCGGTTTCGCCGTCGCCTCCCTGCACGTCGACACGCCCGCGGACACGTTCCTCGCGCTGCCGGGATCGAGCCGCGGCCTCGTCTGGGTCAACGGGTTCCTGCTCGGCCGCTACTGGGAGATCGGCCCGCAGGTCACCCTGTACTGCCCGGCACCGCTGCTGCACGCCGGCGAGAACACCGTGACGGTCCTGGAGCTGGAACGGCTCGGCGGGACCCTGGAGTTGAGGGACCGCCCCGAGCTGGGACCACCGGAGGAGTACGTCGAGGAGTTCGACTGACCGGGGGTGGGGTTCTCTCCCGGCGGGAAACCACGGGTGCACCCCCGCGGCATCAGGAATCATCACGGCATGCGCCCGGATGACTGGCACCTCACCGAAGACCTGGACGACTTCCTCACCCGGACCGGAGACTTCCTGCACTCGCGCCCCGCCCTGCACAACACGGCGCTGACGGACATCGAGAAACTGCGAACACGGAGGGTGGCCGGACACGACGCCGAAGCCGCCGTCTTCGGCCGACTGGAGTCAGGAGACGAGGTCCGCGCGATCTTCTATCTCACTCCGCGCGGTCGCCTCGGCCTCACCCCCCTCGCCGTCGAGCGGGCCGACACCCTTGCTGCCCACCTGGCCGGTCTCGGCCACTCTCCCTCCAACGTCATCGCGGACCACGAGACCGCCCGCGCTTTCGCCGAGGCATGGCGGCGGCACACGGGCACGCCGCCGGTACCTTTCTGGCGGACGCGTCTGTACCGTCTCGGCACGCTCACCCCACCGCAGCCGCGCCCGGAGGGCCGAGGTCGCATCACGGGCGGGAAGGACCGTGAGCAAGTCGTGCGCTGGTGCCGTGAGTTCTGTGTCGACGTCGGGGAACAGCCCTCCATCGACCTGATCGACGCCGGCTCCTGGGGAGACTCGCGTTTCGGCGACAGGCACTTCACGTTCTGGGAGACCCCGGACGGTACGCCCGTCTCGATGGCGGCCGCGACCTCGATGGTCGGCGGCATGGTCCGGGTCGACCCGGTCTACACCCCGGCCCACTTCCGGGGCCGCGGGTACGCGGGCGCGGTGACGGCCGAGGTGAGCAGGGCCGCGCTGGCCGCGGGCGCCACGGATGTCGTCCTGTTCGCGGACCCGGCCAACCCCACCAGCAACGCCCTCTACCAGCGCATCGGATACGCCCGGGTGACCGACTTCGCCGGGTACGACTTCACATCGGCGACCCGCACGGACGGAGGACCATGAGCGAGTCTTCCAAGGTCGCCACCATGGCGAAGGGGAACCGGTCGAGCTCAAGGCAGAGTGCGACGTCATCAGGATGGGCTCCCTGACGCACGCCCTCCGCCAGTTCGGCGGCGGCGCGCGACGCGGCGGCGCGGCGGAGGAACTCGGCAGCATCCGTCCCGGCAGTATCCGTCCCGGCAGTATCGGTCCCGGCGGTATCCCGCTCATCGCCGGGGTCTCCCGCCAGCGCCCTGGCCGTCGCGCGCCTCTTCAGCTCGGCCAAGGGGTCGCCGGTCACGACGAACACATGCCACGGCTGGAGGTTCCCACTCGACGGAGCCCGCGTCGCCGCGGTCAGTACTCGTTCGAGTACCTCCTTGGACACCGGCTCATCGCTGAACGCCCGCACCGCCCGGCGACTGGCCACGGCCTCGTACACATCCACGTCTTCTCGTCCCCTCACTCAACGGCAGCCGTCGCACGGGGTGTTAACGATAGGCGCGGAGATCCCAGGCCACTGGCCTGGGTTTCATCGGGGTTGCAACCGGGTCACTTCGGCACCCGCCCCCGC
>NZ_VJZC01000991.1 GCF_009377185.1 Streptomyces spongiae
GGGTGCCGATGGGCACGTTGCCGGTGCCGTCCCAGTCGTCGCCGACGGTGAAGGTGGTGGCGTAGAAGGACTCGGTCTGCCCTCACGTCACGGCTCGCCGTCTTCGGCACGTCCTTCAAGTACCTGTGGTTCGAGCACATGCTGATCGTGCGCACGTCCTGGCACGTGCACATGGTCTTCGGCATCTTCATGCCGCTGACGATGGTCTTCGGCTTCTCCCGCATCGGCAGCGGGCTCACCGACCAGACCAGCCTGCTGTACATCGCCAGCGGCTCCGGAGTGTTCTCCATCGCCGCGCTCGGCACCACGGCCATCGCCCAGCGCATCGGCGCGATCAAGGCCGAGGGCTCGATGATGTACTACGCGTCGCTGCCCATCAGCAAGGTCGCGTTCGTGACGGCGTTCATCGCCGCCCGTCTCCTGCTCATCGCACCCGGCCTGCTCACGTCCCTGCTCGCCGTCGAACTGCTCTACGACATCCACCTCACGCTGTCACCGACGCTGCTGTTCGTGTATCCGCTGACGGCCCTGCCGCTCGCCGCGCTCGGCCTCGTCATCGGCACCCTCATCGACCGGATCGAACTGATCTCGATCATCACCTACATGCTCAACTTCCTTCTGCTGCTGGGCGCCCCGCTGCTCATCCCGGTGGAGTCGCTGCCGCTCGCCCTGCGCGTCATCAGTTACGCCATGCCGACCAGCTACGGCGCCGACGCCATCCGGCACAGCGTCACCGGGAACATCGACAGCTCGTTCGCCTTCGACATCGCCTTCCTCGTCGTCGCCTCGGTGGCCGCGCTGTGGATCGCCGACCGGACGCTGCGCTGGCGGGCCTCCTGACCCCAACACCGGTGTTTTCCCCAGTGACCGTCCGCCGAGTCGTCGGTAGAGTCCTTTCCGAATCCAGAGGGTGAATGTCCTCACGGTCGTTCTTTGAGTCGTTTGCGAGGCCCGGGGAAGGACCGTGAGGATTCACGGTGAACGCGCAGGAAAGCGCACGACAAGCACCGGGAATCCGGTAGGGCGCGTTCGGAAAAAGGGGGACGGAAAACGTCCCCTTTCATCGTTCTGGATTGTCTGTTTTTGGGGTGGAGCGAACGGGAGCGACACCGGCATGAAGTTCCAGGTGCTGGGCCCGCTGACGGTCCGCGGCGAGAACGGCCCGGTCGCGTTGAGCGGCGTCAAACAGCGGGCCGCACTCGGCCAGCTGCTGCTGCACGCCAACGAGGTCGTCGCGACCAGCACTCTGCTGCGTGCCCTGTGGGGCGGGGACCCGCCGCCCACGGCCCGCAAGATGCTGCAGAACGCGGTCTCCGCCCTGCGCGGCGTCCTCGCCGCCGACGGCACCGGCGGCGGCCCCGTCCTCCTCACCCACGCCCCCGGCTACCTGCTGCGAGTCGACGGTGACGACCTCGACCTGACCGCCTACCGCACCCTCGCCGACCGGGGACGCGCCGCCCTGACCGCCGGGGCCTGGCCCTCCGCAGCCCGCACCCTGCGTGCCGCCCTCGACCTGTGGCGCGGCCCCGTCCTCGTCGACCTCGCCGAGTCGGGCGCGGACTGGCCCGAACTGCGTACGCTGTCCCGCGCCCGCTCGGCCACACGCGAGGACCTGTACGAAGCCGAACTCGCCTGCGGCCGGCACTTCGACATCCTCGGGGACCTGGAGACCCACGCCCAGCAGGAACCGGCGCGCGAGCGGATCTGCGCCCAGCTGATGCTCGCCCTGTACCGCTGCGGCCGGCAGGCCGAGGCCCTGGGCGCCTACGGCCGCACCAGGACCGCGCTCGCCTCCCGGCTCGGCCTGGAACCCGGCCGTGCACTGCACGCCGTGGAACGTGCCGTCCTCGATCACGACCCCGTTCTCGGGCAGCCCGACGCGCTCGCCATCATCGCCCTCGACGGCGAGACCCGCCG
>NZ_VJZC01000992.1 GCF_009377185.1 Streptomyces spongiae
CCTCCCGCCCCCAGGGCCCCGTTCGACCTACGCGCCCGTGGGCTTCTCCGCCCTGTGGCGCATCAACGCCGATGGCCAGGCAGAACGCGCTGCCGTAACCAGGGCCCAGGACCCAGGGGCCAGGGCCCTAACGGTCGCGGGACCACACCTCGTACGCCGCCACGGCAGTGGGAAGGGTGGGGAAGATCCGCTCGCTGCCCACCGCGTCCGCGAGGCCGTACGCCGTCAGGTCGTCCAGCAGGTCCTGTTTGACGCGGGCGAGGGCGAAGACGATGCCCCGGTCGGTGAGTTCGCGGCGCAGGGCGTCGACGGCGTCCAGGGCGGTGATGTCGACCTCCACGTTCGCCTCGCTGTTCAGGACGAACCAGCGCACAGGGTCCTCCTGCTCGTCCACGGCCGCCAGGGCCCTGCGCCGGAAGTCCTCCGCGTTGGCGAAGAACAGCGGGGAGTCGTAGCGGTAGACCAGCAGACCGGGGACCGTACGAGCCGCGGGGTAGTCGTCGACGTCGTGCATCCCCGCCACACCGGGCACCAGTCCCTGGACGGCGTCGTGCGGGCGGGCCACCCGGGTCAGCAGCTCGGCGACGGACAGACCGACGGCGACCAGCACCCCGTACAGGATGTCCAGGGCCAGAACACCGGCGAGGCAGCCGAGCGCCAGCAGCAGTTCCCCGCGCCGGAAGGAAGCCAGCCGCCGGAAGCCCGCCAGGTCGATCATGCGGACGGCCGCGTAGACGACGAGCGCGCCCAGCACGGCCGACGGGGTGTGGGACAGCAGCGGGCTGAGGAAGAGCAGAACGGCCAGGACGACCGCACCGGCGACGAGTGAGTACGCCTGGCTGCGGGCGCCCGCCGAGGAGGCCAGCGCGGTACGGCTGGCGCTGCTGCTCACCGGGAAGCCGTGCACCGCCCCCGCCCCCAGGTTGGCCGCGCCCAGCGCGAGGAACTCCTGATCGGCGTCGAGCGCGTCCGTGTCACGGTCGGCGAAGGCCCGTGCGGTCAGGATGAAGTCGGTGTACCCGACGAGCAGGACGCCCAGAGCGGGCAGCAGCAGGTCCGGCAGCTCGGTCAGGTCGGGGAGGGCGAGTCCGGGCAGGCCCGCCGGGATGTCGCCGATGACCTTGATGCCGTACCGCTCGTCGAGTCCGAAGACCGCCACCACCGTCGTGCCCAGCACCACGGCCAGAAGTGGGGCGGGCACGGCGCGGACGTACCGGGCGGCGGCGAAGAGGAAGGCCAGCGCGACGACGGAGAAGACGACGGTGGGCGGATGCGCGTCCGGCAGGTTCCGGACGAAGGACCACAGCTGCGGAAAGAACGCGGAGCCGGTCGTGTCGACGCCGGTGAGCTTGGGCAACTGGTCGACCATCATGATCAGCGCCACGCCCGCCAGATAGCCGATCAGCACCGGCCGGGACAGCAGATCCGCGACGAAGCCGAGCCGTGCCGCCCACGCCGCCACGCACAGCAGCCCGACCGCGAACGCGAGCGTGGCCGCCAGCGTCGCGTACCGGGCCGGATCCCCGGCGGCGAGGGGAGCGACCACGGTCGCCGTCATCAGCGCGGTCGTCGACTCCGGGCCGACCGAGAGCAGGCGGGACGAACCGAGCAGGGCGTACAGGACGAGCGCGGGCAGGATCGCCCACAGCCCGGCGACCGGCGGCAGCCCGGCCACACCGGCGTACGCCATCACCTGGGGCACGAGGTAGGCGGCCACCGTCACCCCGGCCAGTACGTCGCCCTTGAGCCACGAGCGCCGGTAGCCGAGGAGGGTGCCGAGCCCGGGTACGAGACGGCGCCACAGCGGGACGCGGCCGCGTGCGCTGCGGTCCATGAGCCTCCTTTCGGCGAATGATCCCAGGATCCGCGGGCACCGGGCCACCCCCGGGC
>NZ_VJZC01000994.1 GCF_009377185.1 Streptomyces spongiae
TCCTTGGACAGTTTCGAGAACAGTCCGGCCCCGGGTCCCTTGGGCCCCTTGGGCGCCTGGGGGTCCGTACGGGACTTGGGGCCCCTGGCCGCCTCGGGTGGTGAGTAACCCGGCCCCGGCTGCGACGGCGGATGCGACGGGGGAGGCGGGGTCGCCCACGCGTCGTGGCGCGGGGGTGCCCCCCAGTCGTCCTGGGGCGCGGCGGGCGCCGAGTGGGCCCCGGCGGGCACCCATTCGTCCGGGACCCCCGCCCAGGGGTCCTGTGGAGCGGAGCCGGCCTGCTGCTGTCCCGGTGCGTTGACCCACACCGTGTGGCCCGCGCCGACCGGTCCCACGTTCTGGGCCTTGGCGTGCCTCCCGTGCGTGCCGCTCATACGGCGTGCTCCCGGAACAGGCCGTCCTCGTCCAACTCATGCACCTGGCCGCTGTCCACCTCGTAGTACCAGCCGTGCAGGCGCAGCCGCCCCGAGTCGAGGCGCTCCTTCGCCGCCGGGTAACTCCGCAGCGCTGCCAGCTGGTTGACGATGTTGAGCTGCACCACGTCGGACAGCGAGGGGTCGGCCAGGCTTCCGTCGATCAGCGGCGCGAGGCTCGGGCGGGCCAGCTCCAGCCAGGCGTCCACGCCGGGCAGCCCGGACAGGTCGTCACCGGACTTGAGAGCGCCCATCGCGCCACAGTGGGAATGGCCACACACGACGATGTCCTGAACGCCGAGCACCTCCAGTGCGTACTCGATGGTGGCGGCCTCGCCCGACGCGCCGGGTTGTCCATAGGGTGGAACGATATTTCCCGCGTTCCGTAGCTCGAATATCTCTCCGGGCTGTGCACCCGTGATCAGGGCGGGTATGACCCGTGAGTCCGAGCAGGTAATGAACAACGCCTCGGGATATTGACCTTCGGCCAGTTTCCGGTATTCGCCGCTTTCGAAGTCGGCCCGTCGCTTGAGCGTGCGGGCGTGGTCCAGCAATGCCTTCACGGTTCCTCCCGGCAGGGGGTATGTGGCCAGGTCAGGGTTACGTCATGAGTGGGTTCGACCAGGCCGTACTCACCGTAGAACAGCGACTGCCAGACGAAGGTTAGGGGAACACTAAAACGCGGCCAGGAATGGACCAGACTTTGTCCGGGCACCTCAGAGGGACCTTAAGAGAACGTCAACGGTCGACGTCCGGACGGTTTTTGAGCGTCTGCTCACATTGTCCAGGATTCGCGCGACATACCATTGACGGCTCTTGTAGCGTGTCAACTCCACGGAACGGAATTCCTGCTGTCCGGACGCGTGGTGACGTTGACGGTTCACGGAGAGACGGGATGGCATGGGCGTACGAGTGCTGCTCATCGAGGACGACCAGACGATCGCCGAACCGCTCGCCGAGGGGCTGGGCCACTTCGGGCTGGCGGTGAACCACGTCGGCACCGGCACCGAGGGGCTGAGGGGGCCGTACGGCGATGTCGTGCTGCTCGACCTGGGCCTGCCGGACATGGACGGCATCGACGTCTGCCGTGGCATCCGGCAGACCTCCGACGTCCCGATCATCATCCTCAGCGCGCGGGGCGAGGAGGCCGACCGCGTGCTCGGCCTCGAACTGGGCGCGGACGACTACCTGGCGAAACCATTCAGCATGCGTGAGCTGGTGGCACGTGTACGCGCGGTGACTCGGCGGACGCAACGCGCCGGGCAGGCCGGGCAGGCTGGACAGACCGGGCAGGCCGGGCAGTCCACGGGCGCGGACGCCTACGGGCCTGGTACGGGTACGGGTACGGGTGGAGGGTTCGGCGTCCCGGAGGTCGGCGCTGAGCCCTTCGGAGCCCCCGCCGCGTCGAGCGCGCGGGCGGCTGAATCCTGGGCGCGGGGCGGGGAGTCTTTAGGGGGAGAGTCGTTCGGGGG
>NZ_VJZC01000995.1 GCF_009377185.1 Streptomyces spongiae
GGTGAGGGTTTCGCCGCGGACGGAGAGGGCGGCGGCGATGGTGGGGAGTATGCCGTCGCGGCGGTGGAGGAGGGCGGGCGCGTGCACCGTGTCGGTGGTGCTCCAGCCGATGCGTGGGTCACCCGAGGTGCCCGTCTGGGTCGCGTTCATGCTCGTCGTCCCCTCCCATTACATGCCCCGGCAGCGGACACAGACTGCCAAAGTCCGTGGCTGCTGCGGAAGCTGGGGCACCGCGACACGCCCGGGCTTCGTCTCACCGTCACGGTGGGGTGACGGCAGGTCACGGAACTGGAGGCCCGATGACCGGTGACCGCGTACCGCTTAGGCTGTCGACAGCCGCGATCCGTACGGTCATCGCGTCGCAGACAGGTAAATCAGGCCATACAGAACGCCGCAGGGGGCATCCGCCATGACGACAGGTCGGCTCGGGCAGCAAGCCGCGCCGCCGAACGCGGCCTATGCCGGGCAGGTCGTGCAGTTTCCGGACCCGGTCCGGGCAGCGCGTCATCCGAGGGGTGTGCGGGTGGACGTCCATGGTTATCCGGACTTCTCGCCCTATGCGCGTGCCGCCGCCGATATCGCGGACCCCCCGGAAGGGTTCGGTGTGGATGAGCTCAGGTTGACGGACTACGTGTCCGCGAACGCCGCGCTCGCCGCTTCCGGGCATGAGTTGTGGGGCACGATTCCGGCGGTGGCGACTCCGCACGGCTGGACCTGGCACCACGTGCGGGGCAGTCGGCGGCTGGAGTTGGTGCCGGTGGACGTGAAGGCGTTGCTGCGGCATCACGGTGGTGTGGCCACGGCGGTGGTGGACCAGGGCAAGCGGGGGACGCGGCCGTTGCAGGAGACGCGGCCGGCGCACTTCGGGTTGCCGAAGTCGGCGCTGGCCGTGTCGGAGCAGCAGGTGCTGGGGGTCGAGGAGGAGCTCGGGTACCGGTTGCCGGGGGCGTACCGGTCGTTCCTGAAGGCGGCGGGCGGTTGTGCGCCCGTGGGGGCGGCTCTGGACGCGGAGTTGGGGCTGCTGGTCGACCAGCCGTTCTTCACGGTGCGGGACGAGGCCGCCGTCAATGACCTCGTGTACGTCAACAAGTGCCTGAGGGACCATCTGACCAAGGACTATCTGGGTGTGGGGTTCGTGCAGGGCGGGTTGCTCGCCGTGAAGGTGAGGGGTGACCGGATCGGGTCGGTGTGGTTCTGCGCGTACGACGACATCCGTGACGTGGATCCTTCGTGGGCGCCCGCTGAGCGTGTCGAGCGGCTGCTGTTGCCGTGCGGGGACGACTTCGACGCGTTTCTGTCGCGCCTCGCGGGCAATCCGCCGGAGTTGGAGACCGTGGCGAACCTGATGGTGGACGGTGGCTTCGCGCGGGCCGTGCCCGTCTCCGCGGAGTCATCGGCGTCCTCGGTGGGGGAGTGAGCTTTCGATGGTGACCTTCGCGCAGGCGCAGGAGCGCGCCGAAGAGTGGATCAACGGGGACGTGCCCGGTTACCAGCACCGTGAGGTGCGGGTGCGGGAGTTCGAGCTGGGGTTCGTGGTCTGGGCCGAGGACCGGGTCGAGGGGCCGCGGTCGGACGGGGGTCTGCAGCGGCTCGTCATCGCGCGGGACAGCGGTGAGGCGACGCTGTGGCCGGGGCTGCCGGTGGGTGAGGTGATCCGGCGGTACGAGGAGGAGTACGGCCGCACGGACGCCGAGCCCGAGCCCGCCTCCGCGCCTCCTCCGGCCCGGGTGGATCTGAACCAGACGTCGTTCCTGCTGACTCCGCCGGAGTGGTTGCAGGAGGCGGCCGACAAGCTGGGCATTCCGGACCGGCGGTCGGGGGCGGAGGCGTCCGACGGGGCGGGGTCCCGTGTGGCG
>NZ_VJZC01000996.1 GCF_009377185.1 Streptomyces spongiae
GGCGTGGACACGGCGGACGGACGGACTCGCCGGCACCGTGGTCGCCCTGCACGGCTGGGACCCGGAGGCTCCTGGGGCGGTGTCGCACGCGCGGGAGGCCAACGCGTACGGGACGCACTCGGCGACTCCCCACCTCGTGCTGCCCGTTCACCCCGGAGGTGTGCACCTGCTGGTCACGCTGGTGATGCTCGGCGCCGATCCGGAGGGGGCACGCCGGGCGAGCGCGCGGGTCACGGGGGAGGGTGCGGTGGTGGTTCGCTTTCCGGACGGCACGGAGGAGGAAGTTCCGCCAGCGGCGGAAAGCGGGTGAGCAGTCCGGCGGCGCGCAGCAGACGACGCAGGCGGGGCAGGTCGGAGACGATCCGCAGCCGGCCCCCGCGCTCCCTCGCCCTGGCCTCGGCCCGGCACAGCAGGCGCAGGCCCGAGCAGTCGAAGAACGTCACCCCGCGCAGGTCGACCAGAACGTCGGGTTCCGGCCGTGCCGTGGCGGCGTCGAGGTGCTCGGCGACGAAGTCCTCGGCCGCGATGTCGATCTCGCCCGAGAGCGCGACCACGGTGAACGGGCCGGTCCGGCGGCTGTGGGCGTGGGGGTTCGCCGACGGGCACTGCGCGTGGGGGCTCGCCGGGTCGGGCCCTGACGCGGCGGCCGTGCCCTCGGGCGGGTCGGCGGCGCGGTCTTGGGCTTCCGGTGGCATCTCAGCTCCACCTCGGGACGGTAGGGCGCATTGGATCTCGGTAGCTACCCCGGCCGGGGCGGTGCCATCCCTTCCGTACCGGCCGCATGATCTAGTTCACTCGACAAGGTGAATTTAGATCCGAAGTATTGACTTTTGCGGGGAGATGCCAGCTCAAGGCGCCCTGGTCAAGCGGAAGTTGACGCCATAGAGTCGTCGCTGTGCTGCCCCAGCCCCCGGCCGCACGGATCCGCACGCGCAAGTCGAACCAGGGGGTTGGCGCTGGTGCCGCCGGTACGTACGCCCGTCGAGGGGCAGTCACTGCTGACCGAGTGCGGGCTGATGGCGCCCGCGCTGGAGATGGAGTTCACGGCCCACTTCGCCCGCGCGGACGGCGAGTCCGCCGCGCAGACGGCCGCGAACGCGGTGACGCGAGTGATCGACGCCCCGAGATCCTTCCTGGAGCCGATACGCGACGCGGGGCGTGCCGTGACCCGGCGGCTGCTGGAGCGCACCACGGCCGACCTCTGCCGCGTCGTTCTCAGCGCGGACGAGTCGGGCGTCACGATCGCGGCCACCGACGACACGACGGTCACCCTGGCCTCGGCGCACGCCGCCGGCGCCCACAACCTTCCGCTCCTCTCCGTGGACGGCGACCTCCATCTCCACCACGGACCTGACGGTCACCTGTGGGTCGTGTGGCAGGGGCCCTGGGTGCGGGCCTCCGGGAGTTCCGGGGCGCCGTAGTGGGTTGAGTTCGGTGGTCGGCTGCGGGTTCGTCGTGGCTGGTCGCGCAGTTCCCCGCGCCCCTAAAAGCCTGGGAGCACCCGGCAGCACGACGCACCGCCACGCCGCCAGTCCCCTACGCGCGCCGTCAGCTCCGCACGCGCCGAAGGCGAAGTGGGCAACGGCCGCCCCCACCGGCCCGCAGCCGCGTACGCACCGAAGGGGGTGTGCCGGGAGGTGTCCGCCCGCAGCGGCCGGCGTCCGCCGCCGAGCACATGACGCACCCACCGCACCGCCGGACCGAGGACGGAGACCTCCCGGCGCGCCCCCGACCCACGAACACACCGCGGGCGACGGGTACCCCCACCGGCCCGCACCGGCAGCCGCCTCACCGCCGGAGGCTCACCGCACCGGCGTGGCGATCCGCAGCGGCACCGCGCCCCCCGACGTC
>NZ_VJZC01000997.1 GCF_009377185.1 Streptomyces spongiae
CCCCGGCACCCCGTCCGGCAAGGAGTCCTGATGCGCATCTTCGATCCCCACATCCACATGACGTCACGGACCACCGACGACTACGAGGCCATGCACGCCGCAGGCGTCCGCGCCGTCGTCGAGCCCTCCTTCTGGCTCGGCCAGCCCCGTACCTCGCCCGCCGCCTTCCTCGACTACTTCGACTCCCTCCTCGGCTGGGAACCCTTTCGCGCCGCCCAGTACGGCATAGCCCACCACTGCACCCTCGCCCTCAACCCCAAGGAGGCGAACGACCCCCGCTGCATGCCCGTCCTCGACGAACTGCCCCGCTATCTCGTCAAGGACCACGTCGTGGCCGTCGGCGAGATCGGCTACGACTCGATGACCCCCGCCGAGGACACCGCCCTCACGGCCCAGCTCCAGCTCGCCGCCGACCACGAACTGCCCGCCCTCGTCCACACCCCGCACCGTGACAAGCTCGCCGGCCTGCGCCGCACCCTCGACGTCGTCCGCGAGTCCGCGCTGCCCGCGGAGCGGGTGCTGGTCGACCACCTCAACGAGACCACCGTCAAGGAGGCCAAGGACAGCGGCTGCTGGCTCGGATTCTCCGTCTATCCCGACACCAAGATGGACGAGGACAGGATGGTCGCGATCCTCAAGGAGTACGGCCCCGAGAAGGTGCTGGTGAACTCGGCCGCGGACTGGGGGAGGAGCGATCCCCTCAAGACCCGCAGGGTCGGTGAGGCCATGCTCGCGAGCGGCTTCGGCGACGACGACGTCGACCGCGTGCTGTGGCGCAACCCCGTTGCCTTCTATGGGCTCAGCGGACGCCTCGACCTCGACGTCACGGGCACGGCCGCCACTCACGAGGGCAACTCCGTTCTGCGCGGCGGGGAGTGAGCGATGCGCTTCCGCCACCCCGACGGCTCCATCGTCCACCTCGCCTACTGCACCAACGTCCACCCGGCCGAGACCCTTGACGGTGTTCTCGCCCAACTCCGCGACCACTGCGAACCCGTGCGCCGCCGGCTCGGCCGCGACCGCCTCGGTATCGGGCTGTGGCTCGCGAAGGACGCCGCCCACGCCCTCGTCACCGACCCGTCGGCCCTGCGCGGGCTGCGCACCGAACTCGACCGCCGCGGCCTCGAGGTCGTCACCCTCAACGGCTTCCCCTATGAGGGATTCGGTGCCGAGGAGGTCAAGTACCGCGTCTACAAGCCGGACTGGGCCGACCCCGAACGCCTCGACCACACCACCGCCCTCGCCCGAGTTCTGGCCGGCCTCCTCCCCGACGACGTCACGGACGGCACCGTCTCGACGCTGCCGCTGGCCTGGCACACCGCGTACGACGACGAGCGTGCCGCTCGCGCCCAGAAGGCACTGACCACCCTCGCCGAACGCCTCGACGCCCTGCACGAGCTGACCGGCCGCTCCATCCGCGTCGGTCTGGAACCCGAACCCGGATGCACCGTCGAGACCACCGCCGACGCCATCGGCCCCCTCACCGCGATCAGCCACGACCGCATCGGCATCTGCGTCGACACCTGCCACCTCGCCACCTCCTTCGAAGACCCGCACACCGCCCTGGACGCCCTCACTCACGCCCGCGTCCCCATCGTGAAATCCCAGCTGTCAGCCGCTTTGCATGCCGAACACCCCCACCTCCCCGACGTCCGCGAGGCACTCGCCGCCTTCGACGAACCCCGCTTCCTGCACCAGACCCGCACAGCCACCTCCGTCGGACTGCGCGGCACCGACGACCTGGGCGAAGCGCTCTCGGGAGACGCCCTGCCCGACGCCTCGCCCTGGCGTGCCCACTTCCACGTCCCGTTGCACGCGGCCCCCGCCGCGCCCCTCACCTCCACGCTC
>NZ_VJZC01000998.1 GCF_009377185.1 Streptomyces spongiae
CCCTCACCGCATTCCGCCACCCCGTTCGTCCACCCTGTGATCCCGGACACGCCCGAAAGCGGTAACCCGGGACCCACCGCTTGACGGGGGTCGGCCACGGCTTGACGATTGATCAGTTCGCCCGACGGCAATGAGATTGGCGTGATAACTTCGCGGACCGAGAAGGGGAATCATGCCGACTTCTGGGGGATGGTCGGTGATGTTGAGCGCGCCGCGGCTGCTGCCGCCCAAGGCCCATCTGCATCTGTTACTCGTCGAAGAGCTCTGTGCGCTGGACTGTGTTCGGGACCCGGGCCAACGGGTGCTCTTCGGACAGAGCGTCGGCGACTATCTCAAACGCCCGGTGGACCTGCCGGGCCGGGACGCCCGTAACGACACGGTTGCCCTCGTTCAAGCGGTCCTACGGGACCAGGAGGACCTGGAGACAGCCGTGGAGGCGCTGCTCTACGCAGTGGTCCTGCACGAGGGCAGCGACGTCGGGGGCACCGTACGCGAGCGGGTCCTGAGCACCTGGAGACCCGAAGCGGACCTCCCGCTCCCGCTGTTAGAGGCGTTCGGAGCCACGGACGTGAGCGACGGGCGCGCGCTGCTCATCGGGCACCCGGGAGTCGACCGGAACAAGCTGCGCGACCGGCTCGCCCACGAGTTACGGCTGGACCTCCCGCACCACCTCGCGCCCGCCGAGCTCTTCGACCACCTGCTGAACGCCAACGCCCAGGCCGACGGGCTGCCTCCCGCCGTGCTCCTGGTGGAGCTCACCGCCGTACTCACTGCCGGAGAGAGCGAGCGGCAGCGGCTGCGCGGGTGGTGCGACGCCTGGTCGGCACGTGCCGGAGTCCAGGAGACGCTGCTGCGGCGCCGCAGACAGATCGAGGCGGCGAGCCCACCGGACCAGGAGATCCCCCGATGTCTGACCATCATGGTGGATCCCGCCGCGGACGGCTCACCCGACATCTACGTACGGCACTGGGTCAACCCCACCGCGGGCTACTGGGCCCCGCTGGCGGGCAGCACGGAGCGCACCACGATGCAGTCGCTGGGCGCCGCCGTCGAACGGGCGATCCGCCTGGGCGAGGAGTTCTGGGCGACCGCGGACTGCGCCGGCGACGACCCGAGCCCGGTCCACGTCGAGTTCGTCCTGCCCTACGCGCTGCTCAACCACGACGTCGCCGGCCTGGGCACGGACACGGACGGCTCCGGCGCGGTCCCCATCGGACTGCGCTACTACGTCCATCTGCGCAGCCTGGAGCGGATGCGCGCCCGTGATCCGGGGCAGCTGCGCCGCTGGCGCCTGCGCTGGAAGGCCCTCCGGGCCGCCGCCGTGGCCCACCCCCACGGCTGGACGGCCGGGGCCGGCGACCACACGGCCGGACTGCGGATCTGGCGCAACAAGCTCGTGGCGGACCAGCAGCTGACCGCCGTGACGCTCAACGCCCCCGCGCTCGAAGGACAGGCGCTGGAGCCGCTGAAGGCCGCCATCGCCGAGGGCGTCGGAGTGGCCCTGTGGGATCGCCGGGATCCCGCGCTCCAGCAGGTCCCGACACAGCTCGACATGTTCATCGCCTATCCCGCGGCCCAACTGCCCGTCACGATCCACCGGCTCCGTATGAAGGCCGAGACGGACGAGAACGGCGCACAGCTTCCCGGCAGGCATGTGGCCCTGCTCTACGACGACCCGTTCCGGCTCATCGACTGCGAGGAGGTACCGGCGTGACCGAGTACGAGTACGAGCACGAGCGGGAGACCGTCGGGGCGGACGGCACCGGAAGCCACACGTCCTGGCGGTTCTTCCACGCCACCGGTGCGGCTCCCACCGGTGAACCCCCGGCTCTTCCGCCC
>NZ_VJZC01000999.1 GCF_009377185.1 Streptomyces spongiae
GGCCGACGGTGCGCGTCGGCCGCCCCCAGGACCCGTGCGCACACGGAAGGCATTGGACAGGGGGCGCTGGCCAGAACTTTCCACGCAAGGGGTGCATTCGCGATATGACAACCACCGATCTCCCCGCATCGGTTCCGTACCGAGAGGTGGCCGACGCGAACGGACGCGTCTACCGCATCGGTGAAACCGACATCGACATCATGGGCCGCAAACGCAAGTGGATGGTCATCCTTCCGTGGGTCGGGATGATGGGCATCAGCTCGGCCGAGTACGCGTTCGCGTCCGCCGAGGACACTCTGCACACGGCTCACAGCTGGAGCAGCGCGCACATCTTCTGGATGCTGGGCGTCTGGGTCTTCTTCCAGGCCTCAGTGGCCTTCCCCGCGGGCAAGCTGCGGGAGAGCGGCAAACTTCCGGCCCGCTGGGCGATGATGTTCGGCGCGCTGGGCACGCTGCTGGGTTACCTCTCGCTGGCGTTCGCGCCGCATGTGGTCGTCGCGTACATCGGCTTCGGCATGTTCAGCGGCATGGGCGCGGGCATGGTCTACGCGACCTGCGTCAACATGGTCGCCAAGTGGTACCCGGAGCGCAAGGGCGGCAAGACGGGCTTCGTGAACGGCGGTTTCGCCTACGGCTCGGTGCCGTTCGTCTTCATCTTCACCGGCTACATGGACCTGACGAACTTCCGCTGGGTGCTCGTCTCGGTGGGCTTGTTCCTGGCATCGCTCGTCGCGGTGGCGGGCTACTTCTTCCGGGATCCGCCGAAGAACTGGTGGCCGGCCGACGTCGACCCGCTGAAGAAGCCCACCGACGCCCGCGCCCGGCGCGCACTGGAGAAGAACCCGCCGGCCGTGCACCAGTACACCCCCAAGGAGGCGTGGAAGACCGGACGTGTGGCCCTCATGTGGTTCTGTCTGCTGTGCACGTCAGGTGTGAACATCTTCGGCATCGCCTTCCAGGTGCCCTTCGGTGACGAGGCGGGCTTCGCCGGCGGCATCGTGGCGACCGCGATGTCGCTGAAGGCGATCGTCAACGGCACCGGTCGCGGTGTCATCGGCTGGCTGTCCGACCGTTACGGCCGCAAGCAGTGCCTGATCTTCGTCTGCATCGTCCTCGGGCTGTCGCAGTACGGCATCCTGTTCTCCGGGAACATCGGCAACCTGCCGCTCTTCCTGCTGTTCTCGTCCATCTCCGGCTTCGGCGGCGGGGCCATCTTCCCCATGTTCGCCGCGATGACCGCGGACTACTTCGGTGAGAACAACAACGCCTCCAACTACGGCCTGGTGTACTCGTCGAAGCTGGTGTCGGGCCTCCTCGGTTCCGGCATGGGCGCGGTGGTGGTCGGCGCCTGGGACTACGCCGGCGCGTTCATCCTGGCCGGCTCGATCTCGCTCTTCGCCGGTTGTGTGGCCACGTTCCTGCACCCGCCGGGGCGTCCCAGGAGCAAGCCTGTGCAGCCGAACCCGCAACCTCTCGGTGAGGAGATGGCCTGACATGACGGCCGATCCCCTCGCCACGCGGACCGCCGAGAGCACGTCATACCGCGAGATCACCGACTCTCGGGGCCGCGTCCACCGGGTCGGAGAATCGGATCGGCACCGCAACGAACCGCTCGCCCTGGGTTTCGCGTTCCTCTCCGGCTTCGGCGGAGGCGCGTTCCACCCCCTGTTCGCCGCACTCGTCCCCGAGTACCTCGGCGAGAACAACAACGCCTCCAACTACGGCATGGTCTAGTAGGGATAGCTGTTCCGGCGGACCGCGGACGCGACCACCGGACTTTCCACACACATGAAGCGGCCGTCCAGTGGCCCATGACCACTGGAC
>NZ_VJZC01001000.1 GCF_009377185.1 Streptomyces spongiae
CCCCCACCCCCGCCCGCACGAAAGCCACTCACGCGAAAGCCACTCGGGTGGGCCGCCCGCACGCCGTCTGGGCGCTGCCGGCCGTCCTGTTCTTCACCTTCTTCGCGGTCGTCCCGATGGTCCTGGCCTTCTACCTGTCCTTCACCAAGTGGGACGGCCTCGGCGACCCGCAGCCCGTGGGCCTCGCCAACTGGCAGAAGCTGCTCGACGACCCCCGGCTCACCCAGTCCCTGTGGATCACCGTCCTGCTGACGGTCGCGAGCTGGGTGTTCCAGACGGTGGTGGCCCTGCTGCTGGGCGTCTGGGCGGCGGGCCACCAGCGCAACCGCGCCGTCCTCTCCGCGGTCTTCTTCGTCCCGCTCCTTCTCTCCTCCACGGCCGTGGCACTGCTCTTCTACGCCCTGCTCGACCCGAACTTCGGCATCATCCAGAAGGACACCCTCGGCTCGACCAGCGGAGCGTTCCTCGCGATCGTGTTCGTCGGCGGCTGGCAGTTCATCCCGTTCCACACGCTGATCTACCAGGGCGGCGCCCGGCAGATCCCGCAGGTCCTGTACCAGGCGGCGGCCATCGACGGCGCGGGCCGCTACCGCCAGTTCTTCTCGATCACGCTGCCCCAGCTGCGGCACACCATCACGACGTCCACCGTCCTGATCGTCGTCGGCTCGCTCACGTACTTCGAGACGGTCCTGATCCTCACCAAGGGCGGCCCGGGCACCGACACGGCGATCCTGCCGTACCTGATGTACGAGGCGGGCTTCAAGACGTACGACTTCGGCTACGCGAGCGCCATCGCGTCGTTCCTGGTCCTGGCCGCCACCGGCCTGTCCCTGGTACTGGTCCGGATGACCGGCTTCGGCACCATGCGCAGCACCCGCGAAGGGATGTGACGGTGTGTCACACGATACGTTGGCGCGTCCCGTGAAGACCCGCGAGCCCGACCGGGAGCCACCCACGCAGGGCCGCCGACGCAGACACTGGACGAAGCGCGCGAACCCGGTCGCGGGCCTCGGCTCGATCGTCTGGCTCGCTATCGTGATCATCCCGATCTACGCGATGCTGTCGGCCTCCCTCACCGGCCAGGACAAGGCCCTCACCGGCAACCCCCTGAAACCACCGACGAGTCCGACGCTCGACAACTACAACACCGTCCTGAACAGCGGCTTCGGCCATCTGCTCGGCAACACGGCGATCGTGGCCGTGGCGGTCGTGGGCATCGTCCTGGTCCTCTCCATCCCCCTCGCCTACGTGGCCGTCCGCACCCGCGACCGCTGGTCGAACACGGCCTTCCGCCTGTTCCTGCTGGGTGTGGCGATCCCGGCCCAGGCGGTCGTGGTCCCTCTCTACCTCCTGATCGCCAAGCTCGACCTGTACGACACCCTGCTGGCCGTCATCCTGCCGACGGCGGCCTTCGCCATGCCCGTGTCGGTCCTCGTGCTGGTCGGCACGCTCCGGGACGTCTCGGAGGACCTGTACGAGGCGATGGCCCTGGACGGCGCGTCACCGCTGCGGATGCTGTTCCAGCTGACGATCCCGCTGGCCAAGGGCGGGATCAGTACCGTGGTGATCTACGCGGCGCTCCAGGCATGGAACGGCTTCCTGTTCCCGCTGATCTTCACCCAGTCGGACGGCCCGCGCGTCCTCACCCTCGGGCTCTTCAACTACGTCAGCCAGTTCGGCGTCAACATCCCGGCGCTGCTGGCCTCGGTCGTCCTCTCCGGCATCCCGATCTTCGCCGTCTATCTGGTGGCCCGCCGCGCTCTCGTGGGCGGCCTGATGGGTGTGGGCGGCAAGTGAACCCACCCGCCCGGCAC
>NZ_VJZC01000100.1 GCF_009377185.1 Streptomyces spongiae
GAGCCGGGGGGCCGGGGGGATGCGGGGCCTTCGGCCATGGCCGCGTTGCCTCAGCCGTCCTGCCGTGACCGCTCGTCGCCCTCACGCGCTTTGGCGCGCTGCTCGTTCGCGTAGTTGATGTAGTTGTAGACGGTGAAGCGGCTGACGCCCAGCGCGCCGGCCACGGTCTCCACGCCGTGCCGCACGAAGAAGGCGCCACGGGCCTCCAGGGTCTTGACGACCTGCTGCTTGGCCTTGCGGTCCAGCTCGGCCAGGGGCTTTCCCTGCTTGCGCGCCATGGCGGCCAGGATCTGGTCCAGCGAGTCGGCGAGCTGCGGCAGCCGTACGGCGACGACTTCGGAGCCCTCCCAGGAGAGCACCACGTCATCGGGACCGGCCTCGCCGGGCGGCAACATCTCGCCGCCCATGGCGTCGACGAGCGGCTTCACCGCCGCGACGAAGGGGTCGTCCCCGTTGCGGCCGTCGCCGGTCACCTACCGCCCTCCCCGCCCGTGTTGATCACGTTCACCTGCAACGACACACGGGTGGCGCCGGCCTCCAGAGCTCTGCGCAGCACCGAGTCGACCGTGCTGAGCACCGCGTCGGACCGGCCTTCCGCGGTGTTGCCGAAGGGTCCGACCTCCACGGCGTCGAGGTCGGCCGTCTCCAGGACCTCACGAGCCACCAGCGCGTGCGCGGGCGCCTCGTCGAGGTCGAAGGGCTCGGTCGTGAACTCCACTCTCAGTCGCACTGTGCCCCCATGAGGTCTCCTCCACAGACCCTAACCCTCCCCAGCAGGCATCGGTGAGGACACAATGGACTCGGCCCCCTCCACAACCAGTGCTACCGGGCGGTAATCTCGCCGCCGCCGGACGGCACAGCACCGGCAGGTGAGCGCGAAGGGGCCCTCATGGCGACGAACACTCGGGGTGAGGCGGAGACGGCCGACGACCGCTGGCAGCGCATGTGGAGCCACCGCGAACAACTGCTCAAGGTGGCCCGGCGCAGGTCGATGAGCCAGGAGGACGCCGAGGACGCGGTGCACGAGGCGATGCTGCGCGCCGCCGAACGGCCGGACCTGGACGACGAGCGCCTCGGCGCCTGGCTGACGACCGTGACGGTACGGCTGTGTGTCGACCGGTACCGGCAGGTCAACCGCGAGGCCGAAGTGCACAGCAGGCCCTCGTCCCTCGCCCCGACCCCGGTGCCCGTGGAGGAGGCGGTGTGCGACCGGGCCGAGGCCAATTGGCTTGCCCTACGCAGCGGAGAGCTGCCCGCCCGCCAGGCGGAGGCCCTGCGGCTCAAGTCCGAGGACCTGGACGTCTCTCAGGTCGCCGTGCGGATGGGGCTCAGCTACCGGACCGTCGAGTCGCTGCTGGCCCGGGCCCGGCGCACGCTGCGCGCCTCGCTGGCCGGGACGCTCGGGGCCGTTCTGTTCCTGCTCGGGCGCGGGCGACCGCGCGGCGGTGGGAAGGCCCAGGCTGTGGCGGCCGCCTCCACGGCGGCGACGCTGGCGGTGGCGGGGTTCGTGCTGCCGTACGCGCTGGACGGGGGTCGGGACGGTCCGGCTCCCCGTCCCTCGGTGACGGGTCCTGCGGAGGCCCACCGTTCTGGTGACGGCAACCGGCCGGAGACCCGGGATGTGGGCGCCACGCCGGCCACGGGCGCGGCTCCCACCAGGGCGAGTGCCTCGCCCGGCGACGGGTCGCTCGTCCCGCTGTCCGTGCCGGACCTGCCGTCCCTGCCGGAGGCGTCGCTGCCCTCGTTGTCGGCGCCGGAGATACCGCCCGTGCCCGACGTCTCCGTCCTGCCCGAGCCGCCGGAGCTGCCCGACGTACCGCTGGAGTCTCTTGTGCCGGCGGTCCCGGACGCCGCATCGGCCGGGGGCGTCCCGTCTGCCCCGTTGCGGTGAGTGGTCGGATGCAGGCCCGTTGTGGCTCGTCGCGCAGTTCCCCGCGCCCCTAAAAGCAGCACGAACGCACCCGGCATCACGACGCACCCAATCAGCCGTCGCGCCCTCACGAAAAAAATCAGCACTCGCCGCGACGGACACCCCTCCCCTCCCCGTAGAGCAGATGTCGGAGCTGCTTCACGGGCCGAAGGGTGGACCGGATGGGTGTCGAGATCTGTGTGGAAGGGCTGACCAAGTCCTTCGGGCACCAGGTCGTCTGGCAGGACGTGTCGTTGACGCTGCCCGCCGGGGAGGTCTCGGTCATGCTCGGTCCCTCGGGGACGGGCAAGTCGGTGTTCCTCAAGACGCTCGTCGGGCTGCTCAGGCCGGACCGCGGGTCGGTGACGGTCGCGGGGCGTGACATCACCAGGCTGCGCGAGCGCGAGCTGTACGAGGTGCGGAAGCTGTTCGGTGTGCTGTTCCAGGACGGCGCCCTGTTCGGCTCGATGAACCTGTACGACAACATCGCCTTCCCGTTGCGCGAGCACACCCGCAGGTCGGAGAGCGAGATCCGGCGCGTCGTGCTGGAGAAGATGGACATGGTCGGGCTGATCGGCTCCGAGGGGAAGCTGCCCGGTGAGATCTCCGGCGGCATGCGCAAGCGGGCCGGGCTGGCGCGGGCCCTGGTGCTGGACCCCGAGATCATCCTCTTCGACGAGCCCGACTCCGGTCTGGACCCCGTCCGTGTCGCCTACCTCAACCAGCTCATCGTCGACCTCAACGCCCAGATCGACGCGACGTTCCTGATCGTCACGCACGACATCTCCTCCGCCCGCCAGGTCCCGGACAACATCGGGCTGCTGTTCCGTCGCGAGCTGGTCATGTTCGGGCCGCGGGAGGAGCTCCTGAACAGTGACGAACCCGTCGTACGGCAGTTCCTGGGCGGCCGGATGCAGGGCCCGATCGGCATGGCGGAGGAGAAGGACGCCGCGCAGGTGAAACAGGAGCTCGCCCAACTCGTCGACACGGCACCGGCGCGGGAACCGACTCCGCGTCTGCTGCCCGGTCCGGGCATCACCCGTCCGCCCCGCTGGGAGGCGATCGCGAGACGGGAGGCCGCGCTGCACCGGAAGGAGGTGACGGGCGCATGAGCCTCTCCCCCACCGGGGCGCTGCGGCACTCCGGCAACCTGTTCGCGATGGCGCTGGACGTCGTCCGGGCCATGCCCCGACGGCCCTTCCAGGCACGGGAGTTCATCCAGCAGGCGTGGTTCGTCGCGAGCGTCACCATCCTGCCGACGGCGCTGGTCTCCATTCCCTTCGGCGCGGTCATCGCCCTGCAGATCGGCAGTCTGACGCGGCAGCTCGGCGCCCAGTCCTTCGCGGGTGCCGCCTCCGTCCTTGCCGTGCTGCGGGAGGCCTCGCCGATCGTCACCGCGCTGCTGATCGCGGGTGCGGGCGGCACGGCGATCTGTGCGGACCTCGGGGCGCGGAAGATCCGGGACGAGATCGACGCGATGCGGGTGCTCGGCATCGATCCCGTCCACCGGCTCGTCGTTCCCCGGGTCCTGGCCTCGATGGTGGTGGCCGTGCTGCTCAACGGACTGGTGTCGGTGGTCGGCGTCGCGGGCGGCTACTTCTTCAACGTCGTCCTGCAGAACGGCACCCCGGGTGCCTATCTCGCCTCCTTCACCACCCTCGCCCAGCTCTCCGACCTGTGGGCGGCAGAGATCAAGGCGCTGGTGTTCGGGGCGATCTCGGCGATCGTCGCCTCGTACAAGGGGCTGACCGCGGGGGGCGGTCCCAAGGGCGTGGGCGACGCCGTCAACCAATCCGTGGTGATCACCTTCATGTTGCTGTTCGTGACGAACTTCGTGATGACCGCGGTGTACTTCCAAGTCGTCCCGCAGAGGGGCTGAGGCATGGCGCTGTTGAGTCGTCTGGAGGAACTGGGCACCCAGCTGTCCTTCTACGGGCGGTCGCTGGCCTGGACCGGCCGCACCCTCCGCCGCTACAAGAAGGAGGTGCTGCGGCTGCTCGCGGAGGTGAGTTTCGGCCGCGGTGCCCTCGCCGTCGTGGGCGGCACGGTCGGTGTGATCGCCTTCCTGTCGTTCTTCACGGGTACGGAGGTGGGCCTGCAGGGCTACGCCGCCCTCAACCAGCTCGGCACCTCGAACTTCGTGGCGTTCCTGTCGGCGTACTTCAACACCCGCGAGATCGCCCCGCTGGTGGCCGGGCTCGCCCTGTCCGCCACCGTGGGCGCCGGGTTCACCGCGCAGCTCGGGGCGATGCGGATCAGCGAGGAGACCGACGCGCTCGAAGTGATGGGCGTTCCGTCGCTGCCGTTCCTGGTGACGACCCGAATGATCGCCGGTTTCGTCGCCGTGATCCCGCTGTACGTGATCGGGCTGCTCTCCTCCTACCTCGCCGCCCGCACCATCACCACCGGCTACTACGGGCAGTCGACGGGCACCTACGACCACTACTTCCACCAGTACCTGCCGCCCGTCGACGTGCTGTGGTCCTTCGGCAAGGTGATCGTCTTCGCCGTCCTGATCATCCTGGTGCACTGCTACTACGGCTACTACGCGAGCGGCGGCCCGGCCGGTGTCGGTGTCGCGGTGGGCCGTGCGGTGCGCACGTCCATCGTCGCCATCAACGTCCTGGACTTCTTCCTGAGCCTCGCCATCTGGGGCGCCAACACGACCGTACGGATCGCGGGATGAGGCCGGTGCGAAGGATCAGACTGCGGTTGTACGGCATCGCCTTCCTCACCGTGCTCGCGCTGCTGCTGTCGCTCGCCGTGGCCGCCTACCAGCAGGCGTTCACCTCCGTCGTACGGATCACCCTGGAGGCCGGCAGCCTCGGCAACCAGCTCGATCCGCGCGCCGACGTCAAGCTGCGCGGGCTCCTGGTCGGCGAGGTGCGCGGGGTACGCGCGGACGGGGAGAAGGCGACGCTCGACATCGCCCTCAAGCCGGAGTACGTCACGTTCATCCCGTCGGACGCGCACGCGCGGCTGCTGCCCAAGACGCTGTTCGGCGAGAAGTACGTCGACCTGGTCGCCCCGCGCGGCTCCTCGGCCCGGCCCATCCGTGCCGGGGACGTCATCACGCAGGACCGCACCAAGGCCGGCATCGAGGTGCAACAGCTGATGAACGACCTGCTGCCGCTGCTGCGCACCGTCGAGCCCGGTGAACTCAACGCCACGCTGTCGGCGTTCGCCACCGCGCTGGAGGGCCGTGGCGACCGGATCGGCGACAACCTCACCCGGGTCGAGGGCTATCTGCGCCGTCTCAACCCGCATCTGCCGTCCCTGAAGGAGGACATCGCCCGCTTCGCCGATGTCGCGGAGGTGTACGGCGACGCCGCGCCCGACCTCATGAACATCCTGCGGAACACGGTCACCACCAGCCGCACGCTCGTCGAGAAGAAGGACCGGCTGGCCGCCGCCCTGCGCGGCACGACGACCGTCTCGGGCACCGCTGAGGACTTCCTTGCCGAGAACGGCGACCGGCTGATCACCCTCGGCCGGGTCTCCCGCCCCACGCTGGAGCTCTTCGCCCGCTACTCCCCCGAGTACCCCTGCCTGCTCGAAGGACTGGTCCGGCAGGAGAAGGCGTCGGAGGAGGCGTTCCGTGGCGGCACGATGCACATCACCCTCGAAGTCGTCCGCCCGCAGGGGGCGTACGAGCCCGGTGAGGAACCGCGCTACGCGGAGCGGTCGGGGCCGGACTGCCGGGGACTGCCGCATCCGCGGGTGCCCGCGCCGCACACCGACCTCAAGGACGGTACGTCGTCGGGGAGTTCGGGCAGGGGTGGAGTGCCCGGCGGGGTCGGCGTTTCCGCCACCGGGGCCGAGCAGCGGGCCGTGGGCTCGCTCGTCGCTCCCGTCATGGGCGTCCCCGCGGACGAGGTGCCGCCCGTGGCGACCCTGTTGTTCGGACCGCTGGCCCGTGGGACGGCGGTGAGCGTGGCATGAGGACCACAGGAGCGCGCGGGGCCATGGCGCCGTTGGTGAAGTTCAGCCTGTTCGCGCTGGTGACGATCCTGGCGACGGCCCTGCTCGCCGCCACCATCGTCAACGTCTCCTTCACTCCCCGGCACACGTACCGGGCGGTGTTCAGCGATGTGACGGGGCTGGAGGAGGGCGACGACATCCGTGTCGCCGGGGTGCGGGTCGGTGAGGTCGAGGGCATCCGGATCAAGGACCGGACGCTGGCCGAAGTCACGTTCACCGTGACCTCGGACCGCCCGCTGCTCGCCAGTACCGGCGCGGTCGTCCGCTACCGGAACCTGGTCGGGCAGCGGTACGTCGCGCTGACCGAGGGCGCGGGCGACGGCACCCGGCTGCGGCCCGGCGGCACCATCCCCCTGTCCAGGACCCGGCCCGCACTGGATCTCAACGCGCTGCTGAACGGCTTCAAGCCGTTGTTCGCCGCGCTCAGCCCGGACGACGTCAACCAGCTGGCCACCGAGATCATCCGCACCCTGCAGGGCGAGGGCGGCACGGTGAACAGCCTGCTCGCGCACACGGCGTCGCTCACCACGACGCTCGCCGACCGCGACGAGCTGATCGGCTCCGTGATCGACAACCTCAACTCCGTGCTGGAGACGCTCGACCGGCGCGGCGCCCGCTTCTCCGGGCTGCTGACGCAGCTGCGACGGGTGATCTCCGGGCTGTCCGCCGACCGCAAGCCCATCGGGGCGTCCCTGGTGGGCATCGGGGACCTCACGGATGCCACCTCGGGGCTGCTGAAGGACGCGCGGCCACCGCTGAAGGACGACATCGCGGGGCTGAGCGAGCTCACCGGAACGCTGAACGACAACGAGAAGACCGTGGAGGGCGTGCTGAAGCGGCTGCCGAACAAGCTGAACGAGCTGACGGGGACGGCGTCCTACGGCTCCTGGTTCAACTTCTACCTCTGTGACTTCGACGGCCGGATCGTGCTGCCGAAGACGAAGCAGGTGCTCACTCCCGAGCTCCACGTGGCGCGGGCGAGGTGCGGCGGATGAGCACGCGACGCGTCGTGCCGCGCGGGAAGCGGCGGCCGGAGCCCCTGGTGAAGGTGCGCATCGACCCACCGAAGCTGCCCAGGCTGCCCAAGCCGCGCTTGCTCCCGCGCAGGAAGCCACGCCCCGAGCCGCTCGTGAAGGTGCGCATCGAGCCACCGAAACTGCCCAGGCTGTCCCGGCTGCTGCCCGGCAAGGGCCAGGGGAACAACCCCGTGGTCATCGGCGCCGTCGGCCTCACCACCCTCGCGCTGCTGGCCGTGGCCGCGTTCAACGCCGACCGGCTGCCGCTGATCGGCGACGGCGAGACGTACAGCGCCGCCTTCTCGGAGGCGGGCGGCCTCAAGCCTGGCGACGAGGTACGGATCGCCGGGGTCAAGGTCGGCAAGGTCGAGGAGGTCGACCTGGACGGCGACCACGTCAAGGTGACCTTCAAGGTCAAGGGCGACCCGGAGTTCGGCACCGACACCGGCGCGTCGATCCGGGTCAAGACGATCCTCGGCGCGAAGTACCTGGCGCTGTACCCCAAGGGGCGGGGGCAGCTGAAGCCGGGGAGCGAGATCCCGCTGCGGCGGACGGTGTCGGCGTACGACGTCGTGCAGGCGTTCAGCGATCTGACGACCACGACGGAGGAGGTCGACACGGACCGGCTCGCGAAGGCCCTGGACACGATCTCCACCACCTTCCAGGACTCGCCCGCGGAGGTCCGGGCGTCCGTCAAGGGGCTGTCGAGGATCTCCCGGACGATCGCGTCGCGCGACAAGGCGCTGCGCGGGCTCCTCGACCACGCCAAGGGGGTCACCGAGGTGCTGGCCGAACGCTCGAAGGACTTCTCCGCGCTGGTGAAGGACGGCGACAAGCTGTTCGAGGAGATCAGCAGACGGCGCGAGGCGATCCACCAACTCCTCAAGAGTTCGGCCCTGTTGGGCGTGGAGCTCTCGGGCCTGGTCGAGGACAACCGCAAGGAGATCGGGCCCGCGCTCAGGAACCTCGACGCGTTCGTCAGCATGCTCGAACGCAACCAGGCGAGCCTCGACCGGAGTGTCGAGCTGCTCGCGCCGTACGTCCGGGTCTTCAGCAACACCCTCGGCAACGGCCGCTGGTTCGACTCCTACGTCCAGAACCTGGTCGCGGCTCCGGTGACCCCGCGGACGGGAGGCACACGATGACCCGACGACGTTTCCCCCCACGGCGTGGCCTGGCCCTGCTCACGGCGCTCGCGATCGTGGCCGCGCTCGCCTTCACGTTGTGGCCGCGCTCCGAGAAGGTGCACGTCACGGCGTACTTCCCGCGCACCGTCGGTATCTACCCCGGCTCGGACGTGCGCGTCCTGGGCGTCCGGATCGGCGAGGTCGAGAAGATCACGCCGGAGGGCGGCCGGGTGCGGGTGGAGCTGGTGTACGACGAGGGGCGCAGGGTTCCCGAGGACGCACAGGCCGCCATCATCAACTCGTCGGTGGTCAGCGACCGTTACGTGCAGCTGCTGCCGGTGTACCGGAAGGGGCCGGTGCTGCGGGACGGCGACGTCATCCCCGAGTCGCGCACGGCCGTCCCGGTCGAGCTGGACCGGATCTTCGACAGTCTGCACACCACGGCCGAGGCGCTCGGCCCGAAGGGCGCCAACAAGGACGGCTCCCTGTCGCGGCTGCTGGGCGTGAGCGCGGACAACCTCGCGGGGCAGGGCGAGAACATCAACCAGACGGTGGAGGACCTCTCGCAGGCGGTCACCACGCTGTCCGACGGCCGCGGAGACCTGTTCGGCACCATACGGAACCTCCAGGTGTTCACCGCCGCGCTGGCGGCCGACGACAAGAGCGTGCGGTCGTTCAACAGCAGCCTCGCCGAGGTGGCGGAGCAGCTCGCCGGGGAGCGCGAGGACCTCGCGGCGGCGCTGAAGCACCTGGGCGCGGCCCTCGGCGACGTGTCCGCCTTCGTGAAGGAGAACAAGAAAGCGCTGACCTCGGACGTGCGGGGCCTCAGCAAGGTCACCAAGGTCCTCGTCACCCAACGTGCCGCGCTGGAGGAGCTGTTGGAGGTCGCCCCCACGGGTCTGTCGAACCTGCAGAACACGTACAACGCCTCCGCCGGCACCCTCGACACCCGCAACAACGCGCGGCAGGCGCAGGACCCCGCCTCCCTGCTGTGCTCCCTGCTGAGGACGACCGGCGACGAGGGGGGCAGGAACCCCGACTGCAAGGAGCTGAAGACGTTGTTCGACTCGCTGCCCGAGGTGCCGAGTGCCCCGAGCGGGACGGGCACGGTCGACCGGACACTGGGCGGAATCCTGGGGGCCGGCGCATGAGGGTCAACCGCGGGACAGGCGTGGCAGCGTGGGCGGCGACCGGTTCGCTGCTGCTGACCGGCTGCGAGTTCACCGGCTGGTACGACGTCCCCCTCCCCGGAGGAGCCGCCGCGGACGGGCGCGCCTACCACGTCACGGTCGAGTTCCGAGACGTGCTGGACCTGGTGCCACAGTCGGCCGTCAAGGTCAACAACGTGACCGTGGGCGCGGTCGAGAAGGTCCAGCTGGACGGCTGGCACGCCCGGGTACGGCTGCGGGTCGCCGACTCGGTGAAGCTGCCCGGCAACGCGGTCGCCGACCTCCGGCAGACCAGCATGCTCGGCGAGAAGTACGTGGCCCTGTCCGCGCCGACCGGTGCCGAACCCGTGGGGCGCCTGCGCGACGGCGACCGGATCCCGCTGTCCCGCAGCGGCCGCAACCCGGAGATCGAGGAGGTGCTGTCCGCCCTCTCCGCCCTGCTCAACGGCGGCGGTGTGGCCCAGCTCAAGACGATCACCGTGGAGCTCGACAAGGCCCTGGCGGGGCGCGAGAACCGGGTCAGGTCCCTGCTGAAGGAGCTCGACACCTTCCTCGGCGGGCTCGACGACCAGCGCGCCGAGATCGTCCGCGCGCTCAAGGGCGTCGACCGGCTGGCCGAGCGGCTGCGGACGGAGAAGGAGACGATCGCCGAGGCCGTCGACACCCTGCCGCCCGCGCTGAAGGTCCTCGCCGACCAGCGGCGCGACCTGACGCGGATGCTCACCGCCCTGTCGAAGCTCGGCGAGACCGGCACCCGGGTCGTGCGGGCCTCGCGGGACGACACCGTCGCCAATCTCAAGAACCTGAGGCCCATCCTGCGACAGCTGAACAAGGCGGGCAGCGATCTACCCAACTCACTGGAGCTGCTGACCACTTACCCGTTCCCGCGCAACGCGGTGGACGCCATCAAGGGTGACTATGTCAACCTCCACCTCACCGCCGACCTCGACCTGGCGGGCATCTACGGCAACCTCACGGACGAGGGCGGAAAGTCCGGCGGTTCGGGCAAGGGAGACGACGGCTCCGGCACGCCCGGCGTCCCGGACGCGCCGGACGTCCCCGGCCTCCCGGCGCCGACCGCGCTGCCGGACACCCCGGACGCGCCCGACGTGCCCGTCGAACCGTCCTCGCCCGCGGACGGCGGCGACCTGCTGTGCCCGCCGGTGTGCAGCGCGGGATACGGCACCGCGGGCTACGGCACTGCGGGCTACGGCACCGCGGGCCCCGACGGCTCCGGTAGCGACTCCGGCCGTCTCCCGCCGGGTGTCGACCTCGCGCTCGCCGAGCTCCTGCTGAAGGGGATTCAGCCGTGATCACACGTACGGTCAAGGCCCAGTTGCTCGCCTTCGCCACGCTCACCGCCGTCGGGGTGTCGTACGTCGGCGCCGAGTACACCGGCCTGGTGGACGAGGCTCTCGACCGCGGCTACACCGTACGGGCCGACTTCGCCGCCTCCGGCGGCGTCTTCTCGGGCGCCGAGGTCACCTATCGGGGGGTGCCGGTGGGCAAGGTGGGCGAACTGCGGCTCACCGGCAACGGCGTGTCCCTGCCGCTGGAGATCGAGGGCGACGCGCCTCGTATCCCGGCCGACACGCTGGCCGTGGTCGCCAACCGTTCGGCGGTGGGCGAGCAGTACGTCGACCTGCAACCGCGGCGGCGGGGCGGCCCGTACCTGATCGACGGCAGCCCGATCCCGCGCGAGCGGACCCGGGTGCCGCTGCCGACCACCGATCTCGTCCTCAGCCTGGACCGGCTGGTGAACTCGGTCGGCAAGGACGATCTGCGCACCACGGTCGACGAGTTGGGCAAGGCCTTCTCCGGCACCGGACCGCGGCTGAGTCGGCTGGTGGACTCGGGAAACGAGCTCGTCGAGTCGGCGTCCGACTCACTCCCTCAGACGGTCTCGCTGATCGAGGACTCGCGAACGGTGCTCAGGACGCAGGCCGACCAGGGCTCCGCCATCAAGTCGTTCTCCCGCGATCTGGCCGCGCTCACGGCGCAGTTGAAGTCGAGCGACGGGGACCTGCGCCGGCTGATCGGCAACGCGGCCCCCGCCGCGCAGGAGATCGACTCGCTGCTGAGGTCCACCCGGGTGGACCTGCCGGTCCTGCTGGCCAACCTGATCAGCGGCGGCCAGGTCACCGTGGCCCGGCTGCCCGGTGTCGAACAGGCGCTGGTCACCTTCCCGGTGGTCGTCGCCGGCAGCTACACCGTGGTCCCCGGCGACGGAACGACCCACTTCGGACTCGTTCTGAACGCCGACGACCCGCCGCCGTGCACCCGGGGCTACGGCGGAACGCGGCAGCGCGACCCCGCCGACACCAGCACCCGTACGGCGAACACCGACGCACGCTGCACGGCACCGCGCGGCAGCGGCACATCCGTGCGCGGCGCGCAGAACGCCCCTGGCGCGTCGGCCGGTTCGGGCGGTGCGGGCCGGGCCGCGTACGTCACCCCGTACGACCCGGAGACCGGCACCACCACCGGCCCGGACGGGACGCCCGTCGAGATCGGCTCGACGGGCGGCGAACAGACCGTCTTCGGAAAGGAGTCGTGGCAATGGCTGCTCGTCGGACCGATGGCATGAGCGGGGCCCGCACCGTGGGGCTGGTGGTGGTGACCGTCCTCACCACCGTCCTGGCGATCTGGCTGGGCCTCGGGCTCCAGGAACAGCGCGTGGCGGATCAGCGGCGCCAGGACATCCTCGCCGCTGCCCGCCAGTCGGCGCTGAACTTCACCTCGCTCGACTACCGGCACTACGACCGGGACAGCGGGAACGTACTCAAGGGCGCCACCGGCGACTTCGAGAAGCAGTTCGCCGCGCAGACCAAACAACTGACGGAGCTCGTCGCCCGGAACAAGTCCGTGTCCGAGGGCCACGTCCTCGACGCGGGCATCGTGCGGTCCGACGAGCGCTCGGCCCGCGTCCTGGTCGTCGCCGACAGCAAGGTCACCAACACCGCCCTACCTAAGGGCGAGGCACGCACGTACCGGCTCCAGCTGGACCTCGTACTCGAGGGCGGCCGCTGGCTGACGTCCGACGTCGAGTTCGTCGGCTGACGGCACCACCAGTGAGGAGGACGACCATGTCGAAGAGCACCATGACGAAGAGCACCATGACCGCGGCTGTCCGCGCGGCGGCCAAGCGCACCCGGCGCGCGGAGCCCGCACGCGAGGCGCCTCGGCAGGACGTGGACGAGCAGTCCGGGCGCACCGTGGTCATCGAGGTCCCGGACGGCTGGGACGACCCTCCGGAGCCGGCGCCGGAGTCCACTGAGTCCACGGAGTCCGACGAGGAGTCGGTGGGGGGCGCGCCCGCGCGTCGGCCGCTGCTCGCTCTCGTGCTCTGCGGCGTTCTCGTGGCGGGTCTGGTCGCCGTCGGCGTGCTCGGGTGGCAGTACCGGGAAGGGCGACAGGCGGAGCAGGCGCGGGGACAGGCCCTCGCGGCCGCGAGAAAGGCGGCGCCGGTCGTGCTGTCGTACGACTACCGGCATCTGGACCGGGACTTCGCCAGGGCCCGCGCCCAGCTGACCGGCAAGTTCCGTGACGAGTACGGGAAGACGACGAAAGCGGTCGTCGGGCCGACGGCCAGGAAGTACCACGGGGTGGTGAAGGCGACGGTGGCGGCGCCCGCGGACGGTGGCGTCCCGGCGGCCTCCGTCGTGTCGGCCGCACCGGACCGGGTGGTGGTCCTGCTGTTCGTCAACCAGGTCACCGAGAGCACCCGGGTGTCGGGATCCCGCGTGGATCTGAACCGGGTACGGATGACGCTCACCCGCACCTCCGACGGCTGGAAGGTGGGTGCCGTGGACGCGCTCTGAGTCCTGTCCTGGACGTGCCCCCGCGCAGATCGCGCGGGGGCACTTTGTGTGCGCGCTCTTGACAGGTACCTCCAGCCCTGGGCAGTCTCCTTCCATTAAGCAGAAATGAGTTTCCGCAATACGGAAAGAGATGGAAAGAGGCTCAGAGCCGATGGGATTCGCGGACCAGCGCTTCAACGTCAACCTGTCGATCCTCTTCACGGAACTCCCGCTCCTGGAGCGCCCCGCGGCCGCCGCCGCGGCCGGCTTCACCGCGGTCGAGCTGTGGTGGCCCTGGGTCGACTCCCCCACCCCCGCGCGGTCCGAACTCGACGCCCTGAAGAAGGCGATCGAGGACGCGGGCGTACGACTCACGGGGCTGAACTTCTACGCGGGACAGCTGCCCGGGCCGGACCGCGGCGCCCTGTCGGTCCCCGGCGAGGAGTCGGAGCGGTTCCGCGCCAACGTCGACGTGGCCGCCGGCTTCGCCGCCTCCCTCGGCTGCACGGCGCTCAACGCCCTGTACGGCAACCGCGTCGAGGGGGTCGACCCGGCCGAGCAGGACGCGCTCGCGCTGGAGAACCTGGTGCTCGCGGCCCGCGCGGCCGACCGGATCGGCGCGGTCTTGTTGATCGAGGCGCTGAACAAGCCCGAGTCGCCGCTGTATCCGCTGGTGAGCGCGCCCGCGGCGGTCACGATCGTCGACACGGTCAACGCGGCGACAGGGCTCGGCAACGCGAAGTTCCTGATGGACCTGTACCACCTGGCGATGAACGGCGAGGACCTGCCGCAGGTGATCGACACCCACGCGGCGAAGACCGGCCACGTCCAGATAGCCGACAGCCCCGGCCGTGGCGCGCCCGGCACGGGCTCGCTGCCGCTGGAGGAACTCCTCGACCGGCTGCGGAAGGCCGGATACGACGGCTGGGTCGGCCTGGAGTACAAGCCGGGCGACCGGCCGAGCGCCGACGCCTTCGAGTGGCTCCCGCGCGAGGCTCGCGCCGCCCGCTGATACACACCCCCGTCCCGAGAGGCACCCTCACATGAGCAACAACCTTCCCAAGGTCGCCTGGATAGGTCTCGGCATCATGGGCTCCCCCATGTCCGAGAACCTGATCAAGGCGGGTTACGACGTCACCGGATTCACGCCTGGGCGGGACAAGCGGGACCGTCTGGCCGCCGCCGGCGGCACCGCGGCCGGGTCCGTCGCGGAAGCGGTCGCGGGAGCCGACGTGATCATCACGATGGTGCCGGCCTCCCCGCAGGTCGAGGCGGTCGCGTACGGCCCGGACGGCATCCTGGAGAACGCCCGCTCCGGCGCCCTGCTGATCGACATGTCCTCGATCACCCCGCAGACCTCGGTCGACCTGGCGAAGGCGGCGAAGGACAAGGGCATCCGGGTCCTGGACGCGCCGGTGTCCGGCGGTGAGGCCGGTGCCGTCGAGGCCGTGCTGTCCATCATGGTCGGCGGCGAGCAGACCGACTTCGACACCGCGAGGCCGCTCTTCGAGGCGCTCGGCAGGACCGTCGTACTGTGCGGGCCGCACGGTTCCGGCCAGACCGTGAAGGCCGCCAACCAGCTGATCGTCGCCGTGAACATCCAGGCGTGCGCCGAGGCCGTGGTCTTCCTGGAGAGGTCGGGCGTGGACCTGAAGGCCGCGCTGGACGTCCTGAACGGCGGCCTCGCGGGTTCGACGGTCCTGACACGGAAGAAGGACAACTTCCTCCAGCGGGACTTCAAGCCGGGCTTCCGCATCGACCTGCACCACAAGGACATGGGCATCGTCACGGACGCGGCCCGCACCGTCGGCGCCGCGCTGCCGGTCGGTGCCGTGGTGGCCCAGCTGGTCGGGTCGCTGCGCGCCCAGGGCGACGGCGGCCTGGACCACTCGGCGCTGCTGCGGGCGGTGGAGCGCCTGTCCGGCGCCCAGCTCTGACCCTTCTCCCGAAGACTTCCGACCTCCCGAAGACCTCCGGTCTCCCCAAGACTTCCGGGCGGCGCCGCCGCTGACATCTGTCCTGTCGCGCCCAAGCGGCGGCGCCGCCCGGAACCAGCAGCCCGCGGCGGTATGTGAGCCAGTGCGGTGGCCAAGGTGCCCAGGACCACGTCTCGACGAGAGGGACGGAGCCCATGGAACCGTCGCATCCGCCGCGGGCCCTCAGCCGTGCCCGGCGCCGACGTGCCGCGCGCACACCGCCGTACGCCGCCGTACGTAGCCCGACTACGGCATCCTCAAATCAAGCTCTGAACACGCGCCCGGGGGCTTCACCAACCCCCGGGCGCGGGCACATTCTCAGCACATGAGGCCCGCCGGCACGGGGGCGGTGGGCCTCGAACGGGGGAACGACGGGGGAAACAACGGGGGCCCGGGCCCCGTACCACTGTGGCGGTCGCCACCGGTGCGGGGCATCCCCCGAGGCCCTGGGGACGACGGACTCAGCGGGGCCGGTGGGCGCCGACGGCGAGGTTCGGGTCCTTGAGGAACGACAGCGTGTGGCGCAGGAACAGGTCCGGGCGCTCGTTGTACGGCTCGTGGGCCGTGGGGAGCGGCACCGTCACCGTGTGGGCGGGCAGGCGCCGTCGAGCGTGACGGCCGTCCACGAGGGCGGGGACCACCGGGTCGCGCCTGCCCCACAGGAGCAGGACGGGGACCCGCAGCGCCCCCGGGGCCGACAGCCCGAAGTCCGGGTCCGCCAGACCGCGCCAGATCGCCGAGTGGACCGCCATCCGCCGTCCGTCCCACGGCAGTTGCCGCGCACGCGCGTACGTCTCCCGCGCGCTCGGTGTCCGCAGGTTCCCCAGGTACGCGCGGGCCAGCGGCACGACGAGCCGGCGGGCGCGGCCGGGGTCGCCCATGACATCGCGGCAGAACCAGCGGGTCAGCGCGTTGCGGGGCGTGAATCCCGCCGGAGAGACCAGGACCAGGGCCGAGACCGTCCGCGCGTGCCGCCCCTCGGCGAGACGGCACGCCACATAGCCGCCGACGCTGTTGCCGAGGACGACGACCCGCCGGACGCCGTGCTCCGCCACGAGGGCGTCGAGGACGAGCCCGGCCGCCCGCACCAGCCCTTCGGGCGTGACGAGACCGGGATCGGGCGCCGTGGAGTCGCCGTAGCCGGGCCAGTCGACCACGAAGGTGCGGTAGCGGTCCGCGAGGGCCGGCAGGACGGCATCGTAGTCGCGCCCGTCACCGGGGTTGGCGTGCAGGAGGAGCAGGGCGGAGGGGCTGCCGGGCGCGCCGTGGCAGCGCACGGCCAGGTCACCGAGGGGCGTGGGCACCGTCATCCGCATGAGGTGAGCATGCCGGGCCAGGGGGAGGCCTGGGAATAGGGCCCGCTCCTGTGCGGGCCCGGCACACCCGACTCCTGGGTACGCTCAGACCTTCAGCGTCCTGATCGACGTGGGCGCGTGCCCCGGCTCGGTGGCGATCTCCTCGAACTCGACGACGTTGCCGATGTCGTTGGTCGTGGACATCGAGATGTTGGTGACGCGCTCCAGGATCGCCTCGACGACGACCGGGACCCGGTGTTCGGCGGCCAGCTTCTTCGCCTGCTCGAAGGCGGCGCCGAGCTCGTTCGGGTCGGTCACGCGGATCGCCTTGCAGCCGAGGCCCTCGGCGACCTTGACGTGGTCGACACCGTAGACGCCCAGCTCGGGCGAGTTGATGTTCTCGAACTCCAGGTTGACCTCGAAGTCGATGTCGAAGGCGCGCTGCGCCTGGCGGATCAGGCCCAGGTAGGAGTTGTTCACCAGGACGTGGACGTACGGGATCCTGTGCTGCGCCCCCACGGCCAGTTCCTCGATCATGAACTGGAAGTCGTAGTCGCCGGAGAGCGCGACGACGGACGCCTCCGGATCCGCCTTGGCGACACCGAGCGCGGCCGGGACGGTCCAGCCGAGGGGGCCCGCCTGGCCGCAGTTGATCCAGTGACGCGGCCTGTAGACGTGCAGCATCTGGGCGCCGGCGATCTGCGAGAGGCCGATCGTCGACACGTACCGGGTCTCCGGGCCGAACGCCTTGTTCATCTCCTCGTACACGCGCTGCGGCTTGATGGGCACGTCGTCGAAGTGCGTACGGCGCTGGAGGCGGGCCTTCTTCTCCTGTGCGGCGGCGGCCCAGCCGGACCGGTCGGGCAGCCTGCCCGCCGCCCTCAACTCCCGCGCCACCTCGACGAACAGCTCCAACGCGGCCCTGGCGTCGGAGGCGATGCCGTAGTCGGGCGCGAAGATCCTGCCGATCTGGGTGGGCTCGATGTCGACGTGCACGAACGTCCGGCCGGCCGTGTAGACGTCGATCCTGCCGGTGTGGCGGTTGGCCCAGCGGTTGCCGATGCCGAGGACGAAGTCGGACTCCAGGAAGGTCGCGTTGCCGTAGCGGTGCGAGGTCTGCAGGCCGACCATGCCGGCGTTCAGCTCGTGGTCGTCGGGGAGGACACCCCAGCCCATGAGGGTGGGGACGACCGGGACGCCGGTCAACTCGGCGAACTCCACCAGCAGTTCGGAGGCGTCGGCGTTGATGACACCGCCACCGGCGACGATGAGGGGCCGCTCGGACTCGCCGAGGAGGGTCAGGGCCTTCTCGATCTGGGCGCGGGTGGCGGCGGGCTTGTAGACCGGCAGCGGCTCGTACGTCTCCGGGTCGAACTCGATCTCGGTGAGCTGGACGTCGACGGGCAGGTCGATGAGGACGGGCCCGGGGCGGCCCGAGCGCATGAGGTGGAATGCCTGCTGGAAGACACCGGGGACCTGCGCGGCCTCCAGCACGGTGACGGCCATCTTGGTGACCGGCCGGGCGATGGCCGCGATGTCGACGGCCTGGAAGTCCTCCTTGTGGATCACGGCGGTGGGGGCCTGGCCCGTGACGCACAGGATCGGAATGGAGTCACCGATCGCGGAGTAGAGCCCGGTGATCATGTCGGTCCCGGCCGGACCGGACGTGCCGACGCAGACACCGATGTTGCCCGGGTGGGTGCGGGTGTAGCCCTCCGCCATGTGCGAGGCGCCCTCGACGTGGCGGGCGAGGGTGTGGGTGATCCCGCCGGATGCCTTGAGCGCCGCGTAGAACGGGTTGATCGCCGCGCCCGGGACACCGAACGCGTCATGGACGCCCTCGCGCTTCAGGATCTCGACTGCCGCGCGGGCAGCGGTCATACGAGCCATGGAGTACTCCTGCTTCGGCTGTCGGACTCGCGCCTCCGTCGCGCCCCGCGGAGCCGCTTTCCGTATTACGGAAAGTAATTTCTACTATCTGGAAGCAATGTAGGAGGCGGAGTGAGGGCCGTCAAGGGGTGCGGCAATGCGGACGGCGATCAGGGCGGCGACGAGGACGGCGATGAGGGCTGTCTGCGAATCCGGGCCGTTTCTCCGGGCGTTCCGGTGTCGGCGCGGTCCTCACTGGAGGACGATGGAGGAGCTGGAGGGACTGTTCCGGCACCGAGTGCGCAGTGGTGGCGCAGTGGTGGGGTGAGTGATGGGCGAGAGCGTCGTGGTGCGGTGCCCGGACTGTCGGCGCGATCACCGGTACGCGGCGCCGGCCTATCCCTGCGCGTGCGGGGCGCCCGTCAGTCCGCCGCTGAACCGGCGCGCCACCCCGACCGTCGTCACCCACCGCACCTGGGACGAGGACTGGGTCTTAGTCCGCTGTGGGGCCTGCGGCCGCGAGGACCAGTGGCCGCATCCCGAACTGGGCTGCGCCTGCGGGACGGTCGTCCGCGTCCCGGTCGCAGGAACCTTACGCCCCCTGCGCCCAGGGGATGTGTACGCCGGGGAGGCCGACGCCGCGCCTCTCGGCGGTGCGCCCGGCGGTGCGCCCGTCGGTGCGCCTGCCGGTGAGGAACCCGATGCGCGCCCCGAAGACGCGGCCACGGCCGGCAGTTCCGGCTCGGACGCCCGCACCGCACCTGCTGCCGACGCCTCGGGATCACACCCGAACGCCGAGCCCGCCGTCGGCCGCACCGGGCCGGAGGCCGGGCCCCGCACCGGCTCGGTCGCCGATCCCCGGGGCAGGGGCCGCCCAGGCCAGGACACCGCCCCAGGCCCCGGCATCCGCCCCAGCGACGCACCCACCCGGACCACGGTCGACCGGACCGCGAGCCGTCCCGACAGCCAGGGCCCCGGCACACCGGCCCACTCCCCCGGCCCCGGCGGGGTGGGATCCCCGGACGCCCCGCAGCCACCGGACCCCGCGCGGCCGTCGCCCCGTCCCGCCTTCCAGCCCGTCACGATCCGTACGGCCAGGGATGCCGTCACGGCCGCCGCGCTCTACCTCCGGTGGCTCGGGTACCGGGACGTGCGCCGGGCGGACCAGCGGCCGCCCTCGGGAATCGGGCTGACCGCCCGGGGTGTCCTCGCCCAGGTGGACCCGACGATCAACCCCGCGTCGCTGCGCGATGTCGAGTGCCTGTGGCTGACGGCCATGACCGAGTCCGCGGTCTGTGTGTACTTCTCGCTCGCCGGGTTCGCACCCGAGGCACGCGGCCGCGCCGACGGTCTCGGCATCCCGCTCTTCGTCCTCGACCTCACGGGGACGCCCCAGCCGGTGAACGGCCCCGCGCGTGAGCTGATCGCGACGGGCGCCTGAACGCCCCCTCTACCCCGCGCCGCCCGCGTACCTCTCCCGCAGCTCGACCTTCCGCACCTTCCCCGACACCGTCATCGGAAAGGCCTCCAGCACCTGCAGCCGGTTCGGGATCTTGTAGTGCGCCAACTGGCCGTCGCAGAAGGCGTGGAGCTCCTCCAGGGTCAGCGGGTCCGCCGGGTCGCGCGGGATGACGCAGGCGAGCACCTCCTCGCCGTACCGTTCGTGCGGCACGCCCACCACCTGGACGTCGGCGATCTTGGGGTGCGCGTAGAGGAACTCCTCGATCTCGCGCGGGTAGACGTTCTCACCGCCCCGGATGATCATGTCCTTGATGCGTCCGACGATCTCGACGTACCCGTCCTCCCGCATCACGGCCAGGTCCCCTGTGTGCATCCAGCGCCCCGGGTCGACGGCCTCCGCGGTCTTCTCGGGCTCGTCCCAGTAGCCGAGCATCACGCTGTAGCCCCTGGTGCACAGCTCGCCCGCCGTGCCGCGCGGCTGGGTCACGCCGCTGACCGGGTCGACGACCTTCACCTCGATGTGCGGGAGGACGCGGCCGACCGTACCGGTGCGGTGCTCCAGGTCGTCGTCGCGCCGGGTCTGCGTGGAGACGGGCGAGGTCTCGGTCATCCCGTAGCAGATCGACACCTCGGCCATGTTCATCTCGGTGACCACCCGCTTCATCACCTCGACCGGGCAGGGCGAGCCCGCCATGATGCCGGTGCGGAGCGAGGAGAGGTCGTACGAGGCGAAGTCGGGGTGGTTCAGCTCCGCGATGAACATGGTCGGTACGCCGTACAGAGAGGTGCAGCGCTCCTGCTGGACGGCCTCCAGCGTGGCCTTCGGGTCGAAGGAGGGCGCCGGGATCACCATGCAGGCGCCGTGGGAGGTGGCCGCCAGGTTGCCCATGACCATGCCGAAGCAGTGGTAGAACGGGACGGGGATGCACACCCGGTCCTGCTCGCTGTAGGCGATCATCTCGCCCACGAAGTAACCGTTGTTGAGGATGTTGTGGTGGGAGAGGGTGGCCCCCTTGGGGAAGCCCGTCGTCCCCGACGTGTACTGGATGTTGATCGGGTCGTCGCAGGACAGCTCCTCGAACGGCACCGGAGTGCCCCGCGCGATCAGCGCCTCCCAGCTCGGGTCCCCGATGAACACGGTCTCTCTCAACTGCGGGCATCTGCGCCGCACTTGCTCGACCATCGCCCGGTAGTCGCTCGTCTTGTGGGCGAGGGAGGCGAACAGGAGGGAGATACCGGCCTGGCCCAGGACGTACTCGACCTCGTGGGTCCGGTAGGCCGGGTTGATGTTCACCATGATCGCGCCGATACGGGCCGTGGCGTACTGGACGAGGACCCACTCGGGACAGTTCACCGCCCAGATGCCCACCCGGTCGCCCTTGACGACCCCGCTCGCGACGAGCGCGTAGGCCAACTCGTCGACGTCCGCGGCGAACTCGGCGTACGTCCAGCGCCGCCCCGACGGCACGTCGACCAGCGCCTCGCGGTCCGGCCAGGCCGCGACGGCCCGGTCCAGGTTGATCCCGATCGTGTCTCCCAGGAGGGCGGTGTCGCTCGTGCCGTGGGTGTACGAGAGTGGCTGGGTGTACGACGGTGGTTCGGTGGACGACAGTGGTGAGGTCACCGGAAGTCCTCCTCGCGGTACTCGGCGTCGGAGCCCGCGGCCGTGGCCTCGCGCAGTTCGATGCGGCGGATCTTGCCCGACACGGTCTTCGGGAGCGGGGCGAACTCCAGGCGGCGGACCCGCTTGAAGGGTGCGAGGGTGTCGCGCGAGTGCTCGAAGAGCACCTTGGCCGTGACCGGGCCCGGCTCCCAGCCGTCGGCCAGCACGATGTACGCCTTCGGCACCGCGAGCCGTACCTCGTCGGGCGCGGGCACCACCGCCGCCTCCGCGACGGCCTCGTGCTCCAGGAGCGCGCTCTCCAGCTCGAAGGGCGAGATCTTGTAGTCGGACGCCTTGAACACGTCGTCGGCGCGGCCCACGTACGTGATGTAGCCGTCGGCGTCCCGGGCGCCGATGTCGCCGGTGCGGTAGTAGCCACCGGCCATCGCCTCGGCCGTACGGTCCGGGTCGCCGTGGTAGCCGGTCATCACGCCCACGGGCCGGTCGTGCAGGTCGAGCGCGATCTCGCCCTCGTCGGCGCCCGGCGCCCCCGACACGGGGTCGAGGAGCACGACCCGGAAGCCCGGACTGGGACGGCCCATCGAGCCGATCCTCAGCTCCTGTCCGGGGCTGTTGGAGACCTGCACGGCCGTCTCCGTCTGCCCGAAGCCGTCGCGGATGGTCACGCCCCAGGCGCGGCGCACCTGCTCGATGACCTCCGGGTTGAGGGGTTCGCCGGCGGCGAGGGCCTCGCGGGGCGGGGTGCGCAGGGCGGTGAGGTCGGCCTGGATGAGCATGCGCCACACGGTGGGCGGGGCGCAGAAGGTGGTGACGCCCGCGCGGTCCATCTCCGCCATCAGCCGGGGCGCGTCGAAGCGCGTGTAGTTGTGGATGAAGACGGTCGCCTCGGCGTTCCAGGGGGCGAAGAGGTTGGACCAGGCGTGCTTGGCCCAGCCGGGCGAGGAGATGTTCAGGTGGACGTCGCCGGGCTTGAGGCCGATCCAGTACATGGTCGCCAGGTGGCCGACGGGGTACGACACATGGGTGTGCTCGACGAGCTTCGGGCGGGCGGTGGTGCCCGAGGTGAAGTAGAGCATCAGCGGGTCGCTCGCGTTGGTGGGCCCGAGGGGGGTGAAGTCGGGCGAGACCTCGTACGCCTCCTCGTAGGACTGCCAGCCGTCCGGGGCCCCGCCGACCGCGATCCGGGTGTAGCGGCCCGGCACCTCCTCGAACTTGCCGGTGTCCTCGGCGCGGGCGACGACGTGCCGTACGCGTCCGCGCTCGACCCGGTCGACGAGGTCGGCGGTGCCGAGCAGGGGTGTGGCGGGGATGACGACGGCGCCCAGCTTCATCGCGGCCAGGGCGGTCTCCCACAGCTCCACCTGGTTGCCGAGCATGACGAGGACGCGGTGGTCGGGGCGTACGCCCCGGGCGCGCAGCCAGTTGGCGGTGCGGGCCGAGCGCTCCGACATCTCGGCGAAGGAGACGCGGGTCTGAGAGCCGTCCTCCTCGACGATGTGCAGGGCCGTGCGGTCGTTCCCGCGTGCGATCACGTCGAACCAGTCGAGCGCCCAGTTGAAGTACTCGGGGCGGGGCCAGACGAAGTCCCGGTAGGCCGTGGCGTAGTCCTCGCGGTGCTTCAGCAGGAAGTCCCGTGCCGCCCGGAACTCGTCCGTGGCGCTCGTCGTCGTCGCCATGTGTCCTCCTCATTGCCGGACAGTCCTCTGACATCGTGTAATGCGTGACGCAGGTCTCACTACCCCCGAACGGGGGTGTGGAGCCGCACGGAAGGAGCGAACGGGTGGCGGTGGACACGGACGGGGCGCGTGAGATGCGTGGTGCGCTGGTGCGTTTGCGGCACGCGACCGGGTTGCCGGTCGCGTTCGGTGGGCTGGTCGAGTCCGAGCACCGGCACCTGCGCATCAGCGAACTCAACGGCAACCTGACCACCGCGCTGCAGGCCCTGGCCGTCTCGTCCGGCAACGGCCTCGGCGGCAAGGCGGTGGCGCTCGCCCGGCCGTGTGCGGTGACGGACTACTCGTCGTCGCGCCAGATCAGCCACGAGTACGACGCGGCGGTCGCGGCGGAGCGGATCCAGTCCGTGGTGGCCGTACCGGTGGTCGTACGGCGCCGGGTGCGGGGCGTTCTCTACGGCGCGCTGCGGACGGCGCAGCCGCTGGGGGACCGCACGCTGACGGCGGCGGTGGACGCGGCGCGGGACGTGGAGCACGCGCTGGTCGTCCGGGACGAGGCGCGGAGCCTGCTGGCGGCTTCCGCCGCGCCCGACGCGGCCTCGGGGGCGGCCTGGGAGGAGGTCCGCGAGGCGCACGGGGCGCTGCGTGCGCTGGCGCCGCGGATCGAGGACGCGGGGTTGCGGTCGGAGCTTCTGGAGGCGTGCGGGCGGCTGGCGCAGGCGGTCTCGGCGGAGCCGGTGGCGCGTGCGGGTGAGCTGGGGTTGACGCCCCGCGAGGTGGACGTTCTGGCCTGTGTCGCTCTCGGGGCCACCAACGCGGTGGCCGCGGAGCGGCTGGGGCTGCGGCCGGAGACGGTGAAGGGGTATCTGCGGTCGGCGATGCGGAAGCTGGGTGCGCATACGCGGATGGAGGCGGTGG
>NZ_VJZC01000009.1 GCF_009377185.1 Streptomyces spongiae
GTGATGGGGGTGGGGACCTGTCTGCTGGCTCCGGTGAGGGCCGGCCGTGCCCGTCAGCCCGACGACCTGGGTCGCGGGGCGGAGCGTGCCGTCCCGGGCGATGGGCAGGACGGCAAGGGTGCCGGTGGCGTAGTTGGCGACGAGCAGCCGGCTGTTGTCGGGGGCGAGAGCGAGATGGACGGGGTTGGTGCCCTGGCTGGACTGGCTGTTCAGCGGGGTGAGCCGTCCGGTCCGCCGGCTGACGGCATAGGCGCTGACCTGGTCGCGGTCGCCATGGACGGCGTAGAGGAAGGACTGGGTCCGGTCCAGCGCGAGGAAGGACGGGTTGTCGGCCGTGGGAATGGTTTCCAGCAACTGCCATCGCCCGGGCCCGTCGACGCGGAACACCGCGATGCCTTTCCCCTGGCCGTTGCGTTCCGCCGTGGTGTAACACCCCACGTAGGCGAACCGCGCATGCGTCCGTCCGGCAGTCGGCACCCGCTCGGTGGCCCGGGCCTCCCCGACGGACAGGGCAAGAGCGGCGCCGGTGCCCAGAGCGAGGGCGCTGCGGCGGGAAGCCTGTTGTGCTCTCATGACATCTCTTTCTGCCGCGGGCCGGTCAGAGCGGGAAGGCGAAGGTCAGGCCGCCGACGAGGAGCATGATCAGTCCGACGCAGACCGCGCGCCAGATCGTCTTGCGGTGGTGGTCGCCGAGTTCGACCTTGGCCAGTCCCACCAGCAGCAGGAACGAGGCGACGATCGGACTGGACTGGTGCAGGGGCTGGCCGATGAGGGAGGCCCGGGCCATCTCCACGGAGGAGATGCCGAAATGACCCGCGGTCTCGTTCAGGATCGGCAGCATGCCGAAGTAGAAGGCGTCATTGCTGGTGAAGAAGGTCATCGGGATCGAGAGCAGACCGGTGATGACAGGGAAGTGCCCGCCCAGGGATTCGGGGATGATGCCCACCAGCCAGGCGGCCATCGCCTCCACCATGCCGCTGCCGCTGAGGACCCCGGTCAGGACGGTCGCGGCGAAGACCATGCCGACCACGTTGACGACGCTGGAGGCGTGAGCCTCCAACTGCTCGCGCTGTTGGGCGACATGCGGGAAGTTCAGGACCAGGGCGATCGCCACCCCGAGGAAGAAGATGACCGCCGGTTCGATGGTTCCCTCGACCAGCAGGGTCATCACCGTGAGCGTCAGCAGCAGGTTGGGCCACAGCAGCTTCGGCCGGGCCTTGGGCCGGTTGATCCGGCCGTCGGACGTGATCAGTTCCGCTGCGTCGTTCGGCTCGGCCGTCGACGGTGCGGGCGTGTCCTCTCGGTGGTCGCCACTCCGACCAGCAGCGTCGGAGGCATCCGCGGCCGACGTACCGGCTGATGCGCCGGCCAGGGCGGGCTGGGCGGCGGGAACTGTGGCCCAGCCCGTTCCGGCTTTCTTGCGCAGCACGCCTTCACGCAGGTCGACCAGGCCGAGACGGCGCCGCTCGCTGCGGCCGAGGAAGTAGGCGAAGACCATGGTCGCGACAAGGCCAGCGGCGATCGCGGGAATCATCGGTACGAAGATGTCGATGGGAGACACCTTCAGGGCAGCCGCGGCACGGGCAGTGGACCCGCCCCATGGCACGGTGTTGAGGGTGCCGTTGGCGGTGGCCGTGACGCAGGTCAGCACCACCGGGCTCATGCCCAGGCGAAGGTAGATCGGCAGGAACGCGGACGTCACGATGATGAACGTGGTGGATCCGTCGCCGTCCAGGGACACGATCGCCGACAGGAGTGCTGTGCCGATCACGATCTTGACGGGATCATGCTGCACCATCCGCAGCAGGGCACGTATGAGGGGGTCGAAGAGACCCACGTCGATCATGATGCCGAAAAAGGTGATGGCGAAGAACAGCAGTGCCGCGGTGGGGGCGACGTCCTCGATGGAGCCGGTGATGTCCTCGGCGAGACCGAGCCCTCCTCCGGCGATCAGGCCGAAAACGATGGGTACGAGGACGAGCGCCGCGATGGGGACGACACGCTTGCTCATGATCAGGTAGAGGAACGTCGCGACCATCGCGAATCCCAGGATGACCAGCATGGTCATCTCCTCTCTATGCAGCCGTAACATGGCCTGTATACATCTTTGGATTCAGTGGTGTATAGAGCTTGGTAGACAGCATTTGCCGCAGGATGCCGACGGGCGGTGCCCGTGCCCCAGTGGGCCGAAGATCGACTCCTTGGGTCGCGAAGGCCGGCGGCGGTGCCACCGGCGCCCGAAGGGGATGTCGCACGCCGAGCTGTGGAGTCGGCCGGGGTAGGCGGTGTGCTGCTCTCGGACGCGCGGCGGCAGCAGGGGCCCGTGGCGTGGGCTGCCGAAGGTGGGCGGTCGGCACGGGATGAGGAGGTTGCCCCTTGGGTAACCAGTCAACCGGTCAACCAGTGAATCGGATGGGTAGACAACTGGAGTTCGGCCATCACGTCAATACCGGGATGAGGATCCGATGGCTGAGCTCGCCAGGATCATGGTCGAGTGAATGTCGGGGATTGACCGGCCCCTCGTGCAGAAGGCGATCAAGTCGCGCAGCTTCCCTGGCCTGTTGTGGATCCGGTAGTCCGGGGACGTATTTCCGTCAGGCCGAACGGGCCGATGGCAGGGCGGCGTCGAGCTGCTGCTCGCAGGCACGCGACCATGCGGGAGTGCCTCCGGTGGCGACTTTCCCGGAGCGGAGCAAGGAGATAAAGGTTGACCGGTTGACCGGTTGCTCTTAAAGTGGCGATCGTGGCCACGCCACCAGCGTTGCCGCACCCACCCCGGGGAGCCCGCTGCCGCACAGCGCCTCCGCGTCGCCAGAGCGGGCCCGCGGCCGGGACCCTGCGTCCCAGCCTTCCGGAAGAGGTGCCATGCTCCCGTGATCGAACCTCAACCCCTGGTCGCCCTGATCCACGCCGTGCCTGCGGCGGGCCGCATCGCCGAGCTGGCCTTCGCGCGAGAGTTTCGTCAGGCCACGCTGTGGAACCTGCTCGACGACCGTCTCCTGGACGACGCTCGCCATGTCGGGGGACTCAACCACGCGCTGCGTCGGCGCATGCTCGGCCTGATCGGACATGCGGTGGACGGTGGCGCCCATGGACTGCTGTTGACCTGCTCCTCCTACGGAGAGGTCGTCGACACCGCCCGCACCCTGTGGAACATCCCTCTCCTGAAGTCCGACGAGGCGATGTTCACGGCTGCCCTGACCGGCCCCTACCGGCGCGTGGTCGTCGCCGCCTCCGCTCCGCCCGCCGTCCCCGCCGCCGTGACCCAACTCGAGGCTCTCATTCCAAGAGTCCGTCCCGACCGTGCGGTCGAGGTCGTCACAGCGCTCAGCGAGGACGCCGCCCGCGCGGACTCCCCGGAGACCACGGCCCGTCACCTGGCCGATGCGCTGCGGTTCGCGGGAGGGCCACCTGCCGACGTGGTGCTGCTGGCGCAGTACTCCCTGGCACCGGCCCGCGAGGCCCTGGCCGCGCTGTTGGAGGTCCCGGTCCTGGACGGCGCGGGGGCCGCCGCCCGCCGGCTGAGCGAACTGCTCGCCCCCACCACGGCCGGGCCGGTCACCGCGGCGGTCGCTCCATGACCCCTCGACCTTCCCGGGCCATGGGCCGCACCGTCCTCGGCGACGACTGCCGTACGCCGATGCCGCTCGGTTTCGTCGTGTCCCCGGCCGAAGCTGTCCTGTGGCCCGTCTCGCTGGCGGCTTCGGTGTGTCTCCCACCCTCGGCCGGGCATGCGGCACCGTTCTGCCCGGCTGGAGAACCTGCGGCGTGTCCGGGGCGTACATGCCGGGCAGCCCTGGGCCGACGAAGCATCGACTCACGGCAGCCGGCGCCCACCACGTCGATGCCGAGAGGCTCGGCACTTTCGGGTGGCATCCGAGCACGCCGACGTCGCCGGCCGCCCGCACCCACTACCCGACATGCCTTACTCTCGGCGCCCCCGCCTGCCGTCCCCGCCGTCGGTACGGAAGGCGAAGGTCTTGGTGCTCACGGTGCGGGTTCCCTCGGAAAGCAGGTGGCGCCGTGGGAGTAGCCGAGTGGTTCGTCCGGCCGGTTGACGCGGCCCCGCGATCACCGGCCAGGGCTCCCCGGAGCCGCACGAAGAATGCGCGCTCCACCCCTATGGCCACCTGCGCAGGCGTTTGCGAACCGCCGCACCGCCAGGGCCTTCCCCTCGTGAAGGCCCTGTGTGACTGCACCGCCCGCGACACCTTCACCACACCGGTGAGTTCGTGCCCGTCCGCGACCCGGCGACGGTCACGGCATGACATCGCCGGTCAGAGCAACGCCAACCTGTCGCCGAGGTGATTGCCGCGGGCACCTCCGCACGCGACCTCGGATGCTCCGTCACCACCACGTTCACCGACGCCGTCACCATCGACATCGCCGGACCGCCGGCGCCGACCGACACGCCTGCACAGGCACACCCGCGCGAGAGACTGACCATGCCCCTTCGTTTCGGCTGCATAGCCGACGACTTCACCGGCGGAACCGATGTCGCCGCGGCCTTCCGGCGCGCGGGCCTGCGCACCGCCCTGGTCTTCGGCACCCCGGACGCCACCACCGTGCCGCCCACCGACTGCGACGCTGTCGTCGTCGCCCTGAAATCCCGCTCCACGCCCGCCGACGAGGCGGTCGCCGACTCCCTGGCCGCCCAGCGATGGCTGCGGGACAGGGGCGCGGCCCAGCTCTACTTCAAGTACTGCTCCACCTTCGACTCCACACCACGAGGGAACATCGGTCCGGTCACAGATGCGCTCATGGACGCCACGACGGCCCCGATCACCCTGCACTGCCCGGCCTCCCCGGCCAACGGCCGCACCGTCTACCAGGGACATCTGTTCGTCCACGACCAGCTGCTGTCCGACTCGCCGCTGCGCCACCACCCCCTCAACCCCATGACGGACGCCTCCCTCGTACGTCTGCTCTCCGCGCAGACCCGCCATCCGGTGGCACTGCTCGACCGCTCCACCACGGACCAGGGCGTCGAGGCTGTCCGTGACGCCGTCGAGGCCCACCGGAGGGCCGGTGTCCGCCACGTCATCGCCGACGCCCTGACCGACGACGACCTCGCCGTTCTGGGAGCCGCGGCCCTCGAACTCCCCGTCGTCGGGGGCGCCGCGGGTCTGGCCGAGGGACTCGGACGCGCCCACCCCGCGACCGGACCGGCCACGGCGGGGCCGCCCCCGCCCCAGGGGCGTGCCGCCGTGCTGGCCGGCAGTTGCTCGGCCCGCACCCTGGAACAGATCGCCCGGTTCCACGCCGCCGGTCTGCCCTGTTTTCGTCTCGACGTCCTTGGCGCCGCCGCCGGCCACGACGTCATCGGCTCGACGCTGCACTGGTACCGCGATCAGAGCCCAGACCTGCCCGTCCTCATCCACGCCTCCGTCTCCGTGGAAGAACTCGCCGCCGTCCAGAACCAGCTGGGTGTGGACGAGGCCGCCGCCCAGGTCGAGGGAATGCTGGGCACCCTCGCCTCTCGTCTCGTCGAGGGCGGTGTACGCCGACTCATCGTCGCCGGCGGCGAAACCTCCGGCGCTGTCACCACGGCCCTTGGCATCCGCGCCGTGCTGGTCGGGGAAGAAGTCGACTCCGGTGTGCCCTGGACGCACACCACCACGAAGGCCGGCGATCTCGCCCTCATGCTCAAGTCCGGCAACTTCGGCGCCCCCGACCTCTTCACCCGCACACTCACCGGCGCATCCCAGGAGACGACATGACTGCCCCTCTCGACGATACGACTGCTCGCGTACTCCTCGTACGAACCGCCCGCTCCCTGTTCACACGTGGTCTCACCCACGGGTCCACCGGCAACCTGTCTCTCCGTCTGGGAGACGGGGGCCTCCTGCTCACCCCCACCGGATCGAGTCTTGGAGCGGTGCAAGAGGCCGACCTGTCGCGCACCGACCTGGCAGGCCGCCACCTCGACGGACTCAAGCCGACCAAAGAGGCTTTCCTGCACGCTGCCTTCTACCGGGCTCGGCCGGACGCGCGGGCGGTCGTCCACCTGCATTCCACCCACGCAGTCGCCGTCTCCTGCCTGGACGGCCTCGACCCCGCGAACGCCTTGCCGCCGTTGACCGCCTACTACGCCATGCGCGTGGGCACCCTGCCGCTGCTGCCCTACCACGCCCCCGGCGACAGCGCCCTGGAACCGCTCGCCGAGCAGACGGCTCGTTCTCACCACGCGGTCCTCCTCGCCAACCACGGTCCCGTGGTCGCCGCCGCCACCCTGGAGCAGGCCACGGACGCGATCGAGGAACTGGAGGAAACGGCCAAGCTGTACCTCCTGCTCAGGGGACACATCACGCGTCCCCTGACTCCTGAGCAGGCCGCCGTACTCGTACCCACGTCCCCCTGACCGCCGCGAGGGAAGGCGAACGGCACGCGTGTTTCACGGGTTCGGCCGGAACACGGTCGTGGGAAGAGTGCCCGCTCCGGCCTGAGGGATGGAGCGCAACGGTATTCAGCCGGCTGTCTGGGAGGGCTTCGGGGCGTCCAGTCGCGTGGCGACCTTCTTGATGTGACGGCGCATGGCCGCGCCGGCGGCGGCTGCGTCCTGGTCACGGATGGCGACATACACGGCTTCGTGCTCCTGGTACTTGGCCGCAGTGCCGCCATCGGCGGCCTGGTTCTGCTTGATCCACGTTCCGAGCAGGGAACGCAGTCGCAACAGATAGTCGGCCAGGGCTCCGTTGTGTGAGGCGCGCGCCACGGCGAAGTGGAACTGCATGTCGTGCTCGACCCACTCTTCGGGCGAGTTCATGCTGTTCTTCAGACCCCTCAGATGCCGTTCGATGGCGGCCAAGTCGTCTTCTGTGCGGCGTGCTGCCGCGAACTCGGCGACGGAGACCTCGATCACCGAACGCGCCTCGATCATTTCGGACGTTCTGTGGTCGCTCAGCATCAGGCCCCACTCGATCACCTGTGGCAGCAGGTCCGAGCTGGGGTTGCGGACATACGTTCCGTCGCCCTGGCGAATCTCCAGCAGCCCGAGGAGGCTCAGGGATTTCAACGCCTCTCGTACGGAGGACCGTCCGACACCGAAGATCTCCACCAGTTCCCGCTCGGCCGGCAGCTTCTGCCCCACCTGAGCCTGTCCGGACTCCAGGAGGTAGCTCAGGAGCTGCCGTGTGACCTGAAGTGCGGGAGCGTCCCTCTGCACACGCTCCACTCGGGTCAGGCCAGCGGTCATGCCGAATCCTCTCGCGGGGGTCCGGCTCCGTGGAGCCAGACATCAACCTGTCCTCCACACTGTATCCCCGCGGCAGGCCGACCAGTATGGCGAGTACGGCATGGGTACGCCGCCGCCGTGTGAGGCCGGCTTTCCGAACGTCAGCCTGACGAGGGCGTCGTCTGCCGCGAGAAGTGATGTGCTGTACCGAACGTGTTGCTGTGCCCGCCCTCGACGATGAGGTGAGGCATCTGTTCACGCCAGCGCGCGTAGTGCTCGGAGCCACGATGGTCTTCGTAGAAGGCCTGCTCGTCCTGGTACACCTCGTACAGGAGGAACCGGTTGTCGGCGTCGTGCTGCTCGACGACGTCGAACCTCAGGCAACCGGGCTCGTCCCGCAGGGAGGCCTCTGCGTTGGCTGTCATCACTCGGAGGAATTCTTCCCGTTTACCGGGCTGGACGTGAAGCGAAACGATGAGGGCGAACAAGGTCCTGTCTCCTGTGGAAGTGGTTCTCGGCGCTGGTACTACTCCGAGGCGAGGCGGGCGCAGAGCTCCCGTGTGTATTCGACGGTCGACGCGCTGCCGCCCAGATCCGCTGTGACGATCTTGCTCTCACCCAGTACCTCGTCCACGACTTCCTCGATCCGGCGGGCGGCGGACTCGAAAGCGCTGTTTCCCGACCGTCCGCTCCACCAGCGAAGCAGCAGCGCGCTGGAGAGGATCAGGCTGGTGGGGTTCGCGATTCCACGCCCTGCGATGTCGGGCGCGGAACCGTGGCCGGCGTTGGCGGCCGCGTAGTCGTCGCCCAGGTTGAGCGACGCCGAGAGGCCGAGTCCGCCGGAGAGTGCCGCCGTCAGGTTCGACAGGATGTCGCCGAACATGTTGGTGGTGAGAATGACGTCGAAGTCGGCGGGGTGGGTGTACACGGCCGCGACCATCGCGTCCATGTCGATCTCGCGCAGTTCCACATCGGGGTAGTCCGCGGCGACAGCCCTCACCTGATCCATGAACAGGCCGTCGGTCACCTGTAGGACGTGACGCTTGCCGACCATAGTGACGTGACAGCGTCGCTGACGTGCTCGCTCGAAGGCCACCCTGGCGATGCGCCGTGAAGCGCGAGCCGTGATCACACGCACGGACATCGCCACGTCGTCGGTGGGCATGAACTCCCCGTAGCCCTTGTGGAGACTGCGGTCGGCGTAGAAGCCCTCCGTGTTCTCCCGGACGATCACGCAGTCGAGGCCGGGCCGGGCGTCGCTGACGCCGCCGCGTGAGCGGGCGGGACGGACGTTCGCGTAGAGCTCGAAGCGCTTGCGCACGGTGCCGGGAACATTGACACCGCCCTGATCGAGAGGCGGGTACTCGGTCATGCCGGCCGGGCCGAGCACCATTCCGTCTGCCTCGCGCGCGGCCCGGAGGACGCTCTCGGGCAAGGTCGTCCCCGTAGCCCGGTGCGAAGCCACGCCCACCTCGTGCTCGTCGTACGCAAGCCCCAGGTGGAACCGCTGATCTGCGGTGTCGAGCACTTCCAGGGTCGCCGACGTGATCTCGGGGCCGATGTCGTCGCCGGGCAGTACTGCCAGCTTCATGGCGCCTCCTCGCGTATGCCACTTATCAACCTGTCAACCAATCCGCTCACCATCTCTAGCACAGATCGAACCCGGCGCACAGAAGTCCGGCCATCAGGAACCCGGCGAACCGCCTCGGCAGGCAAAGATCCCGCAGGGCTGTACTCCATTGCACTCATTCATGTATACAGAAATGGATACATTTCTTGGAGAGTGAGGCCCGCCCGATGCCGCATACCGTCCGAGCAGCGGACTTGCTGCGATTCGCTTCCGCTGCCACCCAAGCGCACGGAGTGCCGTCCGGCGACGCGCGGCTGCTCGCCGACACCCTCGTGACGGCCGAGCTGTGGGGGCACGCCTCCCACGGCATGCTGCGCCTGCCCTGGTACCTGGACCGCGTCAGCTCAGGTGCCACCGCGGCCGTCGCCGCCCCGGAAGTGGTCAGCGACACCGGAGCCGTCATGGTCATCGACGGCAACGACGGCCTGGGGCAGGTCCTGACCGACCGGGCGGTGCGCGAGGGCGTCGAACGCGCCCGCGCGCACGGGATCAGCGCGGTCGCGGTACGCAACTCCGGCCACTTCGGCACGGCCGCCTACTTCACCCGTAAGGCCGCCGAACTCGGCTGTGTCGCGATCCTGGCCACCAACGCGAGCCCGGCGATGGCCCCTTGGGGCGGCCGGGAGAAGCGGGTCGGCACCAACCCGTGGTCGATCGCCGCACCCTCGGGCCGGCACGGCATCGCGGTGATGGACATCGCCAACACCGCCGTGGCCCGCGGAAAGATCTACCACGCCAAGGAGCGGGGCGAGCCCATCCCCGAAGGATGGGCCGCGGACGCCGACGGAGTGCCGACCACCGACCCCAAGCGCGCGATCGAGGGCCTCATCCTGCCGATGGCCGGCCACAAGGGCTATGCCATCTCCTTCATGTTCGACGTGCTGGCCGGGGTGCTCACCGGCAGCGCCTTCGGCTCCGGCGTCGTGGGCCCCTACCAGCCCACCGGCCGCAGCGGCGTCGGCCACCTGCTGCTGTGCATCGACATCCGCGCCATGGCCGACCCGGCCGAGTTCGAGCAGCGCATGGACGCGCTGATCGAGGAGACGAAGTCCACCCCGGCCGCGCCCGGCGCGGGCGAGATCTTCGTCCCGGGCGAGCCGGAGATCCGCACCGCCGAACGACTCCAACGCGAAGGCATCACCGTCGTCGACGACACCTGGGCCTCCCTGGCCCGTATCGCCCAGGCCACGGGCGTACCCCTGCCCGCCACGCACGCCGAGCCCACCAACCCGCAGGAGATTCCCGCATGATCGCGCTGACCGTGTCCCTCCAGGTCGTCCCCGGAACCCGCGACGACTTCCTGGCCGCCATCGAGGAGAACGCCGAGCGTTCCTTCACCGACGAGCCGGGCTGCCGCTACTTCGACGTGGTGTGCGACATCGAGGACGACCACCACTTCGTCTTCCACGAGATCTACGACGACGAAGCCGCCGTCGAAGCCCACCGCTCCGCACCCCACTTCAAGGTCTGGCGGGAAGCGGCAGCCAAGTACGTGGTGCCCGGAAGCCAGGTCAACACCCTCTCCCGTCGTCTGTTCCACCACTCCTGACCGCAGAACGGAGCCGTTCCGATGTGCACCCAGCCCGCTGAGCCGAACCTGCTCATCCACCCGGACCAGGTCGAACGATTCGACCGTGGTGGCGGTGTGGCCACCATCCCCTACGTCGGCAAGTGGAACTCCGAGAAGGCCGTCATCACCACCGGCCAGACCGTGTTCCAGCCCGGCACCGGCCTGCCCCTGCACAGCCACAACGTCGAGGAGTCCGTCCTGATCCTCGAAGGCGAGGCGACCGCCGAGATCGACGGCGAGTTCTTCGACCTCGAGGTCGGCCAGGCCACCTGGGTGCCGGCCGGTATCCCGCACCGCTTCTTCAACCGCGGCGGGGGTGTCATGCGCATCTACTGGGTCTACGGCGGCCGGGACGTCACCCGCACCATCACCGCCACCGGCGAGACCTTCGAGCACCTCTCCGCGAGCGACAAGGGGGGTGCGCCCACCGCATGAGCACCATCCAGACCTTCAACCCCGCCACCGGCCGGCCCCTCGCCTCCTACGAGGCATGGGACGCCGAGCGCGTCGAGACCGCGGTCCAGCGTGCCCACGCCGCCAGCCGCGCCTGGGCCCTGATCCCGGTCGCCGAACGCGCCGCGCGCGTGGCCCGCCTCGGTCAGGTCCTGCGCGCCCACGCCGACCAACTGGCCGACCTGGCCGTACAGGAGATGGGCAAACCCCGGGCCGAGGCGCTGGGGGAGGTGAGCAAGTCGGCGCTGACCGCCGACTACTACGCCCACAAAGGCCCCGACATCCTCGCCGACGTCCGCGTCCCCGTGGACGGCGCCGAGGCCTGGGTCGCCTACGAGCCGGCAGGCCTGGTCCTGGCCGTGATGCCCTGGAACTTCCCGGTCTGGCAGGTCATGCGCTTCGCGCTGCCCTCGCTGGTGGCGGGCAACGGCATCCTCCTCAAGCACGCCTCCAACGTCACCGGCAGCGCGCTCGCCCTCCAGGAACTGTGCACGCAGGCAGGCCTGCCCGACCACCTCGTGACCGCCCTGCTGCTCGCGGACGAGGACGTGCCCGACACCACCGCCCGCCTGATCGAGGACGACCGGATCGCCGCGGTCACGCTCACCGGAAGCAACCGGGCTGGGGCTGCCGTGGGATCCGCCGCCGGACGTGCCGCCAAGAAGTCCGTCCTCGAACTCGGCGGATCCGACGCCTTCGTGGTCCTCGCGGACGCCGACATCGAGGCCGCCGCCTCCGCCGCGGTCAAGGCCCGCTTCACCAACTCCGGCCAGAGCTGTGTGTGCGCCAAGCGATTCATCGTCCACCAGGACGTGGCCGACGCCTTCACGGCGGCCTTCGTGCGGGGCGTGCAGGCCCTGAAGGTCGGCGACCCGAGTCACCCGGACACCCAGGTCGGACCGCTGGCGCGCGACGACCTGCGCGGGGCGGTGGAGCGACAGGTCGAGGAGTCCGTCGCCGCCGGTGCCCAGCTGCTGACCGGCGGCAAGCCGCTTCCGGGCGAAGGCTACTTCTTCCAGCCGACGGTCCTGGCCGGCACCGGGCCGGGCATGGCCGCCTTCGACGAGGAGACCTTCGGGCCGCTGGCCGCGATCGCCGTCGCGGCGGACGACGACGAAGCGGTGCGCCTGGCCAACGCCACCAGCTTCGGCCTGGGCCTGAGCGTGTGGACCGCCCGGCCTCCCCGCGGCATCGAGCTGGCGCGCCGCATCACCAGCGGCGCCGCGTTCGTCAACGCCATCGTCGCCTCCGACCCGCGCCTGCCCTTCGGCGGCACCAAGCGCAGCGGCTACGGACGCGAACTGGCCGCCGCCGGCATCCGCGAGTTCACCAACACCCGCACCTACTGGGTCGGCCGCTGATCTCCGCGTACCGCAGGGGCTTTACGGTCCCGTCTGCTTCGCACCGGCAGACGGGACCGCCGCACGCAAGGACCGGACCGTTCCGGCGGACGAACGCGAGACCGTCCTGCGGCACATCCTCGACCACGGCCACACCCTGGCCCACGCATCGGGGACCGGGTCCGGCTTCCACCTCCGTCATGGCGAGGCGGTGGCCATCGACGCGCTCACCGCTCTGACGCGGCTCGACAAGGAGGCCACGGACACTACTCCGGCCGGCGCAGTGGCGCGGTGGCCTCGCGCAGCGTTCGGCGCAGCCACCGCGCGGCGGCGTCCTGGTCGGCTCGCGGGTTCCATACCTCGTCGATGCACAGGTTGGTGGTGGCGATCGGCAGCGGTTCGATCCGTAGGGGGAGGTGGGCGGCCAGCCGGCGGGCGAGTCGCTCCTGCAGGATGCCGACCATGCGGGTGTCGAGCAGCAGCATCGGGGCCAGCAGGAAGTCCGAGTACTGCACACGTACTTGTCGGCGCACCCCGTTGGCCTCCAGCGTCCGTTCCGGGAGGACGCGTGCCGGTCCGTCCTCGAACACCGCGCAGGGGAGGTCACCGATCGCATCGAGTGTGAACCGGTCCGGCACATCGGTCCGGCGGGCGTCGGCGACCAGTACCCACCGGTCCGTGTACAGATGCCTGCGCGTGTGTGCGGTCGGAAGGACGTCGGGGACCAGCACCACGTCGACGTCCACCGACCGGAGCAGCTCGTCGGGCGATCCGGTGTAGTTCGACAGCAGCCGGAGCCGGGCGTGCGGAGCACGGTGCGAGAGCAGCTCCATCAGCCGCGGACCGACGACGGTCAGTGTGGAGTTCGCCCCCGCGACCGTGAACGTGCGGCATGTGGTCGCGGGGTCGAAGACCGCGGGATCCAGGACGGTGCCCCGGACCTTGGTGAGGATGTCGTCCAGCGGCGCCTGCAACGAGAGCGCCCGTGGCGTCAGCTCATAGCCTCGGCCCACCCGATGGAGCAACTCGTCGCCGAACAACCGTCGGCAGCGCGCCAGGGCATGGCTGGTGGCGGGCTGGGAGAGCCCGAGCCGCCGGGCCGCGCCCGTGATCGACCGTTCGCGCAGCAGGGCCTGCAGGGGGACCAACAGGTTCAGGTTCACGTCGACCAGATCCATCCGCGACAACCTCCCTCACATTCGCGGGTACTCGCGGGTATTCGCGGCAGGAATAGCCGTCATGCGAAACATTCCGTTGTCCGCGGCCCGGACACCGCATAGCGTCGATGTCAGCCGTGGGGCGGGCACGAGCGGACGACGGCCTTGGCGAGGGACGCCATCGACGTCATGCCCGGGAGGCACGGACATGTGCCCGTGCCGGGAACATCCGGGTCGTCGACGCGTTCACGAGCGCGACCGGGTCACGTGTCAGCACGGCTCGAAGAGTGCCGGTTCCCCGGTCGCTCCACGGCGCCGACGGCGATCCCCATCCCAAGGAGAAGAAGATGACGATCCCCGCTCCGGCCGTCCCCACCGCGCAGGAGACCCTCGGACGGATCCGCGACATCCTTCCGGTCATCGCCGAACACACCGCGGCGGCCGAGCGGGATCGCACCCTGCAACCGGCGGCCGTGCGCGCGATGGTCGAAGCCGGAATGGCCCGGCTGCTGGTGCCGCGGTCGCACGGCGGACACGAACACGACCTGACGACCTGGTTCGAGGCAACCCGCCTGATCGGACAGGTCGACGCGTCCCACGCATGGTGCGCGTCCCTGTTGGGGTCGCAGGCGCACGACATCAGCCACTTCCCGCCCGAGGCCCAGCAGGACGTCTGGGGCGACCACCCGGACGCACTGATCGCGGGAGCCCACTTCCCCAGGGGTCAGGTCACCCCCGCTCCCGGTGGGTACCGACTCTCCGGCAGTGCGTCCTGGATGAGTGGGATCGGGCATGCGACCTGGGCCACCTTCGGCGCCCTGCTCCCGGGGGAGACAAGGGTCTGGGCCATGTTGCTCGTGCCGGCCACCGACTTCACCATCGAGCAGACCTGGGACATGGTCGCGATGCGCGGCACCGGCAGCAACACCGGTGTCACCGACGACGTCTTCGTCCCGCATCATCGCGTGCTGACCATGACCGATCTGCTGGAGGGCGTCACCGAGGGCAGCCTCCAGCACGCCGCACCGCACTACCGCAGCCCCTATGTCACCTATGCCCCGGCGACCTTCCTTGGCCCGATGCTCGGTGCGGCGCAGGGAGCGTTGGAGGCGTTCCGGGAACACGCCATGGCGCAGGGGGGCAGGGTCGCAGGCTTCGAGAGCGTGCAGAACCGGTTCGCCCGCGCCGCCGCGGATCTCGACACCGCCGAACTGCTCTGCAGGCGCTGCCTGACGATCGCCGAGTCGGACGGCCCGTTCGACCTGGAGTCGCGGGCCCGGTGCGCCCGGGACTTCAGCCGGGCGGGCCAGTTGATCGTGGACGCCGTCGACTCCCTCATGAAGATGTCCGGATCCGGTGGCTTCGCCGAGAAGCGGTCGATCCAGAGGGTCTGGCGGGACGTACATCTGGCCTCGTCGCACGTGGCTCTGAACAGCGACCTCACCTTCGCGCACTGGGGGCGGCTGCGGCTCGGGCTGGAGCGGCCGGCCTCGCACGGCTTCTACTAGGCCACGCTCGGGTTCCCGTCCCGGCGCCGGTCGCGGGCGGTTCACCCCGGGTCTCCGGGACGCTCCGAGCCGGCCAGCCAGGCGGCGCCCTCCGTGTAGAGCCGTTCGACCGCCTCGCCTACCAGGCCCGGCAGGCCGGGCTTCACCGTGAACCCGGCCTTCGTCTGTACGTACCCGAGGTGGCGGTACCCGGCGGGGAACCGGGCGAGCAGTTCGGGGTCGAGCTTGAGGGAGGCGGCGGGGTCGACGACGTCGAGGCGGTCCTTCTCGTAGATGGGTTGCCTGCGGACGATCGTCCACTCGCCGTCGTCCCGGGAGAGGAAGTCGTAGAACCGGCCGGTGCACACCACGTCCACCGGTACACCGTCGACGTCCGCGCGCTGACTGATCGTCATCTTCGTCTGCGCGACCGCGCGTTCACCCACCACGTCCGAGGTGTGGCCGCCCAGGAAGTGCAGGATGCTGACGCCGTTGTCGAAGCCCTGTTTGCTGGCGGCTATGAACTCCGCGGCGGGGGCCTGCAACCAGGTGGCGCTCATCCATCCGTCCGGGTGCCAGACGGTGGCGAACCGTTCCCAGTCGCCGGCGTCCCGCCACAGCGCCCAGTTCTCCACCAGCTGCCTGATCTTCGCCTGATCCGCGTTCATTCCAGCTCTACCTCTCTCTTTCTCGTGACCGATGCGATCGACGGCGCGTCCCGACCGCCGGGGTCGGGCGCCTGTCTGTCCAGCGGCATGTTCTTCGGACCGGCTCAGCCGCCCATGGCGGCCACCGTCGCCGGATCCGCACCCCGCGACGCGGCTCGCAGCAGTCGCCGTAGGTTCTGGGCGGTCACACGGCGCGGGTTGCCGGCCGGGACCACCTCCAGGATCGCGCGCACGGCGTCGTCGATGTGGGCCTCGTCGAACCCGTGGTCCCGCAGCGCCAGGGGCGCGTCCACCGCTCGTCGTAGCCGTCGCAGACCCTCCACGGCCGTGGGGGCGTCGAACGCCGTCGCCATTCGGCGCTCCGCCTCCGGCGCGGCGGGCGCGTTGAACGCCAGCACATAAGGCAGCACGACCGCGTGCGTCTGGGCGTGCGGGAGGTCGTATGCGCCCCCCAGCACATGGCAGATCTTGTGGTGCAGCCCCGAGCCCGCCGAGGAGAATGCCAAGGCCGCCAAGTAGGCGCCGTACAGCAGGTGTTCGCGGCCCGTGAGCCCGATCGGGTCGGTGACCACGGTCGGCAGGCCGGCGGCCAGCGCGCGGATGCCCTCCCCGGCCAGCGCCTGGGCGATCGGGTCGGTGCGGGGTGCCCAGAGGCTGTCCACACAGTGGGCGAGCGCGTTCAGGCCCGAGGCGACGCTCATCGCCACCGGCAACGAGAGGGTGAGCGTCGCGTCGTACACGACCGCGCGGGGCAGCACCCGGGGGTCGGCTCCCGTGGTCTTGCGTGCCCCCTCGGTCAGGCCCCAGACACTGGTGGCCTCCGACCCCGCATAGGTCGTGGGGACGGCCACGACGGGGAGCCCGGTGGTCAGGGCGACCGCCTTGGCGAGTCCGGTCGTCGAACCCCCGCCGACGCTCACCATGACGTCCACGTCGTGTGCGGCGGCCGCGGCACGGGCCCGTTCGGCAGTCGCGACGGGGACGTGCATCACCACGTCGTCGTGCCGGAGCACCACCGGCAGTCCGGCCGTCACCTGCGCGGCCAGATCGCTCTCGCCGGGCGCCGCGATGACCATCACCCGGGAGCCGCCGAGCCGTTCCACCTCGGCGAGCACCGATGCCGCCGCGTCGCCGGGAGCGAAACGGACGCGTTGGGGGAGGGTCTCATGCTCGAAGCGCATGGGTGTCCGCTCCAGGTGCGGGCAAGGCGTCCGACGGTGTGAGCACGATGTCGAAGCGGACGCGGGACCATGTCCGTCCGGACAGGTCGCGGCCGTCGGGGGTGGGGGTGTCCAGGGCCTGCGGTGCGAAACGCTTGACCAGGGACTCCTTGACACCGAACACGGCGTCGGAGTCCAGTAGTCGGTCGCCCTCCACGAAGATATGGGTGATCAGGGTGCGCATGTTGGGCGCGGTGACCATGAAGTGCAGGTGGGAGGCGCGCAGGGGTGAGCGCCCGGTCCCGCCGAGCAGGCGTCCCACCGGTCCGTCGTGGGGAATGGGGTACGGCGTCGGGGTGAGCCCCCAGAAGGTGAAGCCGCCCTGGTCGTCGGTGTACAGATGGGCCCGGCCGGCGAGGCGGCCGTCGTCGCGCTGCACGTCGTACAGCCCGTCCTCATCGGCTTCCCACACCTCCAGCCGGGCGCCGGGAACCGGGTCGCCGTCGGTGTCGGTGACGGTGCCCTCGACCCAGCAGGGCTCTCCCGGGGCGCCGAAGGCCATGTCGCCGCCCAGGGGGATCACGGGAGCACCGGCCACGAAGAACGGGCCGAGCACGGTTGCCTCGGTGACATGGCCGGCGGCTTCGTGGTTGACGTTGACGGTCTGCATGGAGGTTCCGAGGACATCGGAGAGCAGGATGAACTCCTGGCGGTGGTCGGTGGTGATGCGGCCGGCCGCGGTGAGGAAGTCGATGGCGTACTGCCACTCGGCCTCGGTCAGCCGGACCTCGCGGATGAAGGAGTGCAGATGCCGGGTCAGGGACCGCATCACCTCCTTCAGCCGAGGGTCCGGTGTGTCGTCGAAGGACGCGAGCACGGCTTGGACCAACTCGTCCTCGACGCGACGCTGCCGGTCCGACACCGGGGAATGGGCGGTGGTCATGCTGGGGCTTCTCCTGTCGTCGGCTCGTCGGCTCGTCGGCTCGTCGGCTCGTCGGCTCGTCGGCTCGTCGGCGTGGTTGTCGCGGAGAATCAGTCGCTGAACATGCCGGCCCAGACCTTCTCCAGCACGGGCCGGGGCAGCGCCTCGTACCGCTCGTGGATCCGGGCCGCGGCGTGTGCGGTGTCCCGGCCCAGCTGGTCGAGGTCGACGCCGGTCAGCCTGCCCGCGCGCTTCACGACCTCCCCCTCGACCAGCACGGTCTCGACGTCGGCCGGCGTCGTGTAGAACAGCAGCGCCGCCACCGGGTCGGGGTCCGGGCCGGCCCGCAGCAGGTCCGGGCGTACGACGATCACATCGCCCCGCTTGCCCGGGGTGAGGGTGCCCACCTCGGCGCCCAGCCCGACCGCTTCGGCGCCGACGCGGGTCGCCAGCTCCAACGCGCCGTACGTCGGCCATGGAGTCTCCGCCGCGGGCATGGGGTCCGCCGCGGCCAGGCTCGCGCGTTCCGACTGCAGCAGCAGATGGGCCTGGCGCAGGATGTCCGCGGCCGTGTAGCTGGACAGATCCATGCCCAGCGCGGCCGATCCGCCCATGGCGACGAAGCGGCGGGCCAGCAGCGGTCCGCTGCCCATGCCGCACTCGACGTCGGGGGTCGTGCACACGCCGATCCCCGCCCTCAGCAGCTCGGCGAGGTCGGCGTCGTCGAGTCCGTTGGCGTGCGTCAGCACGGTGTGGCCGTTCCACTCGTGGTGCCGGGCGAGCCAGCCCAGCCGTGACTTGTCCGGGTCGCCGTCCCGGATGGTCATGCTCCAGTGGCTGGTGACCAGCGCCGGGTCGAGCGCGGCGACCCGTTCCGCGAGGGGCTTCAGGGCCGGTACCGGAAGGAACGGCGCGGACTCGGGGAGCGCGATCCCCAGCCTCAGTCGGCCGTTCGGGTCGGAGAAGTACTCGGCCCGGACACGCCGTATGTTCTCGTCGTGCCACGCCCCGGGCTCACCGGTCAGTGCCGCCCGGATCTCGTCGGGGTCCGTGGGGGGTGTGACCTGGTAGTCGACGACGTTCTGCAGCGCGTAGCAGAAGTACCCGCCGACCCGGCTGTCGCGCAGGCCGCGGACCAGGGCGTCGGTCGTGTCTGGGTCGGTCTGGAGGTGGCTGTGGTCGACGACGGTGGTGATCCCGGCGGCCAGCGACTCCAGGCCGCCGACCAGGTTCGCGAGGTACGCGGCCTCGGCGTCGAAGCAGCCGGAGAACATGGACCGGGCTTCCACCATGTACTGGGGGAGGGTCCAGTCCGAGGCTGCCCCGCGCAGCAGCGACTGCCAGACGTGGCGGTGGCCGTCGACGAGACCGGGCAGGACGATCGCGCCCGCGGCGTCCAGGACTTCGCAGTCGGCGGTCTGTGTTTCGTCGATACGTTCGGCGACGGCGACGATCCGCCCGTCGCGGACCAGGACGTCCCCGGCGGGGAGGCTGCCGAGGGCGGGGTCCATGGTCAGGACGTGGCCGCCGCGGATGAGGGTGGACATGAGAAACTCCTTGTCTTGCAGTGCCGGGTGCGGAATCACTCCGCCGCGGCGGGTATGAGGGTCGGACGGGGCCGCCGCGCGTACGGCCGGGCCCCGGCCGCGCTGACGGTGACGGCCAGCAGGCCCACGCCCTCGATGTCGACCTCGACACGGTCACCGTCTGACACCGGCCCGACACCGGCCGGTGTCCCCGTGAAGATGACGTCGCCGGGGTGCAGGGTCATCACCGAGCTGGTGTACGCGACCAGTTCGGGTACTCCGAAGATCAGAGCCGCTGTCGAGGTGTGCTGACGGACGCTGCCCCCGACCCGGCAGGTGAGGTCCAGCCGGCCGGGGTCGTCGATCTCGTCGGTGGTCACGACGTACGGCCCGAGGGGGCTGAACGTGTCGAACGACTTGCGGGCGGAGCGGTCCTCGGTGGAGCGGACGGTCATGTCGAGGCCGCAGGTGTAGCCGAAGACATGGCCGATGGCCCGGCCGGCGGGGATGTGCCGTCCCCGCCGGCCGATCACGACGACGAGTTCCCCCTCCTGGTCGGTCCGGACGTCGGAGTAGGGCAGTTCGACGACACCGTCCGGGCCCACCACCGAGGAGGACGCCTTGAGGAAGACGCCGAGGTCGGCGATCGAATGCTCTTCACGCATCTCGGCCTGGTGGTCGCGGTAGTTCACCGGGGCGCCCACCACCTTGCCCGGCCGGGGCAGCGGTGCGTCGAGGACGACGTCGGACAGCGGTCTGCGCGGGCGTCCGGCCAGGTCGTCCCGCCCGACGACCCGGCCTTCCTCGATCAGCCGCTGCAGCGGTCCTCCGGGGCCGCACGGGCCGGGCACGAGATCGGTCACGTCGACGAGCCCGTTCCGGTCTCCCGGGTCGAGCACGCCGAGACGGTTCCCGTCGAAGACGGCGAAGCGCACGTCAGCACTCCTCCTCGCGGTAGAGGTCGAGCGCGCGGAGCACGGGCTCGTTGGTGTAGCCGAACAGGTAGGCGTCCCGGAGCCCGGTGTTGCGCAGCCGGAGGGGCGCCCACGGCGGCACCGCGATGACGTCGTGGTCCGCCCAGTCGAGGGTCACCCCGCCGATCTCGGCGGTCCCCTCCCCGGAGACGACATGCAGGACCGAGCCGGACGTACGGCGCACCGGCACCCCCGAGAAGCCCGGGCGGAGCCGGGTGACGCGGCAGCTCATCGTGGGCAGAACGGGGCCACCGGTCAGCGGGTTGCGGTACTCCAGCAGCACACCCTCGGCGGCGCTGCCCTCGGCGTCGTCGGCGATGGCGTCGAAGGCTCTGCGGGTCTCCGCCCACGGATAGCGGCCCACCGGCGACGACGGCCCGGCCGCCGCCCGCCCCCAGGCAGGGGTCAGCAGGCCGTGCACATACTGCCGCGACGACAGGTCGTCGGGGACCGTGTGCGGCTGACTGCGCCGCTCGAACCATTCGAAGTAGCTCGCGTCGAGGGCGTTGACCAGCGGGTAGTCCAGGGCGTCCAGCCAGATCACGGGCTCGTCGCCGGTGTGCTCGTGGTCGTGCCAGTGCCCGCCCGGTGTGAGCAGCAGGTCCCCGGGGCGCATCGGCACCCGCTCGCCGTTCACGGTGGTCGCCGCGCCGCCGCCCTCGATCACGAAGCGGAAGGCGTGCGAGGCGTGTCGGTGTGCCTGGGCGGTCTCGCGCGGTCCGATGACCTGGAGTCCGGCGTAGAGCGAGGTGGTGGTGGCGGGCGGGTCGGTGAGGCCGGGGTTGACCAGCATGAGGACCCGGCGCTCGGCCTCGTCGAGGCCGAGCGTGGCGAGGAAGTGCAGCAGATGGGGGCGCAGGTCGGCATAGCGCCATCGGTGTGCCACGGCGGTCGGGCGCGGTTCGGCGGGCAGGACGTCGCCGAGGTTGCGCCACAGGGGGGCAGTGTGCAGCTCCGCGACGGCCCTGTAGTGGTCGGTGCTCGTGGTGTCCTGTGTCATCGGTCAGACCGGGGGTGCCTCGAACAGGCCGCGGTCGAGGTCGTTGACGGCCTGGCCCTGCATCAGTTCCTCGATGGGGTTGGCGGTGCCCCACTGGTCGTCGGTGGGGCCGGGTTCGTGGACGGCGGGGTGCCAGGTGTCCTCGTCGACGATCTCGAGTTCGGTCGTGTACTCGACGACGTTGCCGTGCGGGTCGCGCCAGTAGGAGTAGGCGTTGTCGCCGACGTAGTGCCGGCCGGGGCCCCACAGCATCTCGTGCCCGCCCTTGAGCAGGCGGCCGGTGCCGCGCATGAACTCGTCCAGCCCGCGCAGTTCGAAGGACACATGGTTCAGGGAGACATGCGGTCCTCGGGAGAACGCCAGGCTGTGGTGCTGGGGGTTGATCCGCATGAAGTGCATGACATCGGGGCCGCCCGGCACGCACAGGCTGTCGCTGAGCCGGAACCCGAGATGCTTCTCGTACCAGAGCCGGCACCGGCCGGGTTCGTCGGAGTTGAGCACGACGTGGGAGAGCCGGACCGGGATCGACTCGCGTGCCTCGACCTTGCGGTGCTGCCGCGTGGCGACATCGGCCGAGACCTCGACGGTACGCCCGTCGCAGTCGAAGAAGCGGAAACCGTAGCCGCCGCCGGGGGTCTGCAGCGCGCCGGGTTCCGACACCAGCTTGACGCCCGAGGACGCGAGCCGTTGGGCGAGCTGATCGACGGCCGCGGGCGAGGCGGCCCCGAAGGAGACCAGGTCGAGTCGTTTCTCCGAGGCTCGGCGCAGCCGGATGATGTACTGCTCCGGGCTGCCCTCGGCGGCCAGGAAGGAAATACCGGAGTCCTTCTCGACCGGGGTGAGGCCCCAGTCGCCGGAGTAGAACGCCAGTTGGTGGTCGTAGTCGGGTACCGCGAGGTCGACGTGGCGCAGATGGGTCAGCAGATTCTCGGTCATCGGGTGCTTCCTTCGTGGTCCAGCGGTGTCGGCGGACCGTCCAGCCCGCCGGTCTGGTGCGAGATGCCGATGTGCACCGCGAAACCTCCCTGGTTGATCTGCCAGGGGCGGACGGTGAACATCCGCAGGCCGTGCTTGTGCAGCGGTTCCTCGGCGGCCAGCGCGATGGCCGCCGCCTCGGAGCCGGTCCTGAGGAGATAGAGGGCGCTGTCGCCGGGACGGCCGTCCTCGTCGAGGTAGGGGCCACCGGCGAACAGGACGCCGCGGCGCTCCCAGCCGATGAGGTGGCGCAGGTGATCGGCCAGATACGGGCCGATGTCCTCCGGTGCGGAGCCGAGGGCGGGGCTGCTGTGACAGGCCCACAGCCGCAGGCCGACGGAACGAGCTGTCAGGACAGCGGCTTCGGCCTCGGGGTCGTGATCGGGCCCGGGTATCTCGGACATGCAGTTCCTTCTTCGTGGTCGGTCAGCCGGTTTCGGACAGGTGCATCGCTTCCACCGCGTCGGCGAGCGAGGCCCGCGCACCGGTCGTGTCGGGACGGTGGCGCATCCGGAGCGCGACGATTCCGTCCGGTCGCACGAGCACCGCGCCACCGGGGCTCAGCCCGTAGATCTCGCGGAACTCCGCCTCCTGCTCCGGAACGGCGGCGGCGCCGATGCCGACCGTGATCAGCTGTGTCGCCGGGGGCAGGACGTCGGCCCACGGGTCCGAGCGCGGACCGGCGACGAGCAGGGTGCAGCGGTCCTCGGCGAACACGTCCAGCAGTGATGTCCGCCGACCCTGCCAGGTCACCCACAGGTGCGGAGCGCGGTGTCCGGGCCGGCCGACCGGGACGAAGTCGCTGTACGGTTCGGCGACTTCGGGCGCCGCCGATCCGTCGGGCACGAACGCCCCCTCGGTGTAGTGGTGGCCCAGCACCAGCCCGTCCTGGCGGCGTCGGGCGTGCTTGCGCCGGCGGTCCCGCTCGGTGAGAGCCGGTGCCTCCTCGTACTCGTGGTTGCGGACGGCCTCGGCGACCGTACGGACGGCGGTCGGCCTGCGCTCCTGCTCGTAGGTGTCGAGGAGGCCCTCGTCCGCCTGACCACGCACCACGGCGACGAGTTTCCAGACGAGGTTGTGGACGTCCTGGATGCCGGCGTTCATACCGAGTCCGCCGGACGGCGGGTTCACGTGCGCGGCGTCGCCCGCGAGCAGCAGCCGTCCGGACCGATAGCGCGAAGCGACCCTGGCACTGCCGGTCCACGGGTAGCAGGAATGCAGTTCGACCTCCAGGCCGGGCACACCGACCGCGGCCCGGACGAGCTCCAGCTGGCGCCGCTCGTCCGCGTAGTCCGCGTATGTCTCCCCGTCCCCCAGTACGACGTGCAGCCGCCAGAACCACTCGTTGTCCACCACGGCCAGCAGTGTGTGCACGATGTCGTTGTGCACGTGGTAGAAGGCGCTGCGGCGATCGCTCACCAGTGTCCGCAGGTCGGCGCGGAAGAGGATGTTCACCGAGCGGTGCACGTCCTTGCCGGGGAAGTCGATGCCCGCGACGCGGCGGACCGTGCTGTCCGCGCCGTCCGCGCCGATCACCCACTTTGCCCGCACCGTACGCGTGCCGTCCGGGCCCTCGACCCGGGCCACTACGCCCGGTTCCCAGGGCCCGTCGTCCTCACGGAGGTCGGTGAGCCGAGTGGAGAAGCGCAACTCGCCGGGCCTGATCTTCTCGGCGGCAGCGAGGAGGGCGGGTTCGAGTATCTCCTGGGAGATCAGCACCGAGCGCTGCCGGCTCACGTCGGGGTTGTCCGGCCAGATGGGGTGGCGGACATGGTCCGGGTCGGCCAGCGAGCTGCCGGCGAAGAGCGCGTGGTCGCCCAGGGGCAGAGCCAGGGGGCGCAGCATGTCGTCGACCTCCCAGCCGTGCAGCACCTCCATGGTTCTGCTCGACAGGTGCAGGGCCTTCGGCAGCGGCGCCGTGCCCGCGTGCTTCTCGACCAGCAGGGAACGCACCCCGCGCCGCGAAAGGGCGATCGAGGAGCAGAGTCCGGCGGGGCCGCCGCCGACGATCAGAACATCGAACTCATCCTCAGCCATACTAGTATCCTAGTACTCCAATGGAGGGGCAACAAGACTCCGTCAGGGGATCGCGCCGCGAGACCGTACCGGCCCGCCGCGTCAGCGCGTGTCCGGCTCCGGCTCGCCGGCCCACTCCTTCGCATGCGACTGGTGGAGTTCGGCGAGCCCGTGCGCGGACTCGCCGTCCCCGGCCCGGATGGCGGCCAGGATGTCCCGGTGCTCCTGCTGGAGCTGCGGGAGCATCTCGGGCGGCCGTGGGTACCGGAAGAAACGGGCGAGGTCCCAGGCCTGCTCCGTCAGTGCTTCCAGCCGCGGGTTCTCGGCGGCGGCGACGATGGCTCGGTGAAAGGTGACATTGGCGCGGTCGAACGCCTCGACATCGCCGTCGGCGACGTGTCGGTCGAGCTCGTCGCAGGCCGCCTGGATACGGTCCAGAGCGGCCGGGGTGCTCCGTTCGGCGGCCACCTTCGCGGCGAACGAGTTGAGGGCGGTCGTGACCTCGATGTGGTGGTGCATGTCCCGGACGCTCGGGACGATCACGCGGCATCCGACCTGGCTGACGATTTCGAGGAAGCCGGCGCCCTGAAGGCGGGCCACGGCGTCCATCACGGGACGCCTGCTGACGCCGAACTCCTCGGCCAGGGCGTAGGTCGACAGGACTTCACCGGCTTTCCGCTCGCCGGCGAGCAGTTGGCGACGGAGCTCCTCGAAGACGAGGTCGGCCTTCGTTACGCGAGGCGTGGCGGGCTGCAGCAGCGTCATGAGGTGTCCACAGGTGGTGGCGGGCGAAGCGGGCGGCGGTGCGAACCGGTTGACGGTTCATCGGGAGAGGTATAGGACTACTGAGATACTAGCACTATACCTCGAAGGGGAGGTGGCGAAATGCCTGGAGGTGCGGTGGACACGACCCGGGAGTTCCGCAACGCGATGGGCCGCTTCGCGACCGGCATCACGGTCGTCTCGACGCAGGTCGACGGCAAGGTGCACGGCATGACCGCCAACGGTTTCATGTCGGTCTCGCTCAGCCCGCGGCTGGTCCTGGTCTCCATCCGCGAAGAGGCCCGCATCCGCGGACTGCTCGAACGCAGCGGCACCTACGGGGTGAGTGTGCTCTCCCGTGGACACCGGCTCGTCTCCGACCACTTCGCCGGCCGCCGGGGCGCGCCACCGCCCGACGGGTTCGTCGAACTCGAGGGCGTGCCCGTGGTGGCCGACGCGCTCACTCATCTCGCGGCCCGGATCGTCGCCATCCATCCGGCGGGTGACCACCTGCTGTACCTCGGCGAGGTCCTGGACTTCGCCGAGCGGCAGGGGGAGCCGCTGATCTTCCACGGAGGTCGCTACCGGGAGCTCGGCGCGGAGACCGATGCCCGGGTGATCTGGCATGAGTTGTCGAATACCTGGTTTTAGCGAATACTAGTATCTCAATCTCGGACGGTGAGCCTCTTGGAGGAGTCAACGATGACCACCGCAGCCGCACCGGCGACCGCCACCACGGCGGACCGGGTCCTCGAAGGAATGCGCACGATCCTGTCGACGGTGCGTGACAACGCCGATCGGGCGGAAGCCGAACGCACACTGCCGCAGAGCTCGGCCAAGGCGCTGACCGACGCCGGCCTGGCCCGGGCCTTGGCGCCCCGCCGGTTCGGCGGGTATGAGTTGCCCCTGACGGTCTGGTTCGACCTCGTGCGCGAGATCTCGGCCGTCGACGCGTCGCACGGATGGTGCGCCAGCCTGCTCGTGCACCACTCGCACTACATCGCCCTGTTCCCGCTGGCCGCGCAGGAGGAGGTATGGGCGGACGGCCCCGACGTGGCCGTCACCACCGCGATCGCGCCGGTCCTCACGGCGACCGCGACCGACGGCGGCTACCGGCTCTCGGGCCGGACGGCCTGGGCGAGCGGGGTGAACCACGCGGACTGGTCCATCGTCGGCGCGATGCTGCCCGGGACGAACCCTCCCGAGCACACGTTCTTCCTGATCCCCGCGTCGGAGTACACGATCGAACAGAGCTGGGACACCATCGGCATGCGGGGCACGGGCAGCGACACGATCGTCGTCGAGGACGCCTTCGTACCAGAGGTCCGCACGCTGAAACTGTCCGACATCCGGGAGGGCCGGGCGCCCGGCGGTGGCCTGCACGACGCGGCCTACTACCGCGCCCCATGGGTCACCTACGCCCCGGCGACCTTCGTGACGCCCATGCTCGGTGCCGCACAGGGCGCGCTGGACCAGTTCCTGGCCTCGGCGGCGGAACGCGCCACCGCACAGGGCAACAAGGTCGCCGACTTCACCAGCGTGCAGTACAAGCTGTCGCAGATCGGCGCGGATCTCGACGCGGCCGAGTTGCTGATCCGGCGCGCGCTCGAACTCTCCGGGTCCGGCGCCGACATCGGCCTCGACCTGCGGGCCCGCTGTACCCGCGACTACTCCCGCGCCGCCGAACTGATCGTGGAGGCCATCGATCTGCTCATGGGGATGAGCGGCTCCGGCGGGTTCGCCACGAGCCGGTCGATCCAGCGCGTATGGCGGGATGTGCACCTCGCGGCCAGTCACCTGAGTCTCAGTCCCCAGCAGAACTACCAGCACTGGGGGCGGACCCACCTCGGCCTCGACCGCACCCCCGGCCTCGGGATGTACTGAGTGGGCGCCGCGACGAGGGCCGGGAACAGGCCCGGGCTCGATGCGCCGGTCCGTATCGGCCCGTTGACCGCCCGCAACCCCGTGTTCTTCGCCCCCACGTCGGTCGGTTACGCCGACCAGGGGGTGCTGGGCGACGCCGCCGTCGCCCACTACGTCCGCCGTGCGACGGGCGGCGTCGGCGCCGTGATGACCGAGCAGATCGCGGTCGCCGAGTCCGGCTGGCAGCACGCCCGCCAGCCCGGGGCGTGGCACGACCGGCACGACGAGGGCCTGCGCCGACTCGCGACCGGGATCAAGGAGGCCGGCGCGCTGGCCATCGCCCAGCTCTCGCACTGCGGCCGTTACGCCGGCCCATGGGCGCGTTACGCGGAACGACGCCGACTCGCCCCCTCCGCCGTGCCGTTCCTCCTCCCGGTCGGGGAGGTCTGCCCCGACGAGATCACCCCGGACGAGATCGGCGAGGTGATCGAGGACTTCGCCGCCGCCACCCGCCGGGTCGTCGCGGCCGGCTTCGACGGCATCGAGATCCACGGAGGGTCGGGCTTCCTGCTCACCGGCTTCCTGTCACCCCGTACCAACCGACGCACCGACGCCTGGGCCGACGGGACCCGGTTCGTCCTCGATGTGGTGCGCGCCTGCCGGACGGCCGCGGGGACGGACACGGCGGTGGGCTATCACATCATGACCGACGAACTGCTGCCCGGCGGCTACTCACTTGAGCAGGCGCTCGCCCTCGTCCCCCGTCTGGAGCGCGCGGGAGTGGACTTCTTCCGGCCCGCGGCGGGCACGTTCGAATCCCTGAAGGCCCCGCAGAACGCGGGCCTGTCGGCGGGCCCCGACTATCAGCGCGCGGACACCCACGCCCTGGCGGAGGTCGCGAACGTGCCGGTTCTCGCAGGCGGTGGAATCTCCACCCTGGACCAGGTGCGGGAGGTTCTCGACGCGGGTGCCGCGACCGCCGTCGCGATGGCCCGCCCGCTGCTCGCCGACCCCGACTGGCTGCTCAAGGCCCGGGACGGTGCGCCGCCCGTCGGATGCGCGTGTGCCCCGTCGCTGTGCCTGCAGACCCAGCTCACCGGTTCGGTCTGTGCCGCATGGCCCGAGGAGACACGCGGCCTCGGCCACTCCGGCCAACTGCCCCCCTACCGACCCCGTCAGGAGACAACGTGACCCGTTTCGCCCTGGGCGGCCCCGTCCCCACGGTCGTCGTCGACGACGTGGCCCGCCGCCTGGACTCGCTACTGCCCGACGCGCCGCCCCGCCTGGAGGAACTCTTCGCCGACTGGGACGGGTGGTGCGACCGTATCGAGGCCGCCGTCGACCGGGCGGACCCCACGACGTGGGAGCCCGTGTCACACGCCGGGCTCCGACCGGTGCCCGTAGCCGGTGCGACGATCTACGCCTGCGGCGCCAACTACTACGACCATGTCGAGGAGATGGGCGCCACGCCGCCCGACAAGACGCGGGAGCGGGTGTTCCACTTCCTGCTGCCGCCGTCGGCGGTGATCGGTGACGGCGAGGACGTCCTGCGCCCGCCCGGCTGCGAACAGCTCGACTACGAGGTCGAGTTGGTCGCCGTACTGGCCCGAGGGGGCAGCGACATCCCCGAGTCGGAGGCCCTCTCGTACGTGGCCGGATACACGGTGGCCAACGATGTGTCGGTGCGCGATCCGTGGCACAAGCATCCGATCTTCGGGGTGAACTTCCTGATCGCGAAGGGACAGAGCACGCTCAAGCCGTTCGGATCGCTCCTGGTGCCCGCCCGTTTCGTGCCTCAACCAGGTCTGACCGGGCTCTCCACTCGGGTGAACGGCGAGATCCGGCAGGACAGTTCGACCAAACAGATGATCTGGTCGCTCGCCGAGCAGATAGCCGCCCTGTCGGCGACGCTTCCCCTGCGGGCGGGCGACGTGATCCTCACCGGCACCCCCGCCGGCACCTCCGCGGGCCACGGCCGCTACCTCGACGACGGCGATGTCGTCACCGTGCGGGTCGAGGGCGTCGGATCGTTGACCAACCACGTTGTCGGCCGCCGGTGACGGCACCCCGGCCACAGAGCAGGTACGGAAAGAAAGGAAGTAGGTCACCGTGGACAAGCTTTTGATCCAGAACACCCGGGTCGTCTCACTCGACCCCGACGTCGAGGCGTCCCTCGGAGCGGACGAGTGCGACATCCTCGTGGTCGACGGCCGCATAGCAGAGATCGGGCGGAACCTCGGTGCCGACGACGCCGAACGGATCGACGGTTCCGGCACCATCGCGGTGCCCGGCTTCGTGGACACCCACCGGCACACCTGGCAGGCCGTACTGCGTGGTGTGCTGACGAACGGCACGCTCGGCGACTACTTCCGCGAAGTCCTCATGCGGCTCGGCCCCGCCTTCCGGGAGGAGGACATCTACGCGGGGAATCTCATCGGCTCGTACGAGGCACTCAACGCCGGTGTGACGACCACCGTGGACTGGTTCAACAACGCCGCCACACCGGGCCATGCCGACGCCGCGGTCGCCGCCCTGCGCGAGACCGGAATCCGCTCCCTCTTCGGCTACGGCACGCCCATCGGGGCCCGATGGGTCAAGGACAGCTCGCTGAAACATCCGCACGACGCGGAGCGGGTCAGGAGCGAGTACTTCTCGTCCTCGGACCAGCTGCTGACGTTCGCGCTGGCCCTGCGTGGGACGATCGGGGTCGATCCGGTGGTCACCAAACACGACTTCGACCTGGCACGCAGCCTCGACGCCCGCATCACGGTCCACGCGGGCGTGCGTATTCCCGGGATCCCACCAGTGCCGGGCGGCGAGGTGCGCGTGATGTACGAGGCCGGTCTCCTGGGGCCGGACACCACGATCGTCCACGGCAACGAAGTCGACAACGGGGAACTGGACATGCTGGCCGAGTGCGGGGCGACGGTGTCGGTCGCGCCGTACGTCGAACTCGTCATGGGGCAGGGAGTCCCGCCGACCAACCGGCTCGTCGAGCACGGACTGCGGCCGTCACTGAGCACGGACGTCGCGAGCGCCGTGCCGGGGGACATGTTCACCCAGATGCGTACCGCACTCGCCCAGGCGCGTGGCGCCACGATCCCGGCCGATCCGCGGGAACCGTTCGCTCCACGGCTGACGGCCGAGGACGTGCTGCGGTTCGCCACCATCGACGGTGCCGCCGCCTGCGGCCTGGCGGATCGTATCGGCACCCTCTCGGTGGGCAAGGACGCCGACATCGTCCTGATCCGTTCCGACGCCATCAACACGATGCCCGGCGCGGACCATCCGGTCTCCACCGTGGTGACGTCCGCGGACACCTCCAACGTCGACACCGTCCTCGTACGCGGCACCGTGGTGAAGCGGGACGGCACGCTCGTGGGCGTGGACCTGGAGCGGCTGAGGCGCCTCGGCGGTGCCGCGCGTGAACACGTCATGACGGCGGTCGGCGAGAAGCAGTAGCCGGTCACGGACCGCTGTGTGCCGACTCCGGCACACAGCGTCAACCAGCGCGACCCGCGTCGGTGGGAGGCACCGACGCCGGTCGTGTTGCTACGGACGGGGTGGCGTGCGCCAGCGTGAAGATGTCGAGCTCATTGCGTGGATGCTGAGTATGCGGAATCTGCAATTTTCCGGGTCGCGGACGTCCACGCCGGTCATGGCCTGTCTCGGCATGTTCGTGGCCTTCCTGCCGGTGACCACCGTCTCGGTGAGCCTGCCGGCCATACAGCAGGCGTTGGACACCTCGGCGTCCCAGCTCACCTGGGTCTCTTCGGCGTTCCAGCTCCCCATGGCGGCGCTCATCCTCACCGCCGGCGTCTTCGGTGACGTGTACGGGCACCGGAAGGTGTACCTGGCGGGCCTCGCGACGGCCTGCGCGGGGGCCGCGGTGTCACTGTCGGCACAGTCCGTGGAGGTCCTGTGGGTGGGACAGGCGTGCGCCGGCCTGGGCTCGGCCGCGTTGCTGCCGTCGACGCTCGCCCTGATCAGCCATGCCGTGCCCGAACCGCGCGAGCGGGCGACGTTCGTCGGGCTCTGGGCCGCGTCGCTGGCGGCCGCGCTGTCCGCCGGTCCGATGATCGCCGGTGTGGTCCTGGAGCACACCACGTGGCAGTGGATCTACCTGCCGACCGTGGCCATGGCGGTCGTCACCCTGGCGGTCGCCATGCCGCTGGTGACCGACTTCCGCGCTCCCGACGAGCGTCGGCTGGACTGGCCCGGACAGATCACGGCGGCGGTGACGATCACCGCGCTCGTTCATGGCGTCATAGAGGGCGGTGCCACCTCGTTCGCCGAGGGCCGGGTCGTCGGGTCGTTCCTGCTGGCGGTGGTCGGTGCCATCGCCTTCGTCCTGGTCGAGCGACGCAGCCCGGACCCGATGCTGGACCTGTCGCTGTTCCGCCGCCCGGCCTTCAGCGCGACCGCGCTGATCGCCATGATCACGTTTCTCGGCCTGATCGGCTCTCTCTACGTCCTCAGCCTGTACTTCGGCATGGTGCAGCACCTGGACACCCTGCACGCGGGATACCCGCTGCTGGTCCACTGCCTGATGTCCCTGGTCGTGGGGGTACTCGCGGGCCGTCTGATGCACAGGATCCCGCCCCGGGTCATGATCACCGCCGGTCTGCTGGCCGCCGCGGGTGCGCTGCTGGCCCTGGCCTCGATCGACGCGGACACCTCCTTCGGCGCGCTGGCCTGGCGGCTGGCCCTGCTCGGAGCGGGCATGGGCATGGTGCTCACCCCGTTGACCGCGACCGCCGTCGCCGCGGTGCCACGGCACCGGGCAGGTATGGCCTCGGCGGGCAACAACGCCTTCCGGCAGGTCGGTGGCGCACTCGGCCCCGCCGTCCTGGGCACGCTGCTGACGGCCAGAGGTACCGGCACCCTTCCCGAACACCTGGGTGACGCCGGCGTCACGGGGGAACTCGCGCACCGGATCACCGGCGTCGCGAACGCCGACGGGCTGGCGGCGGCGTCCCGGATGACGGACCTCGGCGATGACCCCGGCCGGGCCTTGGGGGCCTTGTCCGAATCCTTTCTCGACGGCCTCCGCTTCTGCCTGATCGTGTCATCGGGCCTCACCCTGCTCGCGGCGCTCGTCGGCGTCGTGCTGCTGTCGGACTCGGGAGGAAGGCGGTGAGGATGCAGTGGAGGTGAGGCGAGTGTGAACGCGCAGTCCCCGGTCACCCTCGTCGCCACGTCGAGGACGTCGCAGCACTGAGCGCCACTGCCGCCCGACGGTCCCTCGGGTGGTTCGTCACGCCACCCGGCACGCCCGTCACGACTGTCGTCCGCCGGCGGCCACGGCGCCGGATCTCACCGCACCAGTGCCTTGCCGATGATCTCCTTCATGATCTCGGTGGTGCCCGCGTAGAGCGTGCCGGCGCGGGTGTCGACGAAGTCCTTGGCTATGGGGTACTCCGTCATGTAGCCGTATCCGCCGTGCAGTTGCAGACAGCGGGAGACGAGCTGCTGCTGTCGCTCGGTCACCCACCACTTGGCCATGGCCGCCCGGGTGGCCGTCAAGTGGCCGGTGACCAGTTCGCCTACGCAGCGGTCCGTGAAGGTCTGGGCGATCTCCGTCTCGGTCGCGAGCTCGGCCAGGGTGAACCGCGTCGTCTGCAACTCGGACAGCGGGCGTCCGAAGGCGACCCGGTCCCGGGTGTGGGCGATCGTGGTGTCCAGGACCCGCCGCATCGTGGCGGCCGCGGTCACGGCGACGCTGACACGCTCCTGCGGCAGGTTCCGCTTGAGGTACTCCATGCCCCGCCCCTCCGCACCGAGCAGGTTCGCGGCGGGGACGCGTACGTCGGTGAAGGACAGTTCGGCGGTGTCCTGGGCCGCCAGGCCGAGCTTGTGGAGTTTGCGGCCGCGCTCGAAGCCGGGCATGCCCCGCTCCACCACGAAGAGGCTGAGCCCGTCCTGCCCGTCCTCGGCGGTGGTACGGGCCACCACCACCACGAGGTCGGCGAGGATGCCGTTGCTGATGAAGGTCTTGGAGCCGTTCAGCAGGTAGCCGTCCACGAGCCGCTCGGCCCGTGTGCGTATTCCGCGCAGGTCGCTGCCGGCGGCCGGCTCGGTCATGGCGATGGCCGCGACCAGGCTGCCGTCGGCGAGCCCGGGCAGCCAGCGTGCTTTCTGCTCGGGCGTGGCGAGGTCCCGGAAGTAGGGGGCGATCAGGTCGGTGAACCCGTTGAGGTTCATGACGACCGAGGTGGCGCCTGCGCGGCACAGCTCCTCATTGAGCACCGCGTGGTAGCGGAAGTCGTCCACACCGCTGCCGCCGTACTCCTCCTCCACCCCCAGCCCGAGCAGTCCCGCGGCGCCCGCGGCCCGGTACAGCGTCCGGTCGACCTCACCCGCGGCCTCCCAGGAGGCGAGGTGCGGGGTGACCTCCTTGGTGACGAAGGCCCGGGCCAGGGAGCGGAAGTCCTCGTGGTCGGTGTCGTAGAGATCGCGCTTCACGCGGGTCGCCTCCTTGATCGTGCGTCAGGTGCCGTGGCGGCCCGAAAGGCAGATTATGTCGGATCAACGCCGGTCGGAAGACGTCCGGCATAGAATCCGGGAGGTGTGCAGTCCCCGGGCGGGAAACGAGGGCGCGGCGCCGCAGAAGGAGAGGCGAGGGATGGGGCTGCGCGTGGATCTGCCGCAGGACGAGGCCAAGAACAGCACCCAGTTGCTGATCCTGGCCGTCTACGGGCGCTACTCGCGGCTGCTGGGGGGCTGGTCCTCGGTGGCCGACCTGATCACGCTCATGGAGCGGCTGGGAGTGCCGGCCCAGGCGACACGCTCGGCCGTGGACCGGATGACCCGCCGCGACCTGCTGATGCCGCAGCGACGCGGCACGGTCCGCGGCTATGCCGCGACGGCCAAGGCGCGGCTCGTCTTCGACGAGGGCGACGAGGTCGTCTACGCCCCGCGGCAGCCGGCCCCGCTGGAGGACGGCTGGGTCATCGTCTCGTTCTCCGTCCCCGAGGCCGAGCGGGAGAAGCGGTACACCCTGCGCAAGCGACTCGTCTGGCTCGGCATGGGCCAGCTCGACAGCGGGCTGTGGATCGCTCCGGCCCGGGTCCTTCCCTCGGTTCTGAAGTGGGTGCGCCGACTCGGCCTGGAGCAGTACGTCGACGCCTTCACCGCCCGTCACGAAGGTCTCGGCGACACCCCCGCGCTCGCCCGCCGCGCCTGGAACCTGGAGGGACTCGCCCTCGCGTACGACACCTACCTGCGCGCGTGGTCCCCGGTGCTGACCGCCGTCCGGGAGGCCGGGGGCGACTGCGAACCCGGCGACGCCTTCGCCGTCCACACCCTGGCTCTCGAACAGTGGATGCGCTTCCCCTACCTGGACCCCGGCCTGCCGACCGTGCTGCTGCCGGCGGACTGGCGCGGCGAGGCGGCCCGGGAACTGGCCCATGAGCTCAGGAGACTCCTGGAGAACCGGGCCTTCGAGTACGTCGCCGCCACCGTCGGTGTTCCTCCCGGGCGCTGACGCTCCCAGGGGGACACCGGTCGGCGCGGAGACCGCTCAGGCGGACGCGAGGGGCGCCGTCTCCAGCAGGTCGGCGGACACACGGTGGGCAGCCTCCGACGTCCGGTCCGCGACGCGGCGGAAGAGTTCTTCCGCCGACCGGGCGGGCCAGTCGGCCGGCAGGTGCCGGGCGGGCAGCCGGGGATCGGTGCGGATGGTGCCCAGCCACTCGGCGACCAGACGAAGGTGCGTGGACAGCGGGTCGCCGGAGCGATCACCGACGTGAGTGATCCAGCGTCGCTCGAAAGCCGTGTAGCGGGCGGCGATCGTCTCCAGGTCCCAGGTGTCGCGGATCATCACGTCGATGTCGGTGGTGGTGTCCGCGCGCGCGTGGAAGATCTTGACATGGGCGGCGATGCCGAGTTCGGCGACGATCTCGGAGACGTCGACGTCGCCCGGGGCGATCCACAGCCCGCTGTACAGAGGGCCGAAGCCGGCCCAGGCGAGCCGGGAACGCAGGGCGTGGCGCTGGCGCTTCCAGTCCTCCGGCAGTGAGAAGCTGAGCAGGGTCCAACTTCCGTTCCAGTCGTCGTTGACCGCGCCGGTGCGCCAGACGCGGGCGTGGCCGTCGTGGAGGATCCGCGTCGCGTGCGGGGTCAGACCGAAGTACATGCGGCGCCCGTGCCGCTGCCGTCGCAGCAGCCCGCGGTTCACCATGCGGGTCAGGGTGGAGCGGACGGCCTGCTCCCCGATGCCCACGCGCCCGAGCACGTCGATGACGCTGCCCGAGTACACGCACAACGGGCCCTTCTGCAGGATGTGATCGCCGAGGAAGGCGAGCAGCAGCGACTGGGGGCGCAGGAGCGGACCGGCCGGGGCGCCGGGAACAGCACCTGCGTACCCGTCGTCCGCTTCGGCAGGATTCACCTCGAAAAGTGTCACGTCGGCAAGGGTAGGACCGCCCACCGATGCTGCTACCCGGCAGTGGGCGAGTGGGTGTCACCCGCTGTCGGTGCCGGGGCGGTGGGCACGCAGGAAGTCGTCCACCAGGCCGATGACGAACTCGCGGGTCGTGTCTTCGCGGCCGAGGAGCCGGTGGAAGAGGAGGGGGCCCGACAGTTCCGCGACCGCCCGTGAGATGTCGAGCGTTCCGTCGACTTCCTCGTTCTCCTGAGCCGCTTGGACGATCTGCGCGACGGTGTGTGAGCAGGTCGTGTACAACTCGCCGCCCAGGTGGGCGAATTCCGGGTCGTGTGATGCCCGTTCCATGATCGTGACCATGGGCCGCACCACTGCCGGGTCGTACAACTGCAGTCGGAACCCGTCGAGTTCCGCGATGAGGTCCTCGCGTGTGTCGCCGGCGGGGGAGTGATGGGAAACGGCACACTGGCTCAGCAGGAGGTCGCGCAGGAACTGCTCGATCGTCGGCCAGTGCCGGTAGAGCGTGGTGCGGCCCACCCCGCTGCGCTCCGCGACGGTCACGTAGGTGACCGCGTCCCAGCCGCCGGACACGAGAAGCTCCCGGCCGGCGTTCAGCGCCGCCGCGCGGGAGCGGGCCACCTGCGGGTTGGGTGCACCGGCCGACCTGGTCATGGCGGTGACGCTAGCAGATGGGGCATCTTGCCCCAAGCCGCGAGATGGGGCATCCTGTTTCATGTGGAACGGGCTGTTCCAAGCTTCTCGGGTCGAGGCACGGGCGGACACGGGCCTGGCCGAAGTGACCGGGGGAGCAGACCGGTTCGGCCCCGCACCAAGAGAAGGTAGGACCCAGTGAAGACGCTGTTGATGCCGTCCACCACCATCCCCGTGACGCCCGAGGAGCGAAGCGCCAGGCGTCCGATCGGGCGGGACGCCGAGGCCTACCACTCCATGCTGACCGGCTATGAGCGCCTGGCTCACTGGGCCGACGGGCTCGGGTTCGACGCCTTCGGCAGCACGGAGCACCACTTTCAGACGGAGGGTGGTGAGAGCGTGCCCAACAACCTGTTGCTCTACGCGAAGCTCGCGGCGCGGACCGAGCAGATCATGTTCGTCCCGCTGTCCATCATCCTTCCCGCGCACAACCCCATCAGCGTCGCCGAGGACATCGCGCTGTTCACCCACATGTTCCCGGACCGGCTCGGCGTGGGCTTCGCCCGCGGCTACCAGACCCGTTGGATGCAGACACTCGCCCAGGACGAGTCCGTCTCCGCCTTCCAGCCGGGGGCCGACGACCGCAACCGGGAGATCTTCGACGAATACCTCTCCCTGGTGGAACGGGCCTGGGACGAGGACTCCTTCCACCACGACGGCAAGCACTTCCAGGTACCGTTCCCGGCCACCGGCATCCCGAACTGGCCCGTGGCCGACTGGACCCGTGCGTACGGCGGCCCGGGCGAGGTCGACGCCGACGGCACCGTCCGCCGGGTCGGAGTCCTCCCCAAACCACTCCGCAGGCCGCAGATCTTCATCCCCACCGTGGGCTCACCCGCCACCGCGATCGAGTCCGCCCGCAAGGGACGCACACTGCTGCACTCCGGCAACCGGGACCTACTGCGCACGGCCGCGGATCTGTACCGTGACAGCGCCCGCGAGCACGGCCGCGACCTCCGGCTCGGGCAGGGCATCGGTGCCGTCCGCAAGATCGTCATCGGCGACACCTTCGACGAGGCCTTCGACCTCGCGGTGCGGACGTCGGGCTACTGGTTCCAGAACTTCTTCCAGGAGTTCGGCATCAACGAGGGCCTCCGCACCCCGGACGACGACCCGCACCGCATGATGCGCCTGGAGGACGCCCGGGCCCTGACGCGCCGCATGTACGAGGCGGGCGGCCTCTTCTGCGGTACCGCGGACCAGGTGCGGGACCAGGTCGAGGAACTGCGGAACACGTGCGGTGGTGAACTGGACTGGCTGGTATGGGAGTTCTGGGCCCAGGCGCTGCCGGGCGAGGAGGCGGCGGAGATCCAGCACCACCAGCTGAGGACATACGCCGAGCAGATCATGCCCGCCTGCACATGACGCGGACGACGGCGAGGCCGGCAGGCTGTTGAGTGCTGGGGGCCGGAGAGGCGTGGCAGACGGCGAGGCCGCCGCCGACGCGGGAGCCCGGCCCCGAGCACCTGCCGGTACGAGCGCTCAGGCGCGGCTGTGGTCCCGGAAGAACCGCCACATGATCTGGTTGGCGCTGATCTCCTGGGTGACCGTGCCCAGGACGGGTGGCCAGGGTACGGTCGCGCCCGGCCAGGTGTGGCCGCCGCCCTCGATGGCGTACAGGACGACATCCGCGCCCCCGCGGCAGGCGGAGTGGTCGATGCGGGTCACGTGCTCGGTGACCTGGGTGTCCTGAGGGCCTCGACGGCAGTGGTTGAGGGCCGCCCACCGGTCCTGGGCCGCGACGGCGCCGTAGCCCCAATAGGGGGAGCCGCCCCCTGCGAACGGATTGATCTGGTCGCCGGTGCCGGCGAACGACAGGACCGGAACAGGGCGGTCGGGGGAGCACGTCCGGGGATCGGGCGCCGGTCCACCGTCGGCTCCTGCGGCCGGGGCACCCGCCCGCAGACCCGCGACCCCCGCGATCGCGGCCAGACGCCCAGGGTGGTCACAGGCGTACTGGGACACCATGCGGGCGCCGCCGGAGTACCCGGTCCCGTAGACCCTGCGCTCGTCGGCACAACCGGTGCGGACGAGCGCCTTGATCGTGTCGGTGAGGAACTGCTCGTCGTCCGGCCCGTCGCCGTCGGTGACATGGGGGACGTTCCACTGGTATCCGGCGCCCAGGACCATCGCGCCCTGGGGTGCCGCCACCAGGAAGCCTTCGCTCTCGGCGGTCTCCTCCAGCTGACTGCCGTCCAGTTGCCAGGTGGCCGCGCCCTGGCTTCCGTGCAGATTGAGCACCAGGGGCAGATCGCCGCGGCCCGCGTCCCGACGCGGCACGTAGACCACCACGACACGGTCGAGTCCGCCCGAGGAGACGGTGAGGGTCGTACGTCCGGCCTCCAGTCGGCAGCCGTGGGGCGGCCGGGAGTCGTCGAGGTCGGCGGCTGCGGAGGGTGCGGCGGTCCCGGCGGCGAGAAGCGCGGCGGTCAGCGCGACGTATACAGCGCGGAAGAGGTTTCTCGGTCTGTGCATGTGCGGTCTCCCATGAGCGCGCGTCGGATGCCGGGCGCGGAGCAGAGGGTCTGGGCGGATGTCCGGCAAGGCGGAGCGGCGCAGGGGTGCCCGCTGATGGGGGCTGCGCCTGTTCACCGGATCGCGGTTGGCCGGAACCCTATTCCCTAATGCCGAACAGCGCTAGGTTTTCGACAGATTTCCCTCGCGTGAACTCGTGCCGGGCCCAAGAGGAGGAGGGGAGCGCGCCCGCGCCGCCCATGAGGCACCGGGCCCGTCTGCCCGCCGCATGCAGTCGATTCCAGCCGATCCCGCGTCAAGTTCCCTGCTGTTGGGGCGGCTTCAGCGCGAATGTCACTGAAGGGCGGAATCCGGGGCCGTCCGCGGGAACCCTGGCGAGGTGCGATCCTCGATGGCCTGTGCCGCGTCGAGTAGGCGCTCCTCCTCGAACCGGCCACCGATGAGTTGGACGTTGACCGGCAGGTTGTCGACGAGCGCGGCCGGAACGCTGACAGCGGGAAAGCCGAGCACGGGCACAGCTGTCATCGGCCACTGAGCCGCGACGAGTTCAGCCGCACGCTCGACGGAGACCAGATCGGCGTCCTGCTCGAAGGCCGGCTCCGCGGAGACAGGCGTGAGCAGGAGCCGGTCGGCGCCGAGCAGTTCCTGCAGTGCGGTGATGAGCGAGCCGCGGCGCGCCCAGCCGCCGATGTACGTGTCAAGGGTCGGGCGCTCGCCCCACACGGCTGCGGCCGCGGCGAAGGACAGCCGCAGGGACTCCCGAATGTCGGGATCGCCGACCTGCTCGATCAGTGGAAGCGTGAGACGGAAGTCTTCGTAGAGGAGCAGTGACCAGACGCGCGCCGCCTCGGCGAGCAGCGGCAGTCCGTCGTGTTCCTCGATCTCGTAGCCGGCGTCGGCCAGGTGTGCCGCGGCGACGTCCAACGCACGGTCGACGGCCGGGTGGTTGCGGACGGTCCCTACGCTTCGGACCAGGGTGACCAGCCGCCCGGCCCCAGGGCGGGTGTCCGGCAGCAAGGGGACGCCATAGGGGTCACGCAGGTCACCGGTGGTCATCGCGCGCAGCGTGAGCCGGGCGTCCGCCACCGTGCGGGCGAGAGGGCCTTCGACTGCGAAGGCCTGGACGGTGGGCGGCATGTCGAGGGGGACGGGACCCTCCGGGGTGTCCACCAACTTGGGCGGAGTCCACCCGGACACCCGCCCGACTGTGGGCCGGACACCCACCACGCCGCAGCAGCCGGCCGGATACCGGATCGAGCCGCCGATGTCATTGCCCTGCGCGATCGGGGTCATCCCCGCGGCGAGGCTGCTGGACGCGCCTCCGCTGGAGCCGCCGGGGGTCAGGGCCGGGTTCCACGGGTTGAGCGTGCGGCCGTGGAGTTCGTTGGTGGAGAACCAGCGGTAGGAGAAGGCGGGCGCGTTGCTGCGGCCGAGCAGCACGGCGCCCGCGGAGCGCAGTGCCGCTACGCACGCGGCGTCGTCCGCCGCGAGGTCACCGGCGAACGCGGGCACACCGTGGCTCGTGGCGTGGCCCCGCTGAGCGGTATTGATCTTGGTGGAGACAGGTACTCCGTGCAAGGGGCCGAGATCGGCTCCCGCCGCGACGGCCTCGTCCGCCCGCCGGGCCTGGTCGAGGGCCTCCTCGGGGCGGACCTCGACCAAGGCGTTCAGATACGGGTTCGTCGCCTCGATGCGGTTCAGGCAGGACTGTGTGACCTCGACGGCGGAGACCTTGCGAGCCCGGATGGCGGCGGCGAGGTCGGTGGCACCGAGCTGCCACAGTTCAGAAGCGGGATCTTGGGTGTGCATGGGCGGCCTCTGCTGTGAGCGCTGACGACGGTGGCATGCGGTCCCGCCGGTGAGCGGCGCGGCCGATGGGGGGCCAGGACCCCAGAAACAACAGTGTTATATAACCATGTCGCATGTCGGCTCAGGATTCCGACTGTCGTTGTGGCTGTCAAGAGCTCGCGGGCGTCTCTCCCTCGGGGCCTCGCAGAAGTTCGAGCACGGCCAGCGCCGCCCGGGTGCTGCGGTCGGTCGACCAGTCCTGCGGGGACTCCAGCATCGACAGCCAGCAGCCCCGCACGAGCAGGTGCAGCACATCCGCGGCCAGCTCGGTGTCACGCAGCCCCGCATTCGCCACCATGAGTCTCATCTCTTCGTGATTGCTGCGCGCCATCGCGGAACGTACGCGTTCCACGGCGGCGCCCGCCTTGGGGCCCTCGCTGAGGATCTCCATCAACAGGCGGCGCAGTACCTCGTCGTCCTGTGTGGTGGTGCACATCCAGCGGATGAGTGCGGTCAGCCGCTCCATGCCGTCGAGTCCGTCCAGTACCTCATCCTCCAGCTCCTGCTTCCAGAGGTCTTCCGCATGGCGCAGTGCGTTGATCATCAGATCGGCGCGGCTGGGCACGTAGTTGGTGACCATGGCGGTGGAGCCGCCGAGCCGCTGCGCCACGGCGCGAATGGTGGCCGCGCGAACACCGCGTTCGCGGGCGACCTGGATGGTGGCGACGGCGATCTCGTCGAGTCGCCGGGCTTCGTCTACCTCAATGGGCATGAGCATCCTCGAAGGGTGTTGACCGGTGGGCGAACCAGTGTCAGGGTGTCATACAACATTGTTTCATAACGCCGTTGTATAAAGTTCGGCGGGAGACATCCATGCCCTTCACCTTCCAGCGGGTCGGCCCCGCACCCTTCACCTCCGGTGCCCGCCAGCACCTCGCCCGTATGCGCGACGGTGTCCGGCTCGCCACCGACGTGTATCTTCCCGAGCCTTCCGCGGGCGCGGACCAAGCCACATATCCTGCCGTGCTGATCCGTCTGCCCTACGACAAGAACAGCCGGTACGTCTTCGTCGACGGCATCGCCCGCCGCTTCACCGCCCGCGGCTACGCCCTCGTCGTGCAGGACGTCCGCGGCAAGTTCCGTTCCGGTGGCACCACGCTGCCGTTCCTGCAGGAGCCCCAGGACGGCTACGACTCCATCGACTGGATCACCCATCAGGCCTGGTCCGACGGACGGGTCGGCATGTTCGGCGACTCCTACTACGGATTCACCCAGTGGGCGGCGGTCGCCGCCCGGCATCCCGCGCTGCGCGCGATCGTTCCCCGGATGACCAGTGCCGACTTCAACCGCATCTGGAAAGCCGCTGGGCCGGGACAGCCCGATCCCCCGGTGTGGCTGGAGGGCGTGGAGTACTTCGCCCACCACTGGATCGACAACGACACCTACGACTACGAGCCCGACCGCACCCGGCGCCCGGTCATCGACCAGTACGAGCAGGCGTTCCGGGCCATCGGCGCCCGCTCGCTCTGGTTCGATCTGCTGGCACCCCGGCATGCCGGCATGCCCACCCGGCTCGGGCCGGACCCCTTCGACGCCCTGCCTGTGCCGGTGCTCCACTGCGTCGGCTGGTACGACAACATCGGTGCCGCCCACATGCGGGATCACGCCGAACTCGCCTCCCGCCCCGCCTGGGCCGCCACGCAATACCTGTGGGCCGGCGCCGTCGACCACGAGAACTACTGGCTGGGGCATGCGCCGGTCGCCGACGAGGACGACCACAACGCCGACGAAGCCGCACTGGAGAGAATGCTTCCCGGCTACACCGACCCCGCCATCGAATTCTTCGATGTCTTCCTGAAGGAGGACCGGCCGGCCACGGATCTGCCCAGGGTCCGCTGGGAGCTGGGCCACCAGGGGTGGCGTACCGCGGAGGCGTGGCCGCCGCCGGGCAGCGACACCCGCACCTTCTGGCTCGCCGACCCGGCCACCGCGGCACATGCGCTGCCCGGCGGCGCTCTCACCCGGACCCCGCCCACCGAGGAGCGGTCCGCACAGTGGGTCCATGACCCGGACGAACCTGTTCCCTCCCTGGTCGAGAACTCATTCGCGCACCTTCACACCCATCCCGACTTCGCGCCCGTCGCCGCACGCGAAGACGTACTTGCCTTCACCGCCCCGGCATCCTCCGGTCCACTCGATCTGGCGGGCCCGGTGACCGTCGAGGTGCACGTCACCAGCACGGCCCCCGTCTTCGACGTGTTCGCAAAGCTCCTCGACCTGGCCCCCGACGGCGACGCCCGTCTGATCGTCCGCGGCCAGGTCAGCGCCGAAGCCACCGTCGGGAGCGACGAGGCGATCTCCATCGACCTGGGGCACACCGGCTACCGACTGCGCCACGGACACCGGCTCGCTCTGATCCTCGCCGCCAGTGACTTCCCCCTGTACCTCCCGACGACGGGCACCGGCGAGAACCCCTGGACAGCCGTCACCACCAAACCCGGTACCCAGACCCTGCGCACCGGTGGCGTTCACCCCTCAAGGCTCACCCTCACGGTGCTCCCGCCCTCGGCATCCCCGTGTTGATCTGATTCCTTCCGCTCTTCTCGCGTCCCCACACGCGCTCCGTAGCCCCAGGCCGAACCACACCACTCCCTTAGGAGCGCCGCTATGCAGGCCCACAGATCCATCCTCACGCTCACCGCCTTGTCCACCCTGCTGACCGTCTCCGCCTGTACGTCCGGCGCCGACACGTCCTCCGGCTCCGCTTCCCCCGATGCCCTGAAGCTGACCAGCACCACCCCGGCCGCCACCGGCGTCCTGGACGAGGTGACCTGGAACCTGCCGATGGGCGAGCCGATCACTCTCGACCCGGCCAAGGTCGGCGACTACTCGCCCAACACGGTGGAGGCCAACCTCTGCGATCCACTGCTGAGGCTGAGGCCCGACTACTCCATCGCGCCCGGCCTCGCCACCGCCTGGCACCGTCCGGACGCGAAGACCCTCGTCCTCGACCTCCGCAAGGACGTGACGTTCTGGAACGGCAACCCCATGACCGCCACCGACGTCGTCGCCAGCCTCTCCCGGCAGCGCGAAGCCGCCACCCAGAGCGTCAACGCCCAGGTCCTCGCAAGTGTCACCACCATCAAGGCCAGCGGTGACCATCAGGTGACCATCCGCTTCAAAGCCCCCGACGAACTGTTCCTGAAGTACCTGGTCAACGGGTTCGGCGCGGTCAGCGAGGCGTCGTACCTGAAGAAGGCGGGCTCCGACTACGGCACCCCCAAGGGGGGCCTGATGTGCACCGGGCCCTTCGAGCTGAGCGGCTGGAAATCCGGCGAATCCATCACGGCGGTCCGCAACGCCCGCTACTGGGACACCTCTCTCCGGCCCAAGGTCAAGAAGCTGACCTTCAAGTTCATCACCGACAGCAGCACACTCACCAGCGCCTTGCTGTCCGGGCAGGTCGACGGCAGCTACGAGATATCCTCCACCGTCGCGAAGGCTCTGCGTGCTTCTGACGCCGGCACCCTTCACTACGGCCCATCCACGCAAACGGTGTTCCTCTACCCGATGAGTGGCTCCTCCCCGCTCGCCGACCACCGGATCACCCAGGCGCTCTCCCTGATCCTGGACCGTGACGCCCTGGTGAAGAACGTCTACGACGGCGCAGCCCAGAAACTCAAGACCTTCATCCCCTCACTGGTGTGGAAGAAGTCCGAGGCTGCGTCCGTGTACGCCAAGGGCTACGACCGGCTGCCGGCCGTCCCCGATGTCGATATCAGCAAGGCCGAGAAGCTCGTCGCCGAGGCCGCCCCGAAGCAGCGCACCATCACCGTGGCGGCAGCGGCGGGCGACCAGCAGTCCCTGCAGATCCTCACCTTCCTCCAGGCCGCGGCCAAGAAGATCGGCCTGTCGCTGGTCATCAAGCAGCTCCAGCCCACACAGATGTCGGGCCTGTTCTACGACCCCTCCCTCCGCCAGGGCCTCGACGCGACCATCGTTCTCGGATACGTGGAGATCCCCGACCCGCTCTCCTACGCGGTGCTGTTCACCTCACCGGACTCGCCGCTGAACTGGGTCCGCTACAGCAACGACGAGGTCACCGCACTCCAGCGACAGGCCCAGGCGACGCTGGACCCCGACGCGTCGGCGGAACTGTTCGTCCGCGCCCAGGCGCTGTACACCAAGGACCTGCCGGTCCTCTCCATCGCCTCCCCGTACGAGCGCCTGTTCCTGAACAAGCGGCTCAGCGGTGCCCCGGCGTCCTTCGCCTACATCAACATGCCCTGGGCGGCCTACCTCGGCGGCACAGGCGAGACAGCCTCATGATCTGGCGGTTCATCGCCCGCCGCACGGCGATGCTGGTCGTCACCGGGCTCGTCGCCAGCATCGCCGTCTACAGCGCCCTGTTCGTCGCACCCGGCGATCCCGCCACGCTGCTGATCGGCGGGGGCAAACCGCCCAATCCCCACCTGCTCGCAGAGATCCACCGCCAGTACCACCTCGACGATCCCTTCCTCCAGGGGTACTGGCGCTGGCTGAGCGGGATGCTGCACGGCGACGCCGGTCAGTCCCTCAGTTACCGGGACTCGGTCACTCACCTGGTGACCGGCCGCATCGGCAACACCCTCTTCCTGATCGCCTATGCCGCCGTCCTCATCATCGTTCCCGGTGTCGTGCTGGGGACCGTCGCGGCCCTGCGCGGCGGTCTCGGCGAGACCGTGGTGACCGCGGTGACCACCGCCTTCATGGCCGTGCCCACGTTCGTGATGTCGGTGCTGCTGATCTGGTGGCTGTCCGTGCAGTGGAGATGGTTCCCGGCCTACGGCGCGGGCAGCGGCTTCGCCGGGCGCGTCGAGCACCTCACCCTGCCCGCGCTCGCCCTCGCCGCGGCCTGGACCGCGTACGTCGCCCAGGTCACCCGGTCCGCGGTGCGTACCGAACTCGTCTCGGAGCATGTCCAGACCGCGCGCGCCCGGGGCATCCCGGAACGGGTCGTCGTGCGCAAACACATCCTGCGCAACGCCTCCGGACCGATCTTCTCCGTCGCCGGCGTCGCCGTCGCAGGGCTGATCGCCGGATGCGCTGTCGTGGAACAGGCATTTGGCATCAACGGCATCGGCGCCCTGCTGATCCAGAGCGCGGCCAAACAGGACCTCGCGGTGGTCCAGGCTCTGGCGCTGATCACCGTCGTCGTGTTCGTCGCGATCAACACCCTCGTGGATGTGGTCACCGTCGCGCTCGACCACCGTGTTTCCCTGGAAGGCACTTCATGAGCACCTACCAGATCGCCGCGCTCGGCCGCGGCAGCACACGGCTGGGCCGACTGCGCGGCCTGATCCGTGGGCGATGTGTGCTGATCGTCGCCGGGTCGGTCGTCGCGGTGACGGTTCTCACCGCCGTGTTCGCCCCGCTGATCGCGCCCTACGATCCCAACGCCGTCGACCCGACCGCTGTCTACCAGCCCAGCTCTTCCGCTCACTGGCTCGGCACGGACGACGCCGGCCGCGACATTCTCTCGCGGCTGCTGTACGGCGCCCGCTCCAGCCTCCTGGCACCGGCACTCGTCACCCTGACCGCCGGTCTGGTCGGCACCGCCCTCGCGGTGAGCGCCGCCTGGCTCGGCGGCTGGTACGACCGGCTGGTCTCCGCCCTGCTGGACATCGTCTTCGGCTTCCCCGGCCTGATCCTGGCCGTGGTCGTCGCTGCCATGTTCGGCGCCGGCCTGACCGTGGCCGTGGTGACGCTGTCCGTCGCCTATCTGCCCTTCATCGGGCGGGTGGTCCGCAGCGCCGCCCTGCGTGAGCGCCAACTGCCGTACGTCTCCGCCCTGCGGATGCTCGGAGTCTCCGGCCGACGCATCTGCCTGCGCCATCTGACGCCCAATCTGCTGCCTCTGGTCCTGGTCCAGATCGCCACTTCCTACGGCTACGCACTGCTGGACGTGGCCGCGTTCTCCTTCATCGGTCTGGGCGTCCAGCCCCCGACCGCCGAGTGGGGACTGATGGTCGCGAACGGCTCCACCGGCATCCTGGCCGGCCGACCCGAGCAGTCCCTGTATGCCGGTGTGGTGATCGTCGTGTTCGTCATCGCCTGCAACCTTCTCGGCGGCAGTCTGTCCCAACGGCTCCTGGGAGACAACCGATGACCGGGACCCACGCTCTCCTGGAAGTGAAGAACCTTCACGTCACCTTGACCGGCGACCGCCGACGGCGCACCGTGCTGCACCGGGTCGACCTCGCCATACCGGCCGGCGCCGCGCTGGGGCTGGTCGGCGAATCGGGATCCGGCAAGTCGCTCACCGCCCGCACGGTGCTCGGCCTGCTGCCGCAAGGAGCCCGAGTCGAAGGAGAGGTCCGCTTCGACGGGAGGTCGCTCACCGCCATGGCGCCGGCTGCACTGCGCGGAATTCGGTCTCACGAGATCGCCATGGTCTTCCAGGATCCGCGGGCTCACATCAATCCGGTACGGACCATCGGCGATTTCCTCACCGAGGGCCTCGTGACCACCCGAGGCGTCCGCCGCGCTGTGGCCGAGGCCCGGGCCGCCGCGCTCCTGGGAGAGGTCGGCATCGCCGATGGGGCCCGCAGACTGCGTCAGCGTCCTTCGGAGCTCTCGGGCGGCCTGCTGCAACGTGTGATGATCGCCGCCGCGCTGCTCACCGAGCCCCGACTGCTGCTCGCCGACGAGCCCACCACCGCCCTGGACGTCACCACTCAGGCCGAGGTCATGGCCATCATCGACGAGACCCGCCTCCAACGGGGCCTGGCCATGCTGTTCATCACCCACGACCTGGCCCTCGCCGCCGCCGTCTGTGACCGCATCGCCGTGATGTACGCCGGCTCCGTCGTCGAGGAACTGCCCTCCGGCCATCTCTCCGACGCCGAGCACCCCTACACCCGCGCCCTCATGGCCTCCCGCCCCGACCTGGGCGGCCCCGGCAAGAAGCTGACGGCCATCAAGGGCAGACCCCTGTCAGCCTTCGAGACCGGCCCGGGCTGCGCCTTCGCGCCCCGTTGCCCCGATGCCCGGGACACCTGCACGACACAGCACCCCGCCCTGCTCCCCGCCGGCAGCGGACAAGCAGCCTGCCACTTCCCCCACCATCCCCGGGCAGCGGCAGGCGCCGCGGAGAGGAGCACCAGTGATGCCTGAGCACACTCCTGGGGCCATCCTGGAAGCCACCGGCCTGCGCAAGACGTTCGGTGACTTCACCGCCGTCGACGACGTCAGTCTCACTCTCACCCCGGGTGCGTCGCTCGCCGTGGTCGGTGAATCCGGATCAGGGAAAACCACCACTGCCCGGATGATCGCCGGGCTGGAACAGCCGACCACCGGCACGATCCTGCTCGCCGGCCGCCAACCCCCCGGTCCCCGGGCCCGAACCACCGAACGGCGCCGCTTCGCCCAGCACGTGCAGATGGTCTTCCAGGACCCCTACACCTCGCTCGACCGGCACCAGCGCATCGGCGACAGCATCACCGAAGTCCTCGCCCTCCACACCGACCTGCGCGGCTCCGCCCGTACAGCGCGGATGACGGAACTGCTTGAGCAAGTCGGTTTGAATCCGCAGCAGGCCATCTCACGACCCCGCTCGCTCTCCGGAGGCCAGAGACAGCGCGCAGCCATCGCCCGCGCGCTGGCCGTCCAGCCCCGGCTGCTTGTCCTGGACGAGGCGGTCGCCGCACTCGACGTCTCTGTCCAGGCCCAGATCCTCACCCTCCTCCAGGACATCCGCCGACAGACCCAGGTCGCCTACCTGTTCATCACCCACGACCTGGGCGTCGTCCCCCACATCGCGGACGAGATCGTGGTGATGCGCCAAGGCCGCGTCGTCGACCGCGGAACAACGACCGAGGTGCTGGACCGTTCGCAACACCCCTACACCCGCGCCCTCATCGATTCGGTGCCCCGCCGGGGATGGAAACCGCGCCGCCGTCCGGCAACGCCCACGTAGACGTTCCTCATCGGCTGTCCGCGTCGATCACCGACGGCACGGCGGTGATCGACGGATCCCGTGCCGAACCAGTCGTCCGCCGCCTCCGTCGGCCCGCCGTACGCAAGACGCCTGCGCGGCGCTCACGCGGAAACGGCGCTCATCCCCATGAGCCGCTCCAGGAACTCCTCGGGCAGCGGGGCCGGCAGGAAGCCCAGGAACTGGCGCATGGGCATGGACTGGATCATGCGCATCGCGTCCGCGTTCTCCGCTGCGGCGGCAGCCTGTTCCTCGGTCATCCCGGCCATCATCGCCTCGGTGAGGGCCGGACCGACGGCGGGATGACCGAACCACTCGCCGACGGTGGAGTCCATCGTGAGCGGCTTCGCCAGCTCGTCCCCGGTGAGGTGCAGTGTGGCGTGGGCGACGACGTCGTGCGCGTTCTCGCCGAGCTGCACTTGGTACTCGCCCGCGGCGACGGCCCAGCCGTCGCGGGTGATGTCCCAGTAGGCGAAGGCGCGGCGGTCGAGGTCGATCTCGACGCTGGTGCTCTCGCCGGGTGCGAGAGCCACCTTGGCGAATCCGCGCAGCTCCCGGGCCGGGCTGCTGACGGGGCGCCTGGGCGCGGAGACGTAGATCTGGACCACGTGCTTGCCGAAGCGGTCGCCGGTGTTGGTGACCGTGACGGTGGCCTTCGCCGTGTCCGGGCCGGTGCCGGAGACCTGGAAGCCGCTCTGTTCGAAGGTGGTGTAGCTCAGCCCGTGGCCGAAGGGGTAGCGGACGGGCACGTCGGCGGTCTCGTAGTAGCGGTAGCCGACCATCACGCCCTCGCCGTAGCGGACATGGCCCTGCTCGCCGGGGAAGTTGAGGTACGACGGGGTGTCCGCGAGCCGGAACGGGATGGTCTCCGCGAGGCGGCCCGACGGATTGACCCGCCCGGTGAGCACATCGGCGATCGCGCCGCCGCCGGCCTGGCCGGGTAGCCAGGCCTCCACCACGGCGTCCACCTCGTCGTGCCAGTCCTCCAGGCTCACCACGCCGCCGTTGAGCAGCACGACGACGGTACGGCGTGCCCTCTCGGCCACCACGTGGATCAAGTCGACCTGGTCTTCCGGCAGTTCGATGTGCTCGCGGTCGAATCCCTCGGACTCGTCGGACTCACGCAGACCCACGACGAGTACGGCGATGTCCGCCTGCTCCGCGAGCCTGACGGCCTGCTCGCGCAGCCGTACTGCGTCGGCCTGTCCCGTGATGTCGTACCCGGGTGCGAAGTCCACGTGGGCGTCCGGCAGTTGGGCGCGCAACTGGCCCAGCGCGCTGTCGACGCGGGTGGCGTTGACATGGGAGCTGCCGCCGCCCTGGTAGCGCAGGGTCTCCGCGAACTCGCCGATGAGGGCGACGCGTCCGGTCGGCGTGAGCGGCAGTGTCCGCTCCCGGTTCTTCAGGAGTACCAGGCAGTCGGCGGCGACCTCACGGGCGAGAGCGTGCTGCGCCCCCGGGTCCGCCTCGCCCGGCGCGGTCCGAGCCCGGACCCGTTCGGCCAGCGCCCGCAGCCGCCCGACGGCGGTGTCCACGACGGCCCTGTCCAGGTCGCCCCGGTCCACCGCCGCAGCGACCTCGGCGTCGGTGCCGCCGCCGTTGCCCGGCATCTCCAGGTCGGTCCCGGCCAGCAGCGCGGCGACGCGGTCGCCCACGGCGCCCCAGTCGGAGACGACCAGTCCGTCGAAGCCCCACTCCTCACGGAGAACCTGGGTGAGGAGCCAGTGGTTCTCGGCCGCGTGGACGCCGTTGACGCGGTTGTAGGAGCACATGACGGTGGCCGGCCGGGCCTGCTCGACGATGCGCTCGAAGGCGGGGAAGTAGATCTCGCGCAGGGTGCGCTCGTCGACGTCGGAGCTGACCCGCATACGGTCGGTCTCCTGGTTGTTGGCCGCGAAGTGCTTGACCGACGCGCCGACACCCTGGCTCTGCACACCCTCGACGTGCGCCGCCCCGAGGACGCCGCTCAGCAGGGGGTCCTCGGAGAAGTACTCGAAGTTGCGGCCGCACAGCGGCGAGCGCTTGATGTTGACGCCGGGGCCGAGCAGGACGTCCACACCGAGGGCGCGGGCCTCGCGTCCCAGCGCCTCACCGAGACGGCGCACGAGGTCCGGGTCCCAGCTGGAGGCGAGGGACACGGCGGGCGGGAAGCAGGTGGCGGGCTCGCTGGAGTGGACTCCGAGATGGTCGGCCTCCGCCAGCTGGCGACGGACGCCGTGCGGTCCGTCGCACAGGACGAGCGAGGGGATGCCCGCATCCTCGGCGGATTCGGTGGACCACAGATCCCGTCCGGAGAGCAGCGAGGTCTTGTGGTCGAGGCCGAGTTCGGGATGGGGCTGGGGCATGGTCCGGTTCCTCGGAGATCGTCGGGAAGGCGGGAAGACAGGAAGGCGGGAAGGCGCGGGGAACGGCCGGGATCACATCGTATTATTAAAACCGAATTACGCTAGCTTTTCGTGTCAGCGCACGCCCCGTATCGGGCGGACCGTCAACCCGCCGATCACCGCCACACCCGCCGCGCTCAGGAAGAGGAGCGGGTAGTTCTCGCCGCCGCCGACGGCGAGGACGAACGGAGCGATCAGCGGGGCCACCGACTGGGGCAGGGCGGCGGCGATGCCGAAGACGCTCATGTACTTCGCGCCCTCGGTCTCCCGGTTGGGGATGACGTCGGTGATGAGGGCGATGTCCACGGCGCCGAAGACCCCCGCTCCCAGCAGGATGATCTGGGAGCCGACGAACACCTGGGCGAACGAGGTGGCCGAGGCGATGACGGCGAAGCCCGCAGCGAACGCCGTGGCGGCGGCGTAGATGAACGGCTTCCTGCGGCGCAACCGGTCGGAGAGGATGCCGCTGGCGACGGCGCCGACGGACGTCATCAGCAACCCGACCCCTCCGGTGAGCGCGAGCAGGCCTGTCACCTTCTCCAGCTCGTAGTCGAGGTGGTCGGTGAGGAAGTACAGCTGGTACGTCGACAGGAACATCAGGCTGAGCTGGATCAGGAACCGGCCGGCCCAGGCCCAGCCCAGGTCAGGCTGCCGCACGGGGTTGAAGGCGAGACCGCGCAGCAGGCCGGCGAGGCTCTGCCGGTCACCGGCCGGCCGCCGGACGGGCCGGTCCGGCAGGAAGAGGACGACGGGGAGCAGTGCCACGCAGGCGATGACCGCGGGGACGAGGAAGAGCAGCACACCGGACTCCCGCAGCGGCGTGGCGAGTTGGAACCCGGCCACGCCGGCGATCTGCGCGGTGAAGCCGAGCAGCCCCGAGACCTTGCCCCGCTGCTGTTCGGGCACCTGGTCGGGCAGCATCGCCAGCAGGGCCGTCATGATGGCACTCAGTCCGAGCTGGCTGACGACGAAACCGGCCAGCAGCACGGAGACCGACGTCCCGGCGCCGGTCAACGCCGCACCGGCCAGCAGCACGGGCATCCCCGCGAGAATCCACGGCTTGCGGCGCCCGAGGCGGGAGGTGGTGTTGTCGCTGAGCACCCCGAACGCCAGACCGGACGCGACGCCGACCAGGGTGCCCAGCCCCACCACCAGACCGAGGCTGCTGGTCTTGCCCTGCGGGTCGATCGTCTCCAGCCGCATCGCGAGCGACACCAGCAGCGGGGTCATCACCGCGACGTACAGGCCCAGATAGGAGAGCACGTAGAGCGTGATGAACCGGCCGCTGACCGGTTCGGGGCCGTCGCCGGGCTTCCGTGTGCCGTCCTCGGCCGCCGGGAGTTCGTCGGTGTGCTGGGTCATCTCGGCCTCCGGCCGTGCGGGCACGTCGAGTACGTGTGCGGGAAAGGGGGAGGGGCCGGGCACCGGATGTCGACGTGCCCGCGGCCGGCTACTGGTGAGTGCCGCCATCGATACGGATCTCGGTGCCGGTGATGAAGGCGCCGTCGTCGGAGACGAGCATGGCGACCACACCGGCGACGGCGTCGGGCGAGCCGAAGCCGTCGCCGACGGCGGGGGTGAGCTTGGCGAGCAGGCTCCAGTCGATGTCCTCGGGAACGAGGGAGTGGATGTTCTCGGTGATGCCGCTGGAGATGCTGCCGGGGTTGACGTTGACCGCGCGCAGGCCGTGCTTGCCGTATTCCTGGGCGATGCTGTGGGTGAAGGACAGGATGCCGCCCTTGCTGGCGGAGTACGCGGCCATGTAGGGGTGGGCGAACTGGGCCGAGGTGGAGCTGAAGTTGACCACCACGCCGTTGCCCGACTCCAGCAGGGCGGGCAGCGCGGCCCGGGTGACCAGGAACGTTCCGGTGAGGTTCACCGCGATGACCCGGTTCCACAGGTCGAGCGAGCAGTCGTGGGTGTGCGCGCCGCGCAGCATCCCCGCGACGTTGACCACGGCGTCCAGCCCGCCGAGTTCGGCGACCGTGCCCGCCACGACGCTCTGCACCGCCGTCTCGTCGGACACGTCGAGTACGGCGGTGCTCAGCTGCTCGGCGGAGCCGGCCTCGGCGGCGAGCCCGGCGGTTTCGGCGAGGCCGTCCTCGGCGACGTCGGTGGCCGCGACCCGGGCTCCCTCGGACAGGAGCCGGAGCGCCGTCGCGCGGCCTATGCCCGAGGCGGCGCCCGTGACGAGGATGCGGCGGCCGGTGAGTCGTTGCATGGGTGTTCCCTCGATTTCACGCGGGCCGGGACCGCCCGGCGTCGCCTCACGAGGTGACGCCGGGCGTGGATGTCCCGGTGATGGGTGTGGGGGCAGGGCGGCACGACGGATGTCCGGGTGCGGCCGGAGACCGGTGGGCGGTGTGCGCGCCTACCGGGGCTGGGGTGGTGAAGGACGAAGGGGGCGGAGAACCGCCGGACAGGCACGGGGCGGATGCGCGGCGAGGAGCGTGCGCGGCACGTACGCGTGTGCGGCGACGAAGGAGAGGAGCCGGGAGCCGGGACCGAGCCGGTGTCCGGCCGAGGTCAGCGGGAGCGGTCGGCGGACGGGCCCGCGGAACCGGCGTCCGTGCCCTGCACATCCCCGAGGGCCAGGCACATCCGGTTGAACACCTCGACCATGGCGGTCATGTCGACGCTCGGCTCCAGCAGCCACTGCAACTGGAGCCCGTCCGACACCGCGAGCAGCAGACGGGCCATCGCCTCGGCACTGACGTCCCCGCGCACCACGTCCTGTTCCTGGCCTTGGGCCAGACCGTTCCGGATCTGGGTGCTCAGGTGTTCGTACCGCTGCTTGAAGAACTCGTGAGCCGGGTGGTCCGGGTCGGAGGCCGATCCGGAGAGCGTGACGAACAGGTCCACGAGACCGGGCTGCCGGGCATTGTGCGCCACGGTACGGGCGATCGCCTCGCCCGGGGACGCGGCATCGGAGACCGCCTCGGCGTCCAGGGCGTCCCGCTCGGCCAGCACGGCGAGCAGCAGCTCCTCGCGGGAGGTGAAGTAGTGCAGCACACCGGCCTGGGACATGCCCACACGGTCGGCGATCTCCTTGAGCGACGAGCCGCGCTCGCCGTGCTCGCTGAACACGTCGAGCGCCGCCTTCAGGATCTGCTCCCGGCGTTCGAGGCCTTTGCGGTAGGGACCTCGGGGCCTGCGTGGTGTGCTCACGTTCAGACCGTACTTCACTCGGGTCGGCGCAGGCCCCTCCAGGGGGCGTCCTCTCGATCATGCCGGCCTCGGCACGGCGGCGGTCAGCCGGATGTCGGACACCGAGCGCCCGACGCGCAGTATGTGCGCTCCGGGACGTGGCACCCAGCCCTCCCCGCTCCGCACGGCCAGAGCGCGGGGAGGCACCGCCACGGTGGCGATCACGGCCTCGCTCGGTCCGGCATCGATGGGGGCGAACCCGATGAGACGCGGCGGCTCCGAGCCGTCGGCCGGCTCCAGATAGGCCTGGACCACCTCGCGTCCGGCGCGCTCACCGGAGTTGCGGACGGTGACTCGTATCGTGAGCCCGCGCTCCATGTCGCCGGTGACCACGAAGTCCTGGTAGTCCCAGGTGGTGTAGGACAGTCCATGGCCGAAGGGGAACAGAGGTGCGGTGCCGGCCGCCTCGTAGCCGCGGTAGCCGATCAGTTCGCCCTCCGCGTAGTCGAGTGCTCCGTGGACCGGCCGGGTGGACAGGACGGGTACGTCGGACTCGGCGGCGGGGAAGGTGGTGGGCAGCCTGCCGCCGGGCTCGGTGCCGGTGAGGACGTCGGCTATGGCGGCCGCGCCTTCCTGGCCGGGGAACCACGACCACAGCAGGGCGGCGGGACGGTCGGCCCAGGGGAGCAGGAAGGGGGCGCCCGCGTTGACGACGACGACCGTGCGCGGGTTGGCGGCGCAGACCCGTTCGACGAGTTCGTCCTGCCGTCCGCGCAGGGCGAGCGTCGTACGGTCGACGCTCTCGGCCTCGGTGTGGGCGTCGCTCCCTACCATCAGGACGACGGCGTCCGCGTCCGCGGCAGCGGTGACGGCGGCGGCCAGCTCCTCCTCGTCGGTGCCGTGCGGGGTGTCGTACCCGAGGCCCAACAGCGTGATGGGGTAGGGGAGATGACGCTGCGGCCGGAAGCGCACCACGACCTCGGTGTCGCCCTGCGCGGCGGGGAAGCCGAAGGTGTGTGAAGGCGGATACAGCAGCAGCGAGCCGATGTCGTGGTCTTCCTGGAGCTGCTCGTGGGTCTGCGGTTCGTGCCCCGGGACGTGGAGCGTGATGTGGCCGGGGCCGAGGACGGACAGCCGGTGGGTGCCGGACTCCCGCAGCGTGAGGCGGGTGCGTACGACCAGCTCGTCGACCTCGTCGGCGAGGATCAGCGGGAACCAGTGCGGGGCGGGGGCCTTGTGCTCCTCCGAGAGCAGAGTGCCGTCGGCCGTCCGGTACTCCAGTCGTGCACCCGGCTCGCCCGTCACGGGGTCGGTGGCGGTGTCACCGTCCAGCGGGAGGAGCGTCGCATGCGGGAAGGCGCCCTGGTGGACGGTGATCTCGACGTCGTCCCCGAGTGCCTGGCGCAGTCCTTCGAGGGGAGTGACGACGTGTTCGGGGGTGACGTGGGCGCTGCCGCCGCCCTGCAGGGCGAAGCGGACGGCGTTGGGGCCGATGAGGGCGACCTTGCGGAGCGTGTCGGGGCGCAGGGGCAGCATGCCGTCGTTGCGCAGCAGCACGGAACCGCGGACGGCCAGATCCCGTATGCGGGAGCGAACGTCGTCGGGCACGGGTTCGGTCTCCGGCGTGTCCAGGCCGTCCAGTGCTCCGACCCGGGCGGCCAGTCGCAGGATGCGTCGGACCTTGTCGTCGATCACGTCCTCGGGAACGCGGCCCTCCTCGACCGCGGTCAGCAGCGCGGCGCCCCACGGCCCGTCGGGGCCCGGCATGACCAGATCGAGCCCGGCCAGGGCCGATGCCTCGGTGGACCTGGCCGCCTGCCAGTCGGAGACCACGACCCCGTCGAACCCCCACTCCTCTTTGAGGACGCCCGTCAGCAACTCGGTGTTTTCCGTCATGGTTGTGCCGTTGACGGAGTTGTAGGCGGCTATCACGACCCAGGCACCGGCCTCGCGCACGGCTGCCTCGAAGGGCGGGAGATAGGTCTCGCGCAGCGTCTTCTCGTCGATCCGGGCGTCATAGGTCATCCGCTCGGTCTCGGAGTCGTTGCCCACGAAGTGCTTGACGGTGGCGGCCACACCGGTCGACTGCACGCCGTTGATGAAGCCCACCGCGGTGCGGGTGGTGAGGAGCGGGTCCTCCGAGTAGCACTCGAAATGGCGTCCGCCCAAGGGGGTTCGGTGCAGGTTGACGGTGGGGGCGAGCAGCACGTGGATGCCCATCTCCCTGGCCTTGAGGCCCATCAGACGGCCGGCGTCGTACGCGGTGTCCTCGTCCCAGGCGGCGGAAAGGGAGCTGGGGCTCGGGAAGAGGAGGGCGGGCGGGGTGTCGCCGCCGAAGGACGTGCCACGCGGGCCCACGGGCCCGTCGGAGAGGGCGAGGGAGGCGAGGCCGGCGGCGGCGACCGGTGTCAGGGTCCAGGCGTCGCCGCCGGTGAGCAGAGTCACCTTCTCTTTGAGGGACATGGCGTCCAGGCGCCGCGCGACATCCTCTTCATCGACCCACTGCCGACGGGGCATCAACTGTTCCTGCCTTTCCTACGGGGGCGTGGTGACCGTGTGCGTGGGGGGATCCGGGGCGGTCGTGGCGGGCGGCCCGCCCCGGATCCGGTCGGTGTCAGGAGACGGGGGCGGCTTCGCCCGCCTCGACGTCCTGGGCCGTCCTCAGCCGGGGTACGAGGGCCACGGAGAGCAGTCCCAGCAGGGCCAGCCCGGCGGCGAAGAGCATGGCGTTCTTGTATCCGGCGTCGAGGTAGAACCGGGTGCCCTGCATGACCGCGCCGTCCTGGGCGAGGATCACGTAGACGAGCTGGGTGATCACGGTGGTGAGCACGCCCTGGATCATGGCCTGCAGACCGTTGGCCGTGGCCTGCTCCTCCGGTGACACCGCCTCGATGATCAGCACCGGTACGGAGGCGACGATCAGCCCCATGGCGACCGCGGAGACGGTGCCCAGCAGGATCAGCTGCATGTCCGTGTAGTGCCACTGGCGCTGGAGCAGGAAGCCGGCGGCCGCGAGCAGCGCGCCGAGTCCGAGGGGCAGTCGGGAGTCGACCTTGCGCAGGGCGACACCGGTGCCGAAGCCGACGAGGAGGATGAGGATGCTGGCCGGGATGCCGATGATCGCGAAGTGGGTGGCGGTCATGCCGAGGCCGTCGGAGATGGTGGGGATCTTCGGGAAGAGGACGAGCAGCTGGCTGATGATTCCGGTGCCGTAGATCGTCGCGCTGATCAGTCCCGTGGCCAGGAAGACGGCCCACACGGGGCGGCGGGACATCATGGTCAGGTCGAAGAGCGGGTGGGCCGCCCTGAGATCCGTCACCACGAAGAGGATCACGGCCGCGATGCCGCCGAGGACGAAGCCCAGGGTGTCGGTGTCCGTCCAGCCCCACTCGCCGCCCTTGCCGATGCCGTAGGTGGCGGCTGCCGCGCCGCCGCCGAGGAGGGCACCGCCGAGCCAGTTCACCTTGGTGCGCGCGACGCGGTGGGGTGTCTCGGGGACGACGGTGAGCAGCAGCACCAGCCCGATGGCGGTGGCCACCACCAGGGCCCACAGGACGCCGCGGAAGCTGTAGGAGTCCAGGAGCCAGCCGGTGAGGAAGGGGCCGCCGAGGGCCACGAAGGCGATCCCGCTGCCGATCATTCCGCTCGCGGTGCCGACCTGCTTGGGCGGGAAGAGCTCACGGACGGACGCGTAGGCGAGGGCGGAGATGGGGCCGTAGAAGCCGGCGATGCCGCGGCCGATCAGCAGCGTGGTGTAGTCCGTGGCGAGGGCCGCGACCATGTCGCCGATCAGGCCGAGCGCGGTGATGGCGATCATGGCGTTGCGCTTGCCGTAGAAGTCGGCGAGCTTCACGACGAACGGCGTCACGACCGTGGCGACCAGGGCGTTGACCAGGATGAACCAGCTGATCTCCGTCGTGTGGAAGTGCTGGGCCACGGACGCCTGGGCGTTGCCTCCCAGCATGCCCGCGAGGGACAGGAGCTGGGTGGGCCACATGAGGGCCAGCGCGATCAGGGCCAGCCGGGTGCCGAGACCGGTGCCGCCGGTCTCGGCGGCCGGGGCCGGTCTGGGCACGGAGGGCGGGGACGGTGTGGTGGCGGAAGGCACGGCGGTGTGGCCTCTCGTTCAGGGGACGGGCCGCGCGGCTCGGCGGTCCCGTATGAGGTCTTGCCGGCGGGCGAGGCCGTGGGAGCAGATGGGTCTGCGGGCCGGGGCGTCTTTCGTGCGCGGCGGGGGACGGGTGCCGCGGTGGGGAGCGGAGAAAGACGTCCCGGTCGGAACACTGATCGGGCTGAAGAGGCGCTCAACGCCCTTGCCCGTCCTCGGATTTGGAACCTTTCAGATCCGTGGCGGTCATGGTTCGGGCCGTCGGCCCGCTCGTCAAGCCGTGTCGCGTCGGTGATTTTGCGCCGGGTGGGACGAGGGTCGGCCTCGGGAGTGGGTGACCCAAGGCCATAGGAACCAGGCAAAACAGTGCGAACCAGAAGTTCACTTGACGGAAACCTAGCGCTGTTCGGGTTTCGTGGCTAGAGTTTCGGCCAGAACTTTTTTGAGCCGCAGTCGGACACGCTTCGTTCGGTCATCCGTGAGAGGGTCGGCTCGATATCCCGTCTTATGAATCGATTCAAGACAAGGGGTGCTGCGTGAGCGAGCAAGCCCGTACCCAGCCGGTCACCGTGACCGAGGTCCGGTTCGAGTACGCCCGCGAGGCCTTGGGGCTCGGCACCGGACGACCGCGTCTGTCGTGGACCACGCTCACGGTTTTTTTTTT